>NZ_KZ819074.1:0-329593 GCF_003115855.1 Brenneria corticis
GTGGCGACCAATTAAAATGCTTGACTGGCAACACGGTTACTCAGTCGCCACCGCCCCATGACCCCGGGCTTTTCGCGAAATCGCGTCGCTACGCGATGCCTTCGGCGTTCGTGACCGCTGGTCGGGCCGCCATTGACGCGCTCCCAGCGCGGCACTGGCTTTCGCGGCGTCCGTGCCGCTCACCCGGCGGTCACGCCCACCTCAGCGCGATTTTTTACGCGAAGGAAAACCTTAAAAAAACAAATCGCCTCCGGGAGCGACTGGGCCGGGATTACAGCGCCAGCAGGCGCTCCAGCGACGGGGCGAAGAAGTAGCTGCCGCTCACCGCGCGGGTGAAACGCAGCATATCGTCGCGCTTGCCGTCCCGTTCGCCAAACATGCTCAGCAGCTGCTGCTCGATATTGTGCAGGTTGGCGCAGTAGGCGATGAAATAAAGCCCGTGCTTGCCGCTGGCCGTGCCGTAGGGCAGGCTTTGACGCAGAATCTTCAACCCCTTGCCGTCTTCTTTTAAATCGACGCGGCTGACGTGCGAGGTAACCGGACGCTGTTCGGAAGAAAGCTCTTCGTTATCCTGCTTGGTGCGGCCGATAATCTGCTCTTGCTGTTCAACGCTAAAGCGCTGCCACTGCTTGAGATTGTGCTCCCAGCGCTGGGTAAAGACATAGCTGCCCCCGGCATCCTGCTGGTCGTCGGGAATGATCGCCACGCCGCGGCGATCGTCGCCCTGCGGGTTTTCCGTCCCGTCGACAAAACCGCTCAGATCGCGGTCCTCAACCCCGCGGAAGCCGTGAATTTCCTCTTCCACATGGATGGCGCCGCCAAAGGCTGCCAGCGCCGCCTGCGCCAGGCTGAAATTCACGTCGTGGCGCAATGACTGGACATGAATCAGCAGGTCGCGCTGGGTGGCGGGCGCCAGCCCTTTGCCCAACGGCGTAAAAGACTTGAGCTGCAGGGCGGAATTCTGGCAATCCAGATCGCGCCACACGTCGCAGCCAAACGCCAGCACCGCGCCCAGACCGGCATCGGGAAACTGCTGTTGCAGTTCGGTCAATGCCTGACAAAACTTTTTGCATCCCTGCCGAATGGCATCAAATTCCCCCTGGACCATGGCTTCCATAAAGATGGCAAAACGGCGATGCTCCGGCAAAATACCGCTCTGAATTGGTGTCATCTGTGCTTCCTCAATCTAAGCATGCTTCTTTGTTGTTATTTATGATGGAATTAGCTGCGATTCCGTCTGCGCAGCACCGCTATCATACCGGAAGAAATGAGGTTTTTACTTTGCTTAAACGCAAAATCGTCACAGACGCCACATTCGCGCCTTATGGAGATCGTTTTTTGGCCGGGAAGCCCTTACCGCCGCTGATGCGACACCCGCCAGGCGATCAATCGCGAGCCTGCGCATGCCAGACGATCTTGCTCACCCGCCATGTTTTGAGAATGTCGTCAGGGGGCATCAACCCTTCCGGCCCGCTCCAGTCGCCGGAAAACAGGTAGCTGACGTGTTTGCTCTGCGGCGCCGCACACTCGACGCTTTGCGAGTCGTCGCCCTGCCCCGGCTGACATGCGCCGAACGCCTTGCTGTAAGAGTCGCTGAAGGCATCGCCGATCTTCACGCCCCACGCGCTGTCGATGGCCGCATCCGTGACTTCCACTTTCCGGACGCTGCTCTTCGGCTGACCGCTGATCGTCAGCTTCACCTCATCGCCGTCCAGCGCCTGATAAAACGCCACCAGTTGACCGTTTGCCGTGCCCATTCCGCTGCGCAGGCGGTAATTGCCGTTCAGCGCCTTATGCAACACCGGTTCGGACAATGGCGTTCCGGCATTGATATCGCCGACGCCGGCGTCCGACACCTGAAGCGAAGAGCCGAACCAGTTAAACGGCGACAGGCTGGACCAGGAAAAACCAGACGTGGCGGCGCATCCGGTCAGTATCAGCGGTAATCCCAGCAACAGTGGGCGAAATCTCATGACATTTATTCCTCATATTGGTCGGCCTTGCTTTCCAGCCGTTATAATCCGATGTGAATTGGAGTACAAGAGCGCCGGAAAGTGCCGTGCAACGGCGGATAATCGGGCTTAATAATGCGGGAAGGCCCAGCCGTCCTGAGCCATTGATAAGAAGATGCGGATCGGGCGGCGGATCAGTACTCCTGATCCTCGATCAGCCGTTTTCCCAGCGTGACGATGTCGGCGATTTCGTAATCCAGCTTTTCATACATGCCGATCACCGCGTCGTTATCTTCACGCACCATCAGGTTGATTTTGGGGCAGCCGCGGGCGATGAGTTTCTTCTCCAGGCGGCTGATCAGCGCATTGGCGATGCCCCGGCCGCGGAAATCCGGATGCACGCCGAGATAATAGGCCGAGCCGCGATGGCCGTCATAGCCGCCCATAACGGAGCCCACCACTTCGCCGCCGACTTCCGCCACCAGAAACAGATCGGCGCCGTGGTTCAGCTTGCGTTCAATATCCATTTCGGGATCGTTCCACGGGCGCAGCAAATCGCAGCGTTCCCAAAGGGTGATCACTTCTTCAAAGTCATCTTGCCGGAATATGCGGATTTCCATCACGTTTACCACTGTGCAATTAGGTAAGGTCTGATTATCGCGTGATTTTTGTCAGACGCAATATCAAATTGCGCATGGGCCATGGAAATTCCCCGGCAAGTTCAGCGACGGGGATATTATTTATTACACGGCAATAATCGTTATACTGAGCGCCTTTAGCGACCCAGGACACGAGAGCGTTAGCCTATGCCGAACATTCAGGCGGTAATATCCTTTCTGCGCACGTTGCAGGACGATCTCTGCCGGCAGCTCGCCGCCGCGGATGGCGCCGCGAACTTTGATGAAGACCGCTGGCAGCGCGCGGAAGGCGGCGGCGGACGCAGCCGGGTATTATCCGGCGGCAAGGTATTCGAACGCGCCGGCGTCAACTTTTCCCACGTCGCCGGCGGCGCATTGCCGCCGTCCGCCAGCGCGCACCGCCCCGAACTGGCGGGCCGCAGCTATCAGGCGATGGGCGTCTCGCTGGTTATTCATCCGCAAAATCCCTACGTGCCCACCGCTCACGCCAACGTCCGCTTTTTCATTGCCGAAAAGCCGGGGAAAGAAGCGGTATGGTGGTTCGGCGGCGGCTTCGATCTGACGCCGTTTTATGGCTTCAGGGAAGACGCGGTGCACTGGCACCAGACCGCGCGCGATCTGTGCCGGCCTTTCGGCGCGGACGTTTATCCGCGCTATAAGAAATGGTGCGACGACTATTTTTATCTCAGGCACCGTAACGAAGCCCGGGGCATCGGCGGCTTGTTTTTCGACGATCTGAATACGCCCGATTTCGCGACCTGCTTCGCCTTTATCCGCGCCGTCGGCAACGGATTCGCGCCTGCCTATCTGCCGATTGTCGAACGGCGCAAAAACCTGCCGTGGGGCGAGCGCGAGCGCGAATTTCAGCTTTATCGCCGCGGACGCTATGTGGAGTTCAATCTGGTATGGGATCGCGGTACGCTGTTCGGGCTGCAAAGCGGCGGGCGCGCCGAGTCGATTTTAATGTCCATGCCGCCGCTGGCGCGCTGGGAATATCAGTATCAACCACAACCCGACAGCCCCGAAGCCGCGCTGTACCGGGACTTTTTACCCGTCAGGGATTGGCTTGATGACAACAACAGCGGAGTAACCGAGTAATGCAGATTTGGGTCGATGCCGACGCCTGCCCCAACGTCATCAAAGAGGTGCTGTTTCGCGCCGCGGAAAGAACGGCGACGCAAACCACGCTGGTGGCCAATCAGGCATTAAAAGTACCGCCGTCGCGCTTTATCCGCACGCTGCGGGTGGCCGCCGGTTTTGACGTCGCGGATAACGAAATCGTGCGCCGGGTTGAAGCGGGCGACCTGGTGGTCACCAGCGATATCCCGCTGGCGGCGGAAGTGATCGAAAAAGGCGGCGTGGCGCTGAATCCGCGCGGCGAGCGATATACCCCGGACACCATCCGCGAACGGCTGAACATGCGTGATTTTATGGATACCATGCGCGCCAGCGGCATACAAACCGGCGGACCGGCGACCCTCAATCAGCGCGACCGCCAGCAGTTCGCCAACGAACTGGATAAATGGCTGCGGCAAGCCACCTAAGGCAAGATTAAAAGGCAAGATAAAAAAAGCCCGCCGGAGCGCATACTCCCGCGGGCTTTTTTAGCTCAGGCAGATTACAGCGGCTGGGTTTGCGCCTCAACCACCGCCAGCGCCACCATGTTGACGATACGGCGCACCGAGGCGATGGGCGTCAGGATATGCACCGGTTTGGACACGCCCATCAGCACCGGACCGACCGTCACGCCTTCCGAGGACGACACGCGCAGCAGGTTATAGCTGATACGCGCCGCTTCCATATTCGGCATAATCAGGATATTGGCCGACCCTTTCAGCGGGCTGTCCGGCATCTGCTCGCGGCGGATCGCTTCCACCAGCGCGGCGTCGCCGTGCATCTCGCCGTCGATTTCCAGCTCCGGCGCCAGTTTGTTCACCAGCGCCAGCGTTGCGCGCATCTTCTGTGCGGTGGGCGAATCAGAAGTGCCGAAGCTCGAATGCGACAGCAGGGCGACCTTCGGCTCAATGCCGAAACGACGCACGGTGTCCGCCGCCATCAGGGTAATTTCGGCCAGTTGCTCCGGCGTAGGATCGGAGTTGACGTAGGTATCGGCGATAAACGTATTCCCGCTCGGCAGCATCAGCGCGTTCATCGCGCCGGCCACGTGCACGCCGTCGCGGTAGCCGAACACTTTCTCCACCACGTCGAAATGCTCTTCGTAGGTGCCGATGGTGCCGCAGATCAGCGCGTCCGCCTCGCCGCGCAGCACCATAATGGAACCGATCAGGGTCGGATTGCCGATAACCTCGCGCTGCGCCTTTTCCTGCGATATGCCGCGGCGCTTCATGATCTCGAAATATTCGCTCCAGTACTCTTTGAAGCGCGGATCGGATTCGTTATTGACCACCTCAAAGTCTTTGCCGATGGTCAGCTGCAGGCCCAGCTTCTGCAAACGCATTTCGATAACGTTCGGACGGCCGATCAATATCGGGAACGCCAGCCCCAGGGTCACCAGTTCCTGCGTCGCATGCAGTACGCGCGGATCTTCCCCTTCGGCCAGCACCACGCGGCGCGGCTGCTGACGCGCCTGGGAGAAAATCGGCTTCATAAACAGGTTGGTTTTATAGACGAACTGGGTGAGTTTCTCGATATAGACGTCGAAATCCTCGATCGGCCGCGTCGCCACGCCGGACTCCATCGCCGCTTTCGCCACCGCCGGCGCGATTTTGATAATCAGACGCGGATCGAACGGTTTCGGAATCAGATACTCCGGTCCGAACGACAGGTCCTGATCGCCATAGGCGGAAGCCACCACTTCGCTCTGTTCCGCCAGCGCCAGATTGGCGATGGCATGCACACACGCCAGCTTCATCTCTTCATTGATGGTGGTGGCGCCCACATCCAGCGCGCCGCGGAAGATGAACGGGAAACACAGCACGTTGTTCACCTGGTTCGGATAGTCCGAACGGCCGGTGCAGATAATGGCGTCCGGGCGCACTGCTTTCGCCAGCGGCGGCAGAATTTCCGGCTCCGGGTTGGCCAGCGCCAGGATCAGCGGGCGCGGCGCCATGGTTTTCACCATATCCGGCGTCAATACCCCCGGACCGGAACAGCCGAGGAAAATATCGGCGTCGGGGATCACGTCCGCCAGCTTGCGCGTGCCGTTATCCTCAACGGCGTAGGCCGCTTTGGTTTCCTCCATATTTTCATCACGGCCTTGGTAAATCACCCCGCGCGAATCACAGACGACAATGTTGTGCTTCTGAAGGCCCAGCGCCACCAGCAGATTCAGACAGGCGATGGACGCCGCGCCGGCGCCGGAAACCACCAGACGCACATCGGAAATGTTTTTCTCCACCACGCGCAGGCCGTTCAGCACCGCGGCGGTACAGATAATGGCGGTGCCGTGCTGGTCGTCGTGGAACACCGGAATTTTCATGCGCTCGCGCAGTTTTTTCTCGATATAGAAGCATTCCGGCGCCTTGATATCTTCCAGATTGATGCCGCCGAACGTCGGCTCCAGCGCGGCGACAACGTCGATCAGTTTATCTGGATCCAATTCGTCTACTTCAATATCGAATACATCGATGCCGGAGAACTTCTTAAACAGAACGCCCTTACCCTCCATCACCGGCTTGCCGGCCAGCGCCCCGATATTACCGAGGCCGAGCACGGCGGTGCCGTTGGAGATCACCGCCACCAGATTGCCGCGCGCGGTATATTTATAGGCTGCCAGCGGATCCTCGGCAATTTCAAGACAAGGGGCCGCAACGCCGGGAGAATAGGCCAGCGCCAGATCGCGCTGGGTAGCCAACGGTTTCGTCGGCGAGACTTGAATTTTCCCTGGAACCGGAAACTGATGAAAATCCAATGCGCTCTGTTTCAATTGATCGTCCATTGTTACACCCTTTACCTATTTTCGTTATGGAGAATTAATGAGGCTACAAGGGGCCAGTATAATGTGTGTAGTTTGTTAAACTTTGAAGGGCGGCAAAAAGCGGGATTTAAATTCGCTTAATATAGTTAATATAATTAATTTACAACTCGCTTTTGCCGCCGGCGCGGGCTCCCGGCGGCAAAAGCGTATCGGGCGGAGGAAATCACCGGCGCCTGTACCCATCGACCAGACGCATCCCGCCGTTCAGCCGATGTGCGTTACGGCAGAAAAATAAAAGAGTTAATCGAATTCGGCGCCAGATCAAAGTGCAGCGTTTGACCTTGCCAGGCGATATTCAGCTCCCGCGGCGACGTAAACGCATTGTTGATATTCACCACGATACTGTTGTCCGGATTTTCAAACGCCACCGCATTGCCGCTCATGCTGCCGGTTAACGTGCGGCGACGCGCTCCCCGGCGCACCAGTGCGGAAAAATGGCGCATCACATAATATTCCGGGTTATAGGTGACGCTCTTTTGCTGTTTATCAATGGAAATCATGCTGTTCTGTTTCCAGCCCCAGGAACTTTCACCGCCGTTTTCCAGCACCATATTCCAGTAGAAGTAGCCGTTGGCGCCGTTCACCAGATAGTGGCGGAACAGCCCGAATACGTAGTGCGCGTAAGACCACTGGTTTTTTCCGTCACCGCACTCATTTTCCGTCTGGTAATAGCGCAACTCGGGGTAGCTTTCCACCGTTCTCTGGATCGCATTTTTCCCGGCCCATTGATAGCCCACGCCGGAAAGATGGGAATACGCGGTTTTATCGCTCAGAACATAGTTGGCGTAATCATCGTAATCTTCCCCCACCTCTTGCATAAATGCCGGCGCATTGATGGTTCCCAACCAGATTTCGGTATCAGGCAGATGTTTCGCCAGTCGGGGGCCGAGATAATCGGCGATAAAACGACGCAGTTGCTCACCGCTCCAGACACAGGACGGAAATTTCTGATCCGCCGCCACCTCATTCTGAATATGAACCTGAGCGACCCGGATCCCTTCTTGTCGATAGTGCTCGATGAATTTCTGAAAATAGAGGGCATAGGCGCGCAGCGTCGCGTCGTCCATGCGCAGGCGGCCATAGTTATATACCGGATGCGTTTTCATCCAGGTGGGCGGACTCCAGGGCGAGCCAAACAGAATCATTTCCGGCTGGCGTTGCAGTGCGGCGCGAATATAAGGGATCAAATAGGTCTTATCCCGCGCGATGGAAAAATGCCGCATGGCGTAATCGTCCGGCGTTTCGTTGAGGCTATACCACGACTGTGCATAATCGCTGGCGCCGATGGGAATTCTCCCCATATTTAACCGGCACTCGCCGTCGGGGGAAAAGAGATCGTCAAAGATGGCTTCCCGTTGTGAATCATCCAACGCCGCAAGCGCGGCCATACCCAATTCATTAAAGCAGCCGCCGAATCCTTCGATTTCCCTTTCGTCCGCCGCACCCACAACCAAATTGACGGGGTGCGCGCCGGTGGCAACGGCGGTATTGACCTGCCACTGCCGGGCGTCGTCACTGCTAATCCAGCTAATTGATGCCATCTTTTCCTCTCCTACTCCGACTTGGTTATGCGGTTTTGTGTGATTACAGCGAGCTTGCGATCTTTCTGTCTTTTATTGCTTTTATCTTTTCATCATTGAGTGAATAGCGTTTCATAATCAGCAGCAGCGAAAATACCAGCAGCGCGGGCAACAAGGTAAAAAGCAGCTTTATGGTAAGAACCGACTGCGCGTTTTGCTCACCGCCGCCGCCAACGTATCCTCCCCATGCCAGCAGCCAGCCAATTAACGCGCCGCCGATAGCAATACCCAATTTAATGGCGAATAAATTCGTCGAAAACACCATTCCGCTTAAACGGCGTCCGCTGACGCTTTCCTCCAGATCAACAACGTCGCTGACCATGCTCCACTGTAACGGGGTCGCCGCCGACTGAATAAAATTGATGACAATGACCAATCCGAATATAATAAATAGGCTTTGCGGACTGGCAAAAAACAGAATAATCAACAATACGCCCTCAATGCCCATGGAATAATTAAAGCCTTTTACCTTATCGATATTTTTAAAAATAGCCGCGGAGAAAAGAGCGCCTAAAATGCCGGACAAAAATATCAATGATAATAAAGGCGTAGCCAGGTCAGGGCGTTTCATTACGCTATTTACATAATACATCGCCACCCCGCCTTTAAAAATTACCGCAATCAGGTTCACCACATTCAAGGTAAACATAATGCGCCAGTCTTTATTGGCATATAAACACGTCAGGTCTTTCCAGATACCCGCCGGCTCAGGATCCAGAGCAGCGATATGGCGTTCACGGGTATTTTTAAAACAGGTAAATAATAAAATAACGCTCAGCACCCCCATGATAAGCATCGTCATAAAATAGCCTTGCTGCTTATCTTCCTGCCCCAAATATGCCACCAGCGGCAAGGCCGACATCGAAACAAACAGTCCGCCCAGCCCGCTGAACGCAAACCGGTACGATTGCAATGACACCCGCTCGCGTGAATCATCCGACAGGTTATTCACCATCGCGCAATAGGGAACATTCACCGCAGTATAAACCAGCGAAAGCAGGATATACGACGTATAAGCGTAAACCAGTTTGCCGGCGTAGCCGAAATCCGGCGTATAAAACGTTAATGCGCACAGCACGCCGAAAGGAATGGCGAACCACAGTAAATAAGGTCTGAATTGGCCGAAACGGCTACGAGTTCGGTCTGCCACCGCTCCCATTAAAACATCGGCGACCGCATCGATGACCCTTACCGCAAGAAACATGGTGCCCATATGCGCGGGCGACAGCCCGTAAATATCCGTATAAAAATAGGCCATAAATAACATGACCGTTTGCCAGACTAAATTACAACCGGCATCCCCCAGCCCGTAACTTATTTTTTCTTTTATCGATAATTTTATTGAAGACGTAGGCGTTACAGAAGACATGATTATCCCCTCAGAAAAAATATTATTGTTCTGATACTTCCATTACGTTCAATTATTGTATATTTATAACCTCACCACATTTTTAACGAATAATTTATTCCATAATTTGTGGCGTATATAGAAATAAACCGGGGCAATTACATAAGGAATCTGAACCTGATGAGTGAGCCATATCCCATTTTTGAAAATATTCCCGTCACCTTAGGTGAACGTTTCACATTACGTCGATATAACATCCCCTCGTTTGCCGGGTGCTACGCCGTAACGCATTTTCATGTAATGAGTGAGATTATGTGGTTCAGACGCGCCAGCGGCACCTTTGTTATCCAGGACCGGGCATACCCGATAAAAAATAATACCCTGGTTTACGTACCCACGCTTTTTATGCATGAAATGATACTGACGTCTTACGCCAAACATTTACGCTACTTACTGCAATATGAGGAAAGCTGGCTGGAAGAAATGCACTTGCCGGTTAAACCGATCCAACGTATCCAGCCGATGGTGATGTATCTGGATGAGAATGAAGCGTCACGCCTGGAGACGCTCTTCTGCTGGGCGAGCGAAAAATCGGCGTCGGCCACAACCCTACAGTCGAGTTTGCTGCACTCCATCGTGATTTTCGTCACCTCAAAATTGACGATGGATTTAACGCCAAACCCGGCGTTATTCCGCCACCCGGCAATAACCAGGCTGATCGGCCTGGTGCAACAGATCGATGAACAAAAAAACTATGCCATCAGCGTCGCTCAGGCCGCTCTCCGGTGCGGCTGGTCCGACTCCTACTTTTCCCGCACCTTCAAACAGGCATTCGGGCAAACGTTCAAGGAGTTTATGCTGAAAAGAAAAATCTCCCTCGCCATCGATTTACTTATCAATTCCGATCTCAACGTTTCCGACATTGCCTACCAGGCCAGCTTCACCGACTGCGCTTATTTCTGCGCTCGTTTTAAACATATCGTCGGCATGTCGCCGAAAAAATTCAAAGAGAATATCTATACCCAATAGATTTCAGGATACAGGCAAGCGGCGCTTTGACAGGAATTACTGCGTCATGTTTAAAATCGTGCGGATATTCCCGGCGCTGGTGGCGATAATATCGATCGCCCCGGTGCGCAACGCGCCAAGGATCGCCATCGCTTTGGTATTTTCGGAGGCAATGGCGATAACGCAGGGAATCTGATGCAATTCCTCGATGCTGACGCCAATCACCCGATCGTTCATCACCGTATCGACATGCTGCCCCTGCGCATTAAAGAAATCATACCCGGCGATATCGCCAATAACGCCCTGATTGAGGCTCGCATCGATAATCTCATGCGGCGTAAACCAACCCAGCTTCACCATATAGCTGTTTTCGTTCATATCGCCAATTCCCACCAGCGCAATATCCGCTTTGCGCGCCCGATCCAGCGTTTCCTTAATGGTGCCGTTTTGCATAAACGCGTCTTTCAGCGCCCGATTCTCGACATAGGCCGGGGAATAAAGCGTTTCGCTGCTGCCGCCGAATTTCTTCGCCAGACGCCGACTAATGTGGTCGGCGTTGATGGCATCGCCGGGGCGATGCGTCCCCCCGATACCGCAGATAAAGCGACAGTTACGCTCAACCACATTACTGACGTGATCGGCCACGGCCGCGACATTGCGCCCCTGCCCGACGGCCACTACCGTGCCATCCTTTAGGGTCAGCGCCAGATGGTTGGAAACCAGCGCAGCGACCTGACGCCGCTGTTCTTCTTCATCCTGGTAATCCAACGCAATCAAAGCCCGTTTTATGGGAAAACGCTCCAGCATTTGCTGTTCAAGGCGGGTACTGAATACCGGATGATAGCGTACGGTAATTTCAACAATCCCCTCCTCCTTTGCCCGTTTGAGCAAACGACCAACCTTGATGCGTGAAATGCCGAACTTCTTCGCGATCTCTTCCTGAGTAATTTCGTCCTGATAATAGGCTACGGCAATTTCAGTCAGCAGTTCGTTATCCTGAGATCCTGGTTGCTTTTCCATCCGGTAAAAATGCCCTCCTGTAATATCCTGCTCGGAATCAATGCCAAACCATCTTAGCGCAAAAGCACTGTTTGCCGATGACCTCTTGTCACTGTTTTGACCTGATAGACACAGCAACGTAAAGACAACAGCAATGGCTGCTGACCAAAAGTTGATGGATAAACAAGCCACGCCAATGAGGCGGCACAGTTGACATATATAACAGTCACTGAACATTTGTCACAAGGTTTATTGGCTATATTTTGTACCCACGCTCGCTAAAGTGTGAATCACTCGTGAAAAATAACCTCATCATTAGTTCAGAATTAAAACAAATGCACAACCATCTGATCATGGAGTAAAGCCTGATGAACCCGATATTGATTGGCACGAGTTGGAAGATGAACAAAACACTCGCACAAGCCCTGTCATTTAGTGAAACCCTGTGTCAGCAAATGAGTGGGATCACCTCGAAAATTCAACCATTTATCATTCCACCGTTTACCTGTGTTCGAGACGTCACCACATATCTGAACCGAAATCATATTCACTGTCTGACGGGCGTGCAAAATATGCATTTTGCCGATAGCGGCGCGTATACCGGAGAGATCTCTCCGTTAATGGTAAAGGATTGCGGTGCAATAATGGTCGAATTAGGTCATTCGGAACGGCGGGAATACTTTGGTGAAACCGATGCATGTATCGCCCTGAAAGTACAGGCAGCATTACGACATCAACTCAGACCGCTGATCTGCATCGGCGACAGTCAGCAGGAAAAGCAGTGGGGATGTTCAAAAGAAGTCGTTATTCGCCAGTTAAAAGCGGCGCTAAGTTTAGCGCCTGCCGAACAGGCAAAAAATATCATTATCGCTTACGAGCCTATTTGGGCTATCGGAGAAAATGGTACGCCCGCCACGCCACAACAGGCGCAGGAAGTGCACTACGCCTTACGCCAGACGTTGAATACTTTATTCGGAAACACCGTCAGCCAATCAATCCCATTGCTTTATGGCGGTAGCGTTAACCCTGAAAACTGCCTCTCGTTATTGTCAGAAATCAACATAGACGGACTCTTCATTGGCCGATCGGCCTGGCATGCCGATGGATTCTGCCATATTTTACGCCTTATCAATGACTCGCTTACCGTTTCCCCAACCTGAATATCATCAATGCATTCGTATCGAATTGACGATGCGAATGCGGGCTCCTCATTCATGCCAGCCATCATTTGACCAAATAAATATCATTTGAACAAAAAAACTAGCAACATGTGCTTTTGTTCACATCCCCAACCTGGCACACACCTTTTATAAAAAATACCGATATTTCGTAATATTAAGTACGGAAATGCGATCTTCATCAATTTAAACGGTGAACTTTTAAGCGATAAAAACACCGAACAAAAGTTATTAAAGTGATCTTTTGAACAACCTCTCCCTACGATAAAAATGAGGTATTTGACATGTCCAACATGACAACCACCAAACCAATAGCTGGCCCCCGTAGCCGCTATCGCTGGGTTGTGATGACGATAATTTTTTTCGTCTGCGCCGTTAATCTGGCCGATCGAACCAATATAGGCGTGGCACTACCGTTCATCAGCAAAGAGTTTGGTTTAAGCAATTTTGAAGCCGGAACACTAGCGGGAACGTTTTTCCTGGGATATGCCATTTCACAGATTCCAGCCGGTTTTTGGTGCGGCAAATACGGCACCCGAGGTCTGGTATCTCTGGCGATTCTGGGTTTTTCGCTGTTTACATGGCTTATCGGTACCGCCTCTTCGGCACTAGGGATAAAAATTTTCCGCTTTGGTCTAGGTATTACCGAAGGCCCCATTCCGGTTGGACTAACCTCCACGGTGAATAACTGGTTTCCACCTCGGGAAAAGGCCACCGCGACAGGAATTTATATTGCCGCAACCATGTTCGCTCCGATTATTGTCCCGCCTTTATGCGTATGGATCGCCGTGGAGTATGGGTGGCGATGGATTTTCTTCTCCTTCGCAATTCCAGGTATTTTGATGGCGCTGATATGGCATAAATACGTGCGTAGCAAACCCGAAGACAGCAAATATATATCAGCAACCGAGTTGGCTTATATTCGAGGAGAAGATCAGACAACACAGGCTAAGGCACACAAACCAGCCCCGCTGTCCCGCTGGTTCAAAATGAAAGTGATCGATCCGATCAGCACCAACCGGCAGGTGTTCTGTTCATGGAATATCTGGGGCAACTGTCTGGCCTACTTTATGATGGTCAGCGTGCTGTATGGCCTTTTAACCTGGATCCCTTCTTATCTGGTGAATGAAAAAGGCTTCTCTTTTATAAAGATGGGGCTGATCGCTTCCTCACCGTGGATTGGCGGATTAGTCGGATGCGTTTTTGGTGGCTGGCTATCGGACAGAATCCGTCAGCGTAAGCCCATGATGCTGCTTACCGCATTATCCACTGCGATAATGATGGTGGTGCTGATCTCTATCCCAAACAATATTCCGGCTGTCGCCTCCAGCCTATTCCTGGTCGGTTTTCTCATCAATGTCGGTTGGCCTTCATTCACCGCGTATCCCATGGGACTCACCACAAACACCACTTACCCGGTCGCCATTTCTCTGATTAACAGTTGCGGGAATCTGGGCGGCTTTTTTGCCCCGATAATCGCAGGATTGCTACTGGATAAATTCGTAACCTATAACTCGGTGTTTATCTATTTCGGCAGTGCCGCCCTGCTCGGTTTCCTCATCATCCTCACCTTGGATGAACCGATAGCCTGATGGAGGTAGCCACTATGATAGACGTCGGTATCGTTGCGGATGACCTGACAGGCGCCAATACCAATTGCTCTCTGTTCGCGCCTTTACCTGGCGTGTCGGCCATCAGCATATTTGGTTCGGGGATAATGGATGAAAACATTATTCATCAACATAACGTGGTGGCAATCAGCACCAATAGCCGTGCACTTTCCAGTCCGCAGGCCGAAAATATCGTCTTCCGCGCCTGTCAGGCGTTGGCCGGGAAACGGTTGCTCAGCAAACGTGTAGACAGCACCCTACGAGGCAATATTGGCTGTGAAATCGCCGCGGTACTGAAAGCGCGTACACAGGCCATTGCTGTCGTCGTCGCGGCTTTTCCGGTTTCAGGCCGCATCACTCGGCAAGGAACGCTGTACGTCAATAACGTTCCGGTGGCGGAAACGGCTGCCGGGCAGGACATCAAAATGCCGGTCACGGATTCTCGTGTCGCCACAATTATCCGACAACAGTTTGACGTACCTATTCTGTCGGTTGATATTCAGGTGACGGAACAAGGTAGCCACGCCATCCATCTCTGGCTTTCCCGCTATTATCACAACGAAAAAGTGGTGGTATTTGATGCAGCAACGGACGAACAAATTACGGCGATCGCGCAGGCGACTTACCGCTTTTTCGGCAATAATATCATCCCCGTAGACCCCGGACCCTATACCTATGCGTTGGCTCAAATCATCAGCCACGATATACAGCAGAAAATTGCCCAAAAACATTGCCTGGTAGCCATCGGCAGCGTATCCAATAATACGCTGAAACAAATAGCCAGTCTGAAAGCGTCGCACCGATGCTTCCTTGCAAAAATCAACTGTCGCAATCTGATGGCGTCTTTAGCCGCACGTAAAGCAGAGGAACAGCGGGTCATTACGGAGATCGAGACACATCTGGACAACGAAGTGATCGGCCTGGTCAGCGCCGAAGAATTGCAGGATATCATCCCGCTCAACGAAATCGCCCGAAATCACTACTGTAGCGTTGACGATGTCTCAGACATCATCAACCGTTCCATCGCGACGATCATCTGCACGCTACTCGGCCGCTATAAAGATCGTTTATACGGACTATATACTTCCGGCGGCGACATTTCCGAAGCCATTTGCCAGCAGGCGAACATCAATGCGCTGCAAGTTATTGGGGCAGTGATGCCGCAAGTATTGAACAGCCGCATCATCGGCGGCCCCTATCATGGCGTACACATGATTTCCAAAGGCGGACTCATTGGCGCTAGCGACATCATTCCCCATTGCCTTACTTATCTGAAACGCATAAACGAGGAGTTATCATGAGCTTACCTATTGTCGCCATTCCAATGGGCGATCCGGCCAGCATCGCCCCAGAGTTGGTAGTGAAAACATTGCTCAGCCCGGAAGCCCAAGGTTACGCCCGTATGGTCGTCGTCGGTAATTGTCCGTTGCTGGCAAGCACGGCGGAAAGCCTGAAACTTAACGCGAATTTTATTATGTTGCAGCCAGACCAGATTCGTCAGGCCGATTTCAGTGCGGGCAATATCAATGTGATCAATCTGGATAATATCGATCCTGCCACTCTGATCGTAGGGCGCCCACAAGCCGCCGCAGGGAAAGCCAGTTTTGAATATATTGAAGCCGCAACCGAGTTTGCGCTGAAAAAACAGTGCGATGCGGTGACAACCCCGCCTATCAACAAAGAAGCCCTGAAAATGGCGGGAGTGCCCTACATTGGCCATACCGAAATTTTTGGCGGACTGTTGGGTATTGATGATCCGCTGACAATGTTTCACATCCAGAATCTGCGCATTTTCTTTTTATCGCGTCATGTTTCGGTTAAAGACGCCTGTGATCTAGTGACAAAGCACCGCGTACTGGATTACGTGGTGCGAGCCGATCTCTGTCTGCATCAAATCGGCATGCACAAACCGCACATTGCCGTCGCAGGATTAAATCCCCATAACGGCGACAACGGCATGTTTGGCGATCAGGAAATCAAAGAGATTGCGCCAGCGGTAGCAGCGGCCCGGGAACAAGGAGTCAATGCCGACGGTCCGATTCCGGGTGACTCGGTATTCTGGCTGGCCCGTCAGGGTCGTTGGGATGCGGTACTGTCGCTGTACCACGATCAAGGGCATATCGCCGCAAAAACACTTGATTTCGAAAGGGCCGTCACCATCACGCTGGGAATGCCGATACTCCGAACCTCCGTTGACCACGGTACCGCCTATGACATCGTTGGTACCGGTAAAGCCAATGAAGTCAGCCTTATTGAAGCCGTCCGGGTCGCTTCCATTTATGCACCATCATTTATTCCGATGAAACCCTAATTTTGTCGCCTGAGCGTCGCATTTACGATGTTTAGGCGCATTAAGGAAAAGACCATGCTACCTATCGCAATTGGCTGCGACGATGCAGCGCTGGAATTGAAAAATCAGATTGTTGGTTTCTTGCATCAAAAAGGGATTGAAATCGTAGATTATAGTTACGATCAACACCGTGAAAATAGTATCTATCCTGATGTCGCCGTAGAGGTGGCCAGGGAGATCCGTAACGGCGCACATCAACGCGGTATTCTGATCTGCGGTACAGGGATCGGCATGAGCATCGCCGCCAACAAAGTTATCGGTATTCGGGCCGCCCAATGTCACGATACCTATTCCGCTCAACGCGCCAGAAAAAGCAACGATGCGCAGATCATCACACTGGGCGCTCGCGTGATCGGACCTGAGTTGGCCAAAGAGATTGTCTCCATTTGGCTGGAATCGGAGTTTGAAGGTGGCGGTTCTGCCTCGAAAGTAGAAAAAATTATTTATTATGAGCATCAAGAAAACAATCAGTAAATCCGTACGTAACGGACAACTCTTATTCAACGCCACCACCTGGTTTCCCTTGCTTTTTTCTTCACCAAGACGAAATAAGCACAGACTATTGTACGGTTGATAACACGGTGTGTGGCGCCGCGTTACGGATCATTGCTGTCCCTATAGCCTTTCGTTTATTCAAGGAGTTCGCCCATGAATCAATTAGAATCCCTTAAACAGTTCACCGTGGTCGTCGCCGACAGCGGCGACATCGACTCTATTCGCCAGTTTGCGCCGCAGGACGCCACCACCAACCCGTCACTGATCCTGAAAGCCGCCAGCCTGCCTCACTATCAGCCGCTATTCGATGACGCCCTCGCCTACGCCCGCCGACAGGGCGGCAGCAAGGAAACCCAGCTGATCAACGCCGGCGACAGGCTGGCGGTGAATATCGGAGCCGAAGTGCTGAAAAGTATTCCTGGCCGTATTTCTACCGAAGTAGATGCCCGGCTCTCATTCAATCGTGGGATGTGCGTGGCGAAAGCCCGTAAGCTCATCGGGATGTACCAGGAAAAAGAGATTCCCCGCTCACGTATTCTGATCAAACTGGCGGCCAGCTGGGAAGGTATTCGCGCGGCGGAAGAGCTGGAAAAAGAAGGCATCAACTGTAACCTGACGCTGCTGTTCTCTTTTGCTCAGGCCCGCGCCTGTGCTGAAGCGGGTGTATACCTGATTTCACCGTTTGTCGGCCGAATTTATGACTGGTATCAGGCTAAACAACCTGCCGGTGATTATCAGGTCGAGAACGATCCCGGCGTTGAATCGGTCCGCAATATTTATGATTACTATAAGCGCTACCGCTACTCAACCGTGATTATGGGAGCGAGCTTCCGTAAGGTAGAGCAAGTTCTGGCGCTGGCGGGCTGCGATCGGCTGACCATTTCCCCGGCGCTGCTGGAGCAGTTAAAAAACAGTAGCGAACGGGTGGAACGCCGGCTCACACCACCAACGGAAGCCCTTCACCATCCTATGCCCTTGTCTGAAGCCGAATTCCGCTGGGAGCATAATCAGGATCCGATGGCGGTAGATAAGCTGGCAGAGGGGATTCGTCTGTTCGCCGCCGATCAGCAAAAACTGGAAAACCTGTTGGCGGCCAGACTGTAACTTGTTGCCGTCAGGAGTCGTCAACCAAACGAGCCGGACGCATTCGGCAAGGCGTTCGGCCCGATTAACGTTGTTGGAACCATTTTAACGAATTGAGCGCCCAAATGACCGGGCAGACCCATATGAGTCGAGACGGATCACCGGCTTTCTTTCCCGCCAAACCACCCCTGAATATAGGCATGCTGCAACAGCATAATGGTTTTCGCATCCTTGATACGGCCGTCCTTCACCATGTCCATCGCCTGTGTGAAAGGCAATTCCAGCACCTCGATATCTTCATCCTCTACGCCGCCCCCGGCGTTTTCCCGCAGGGATTCATCGTACTCGGCGGCAAAGAAGTACACCCGTTCCGTCACGCCGCCGGGCGACATATAGGCGTCAAACAGCTTTTCCACCTTGCCAACCGTATAGCCGGTTTCCTCTACCGCCTCGTTGCGAATGCACTCTTCGGGGGAGTGGTCGTCCAGCAAACCGGCGCAGGTTTCCAGCAGCATGCCGCTTTCATTGCCATTCAGATAGGTGGGAATACGGAACTGGCGCGTCAGAATGACGGTGCCCTTCTCGCGGTTATACAGCAGGATGGTCGCCCCGTCGCCACGGTCGTACACTTCGCGGATCTGGCGTACCACGCCGCCATTTTTTCTTTTTAAATCATAGATATATTTATGGAGAATAAACCAGTGATCGGACAACAGTTTCTTTTCGATAATGGTAATCGGCGACGACATA
This sequence comes from Brenneria corticis, assembly GCF_003115855.1. Classification (GTDB taxonomy): domain Bacteria; phylum Pseudomonadota; class Gammaproteobacteria; order Enterobacterales; family Enterobacteriaceae; genus Brenneria; species Brenneria corticis. The sequence continues at coordinate 18,929 of NZ_KZ819074.1, forward strand.
ACTGAACCCTAACAAGGAAGAATCAGTGTCGATGATAAAACGCTACGTGGCGGAATGCACGTAGCGTCACAGCCCGAGAGCCGTACTGATGAGCAGATAAGCGTTGAGCGCCACGACAATAAAAACAATCGCTTTTCCGCTATTTTGTACCAGGCGGCCGTTTACCATGCTCCCCATTAATTCCCGGTTGCCGGTGAACGACAGCAAAGGAACCAGCGCCAGCGCGATACCGAAGCTCAGCACCACCTGGCTCAGAACCAGCACCCGGGTGGGATCCATCCCCGACCAGATAATCAGAAAGGAAGGCAGCATGGTTACGGTACGCCGCACCCACAGCGGAATATGGAAATGAACAAAACCCTGCATCACCACCTGCCCGGCCAGCGTGCCGACGACGGTCGAGGAGAGTCCCGCCGCCACCAGGCTCAGGCCGAAAATGGTCGCCGCCGCCTGGCCCAGCAACGGTTCCAGCGTCAGATAGGCGCGATCCAGATCGGCGATATCCTGATTGCCGCTAAAATGAAACGCCGCGGCAGCCGTCGCCATCATCGCCAGATTGACAAATCCGGCTATCGTCATGGCTATCGCCACGTCCACTTTGGTCGCCGCATAACGCTGCTCGCGGGTATGTTTACCCTCGCGCTGCGTCAGGGAAGAGTGCAGGTAGATAACATGCGGCATAATGGTGGCGCCCAGCACGCCCGCCGCCAGAAAAACGGCGTCGGAGGTCGGCAGGCTGGGGATCGCCATCCCCTTGGCCAGCGCCGCCATTTCCGGACGCGAAAATACCAGCTCGACGATGTAGGCCGCCGCCACAAACAGCAACAGGCCGCCAATCACCATTTCCAGCGGCTTCTGCCCGCGACTTTGCAGCATAAGAATCAGAAAGGTGGCGATACCGGTCAGGACGGCGCCCTCAAGCAGAGAGACCCCCAGCAGCAGTTTAAAACCGATGGCCGCCCCGATAAATTCGGCCAGATCGGTGGCCATGGCGATAATCTCCGCCTGCACCCAGTAGGCCCAGACCACGGGCCGCGGAAAGCGATCGCGGATCAGTTCCGCCAGGTTTTTACCGGTGGCGATCCCGAGCTTGGCCGACAGCAATTGGATCAGCATCGCCATGATATTGGCCCAGACCACCACCCACAGCAGGGTATAGCCGTAGGCGGCGCCGGACTGGATATTGGTCGCGAAGTTACCCGGATCGATGTAGCCAATCGCCGCGATAAAGGCCGGTCCCATCAGAGAAAGCTTTATCTTTCTCGATCTACGGCTTGCTGACTCGACGACGCGGCTACCCGGCATACTATGCCCCTTCTAATGCTGTTGTTATACTACCTTCACACAGATGATAATGATTATCAAGCGCATTTAGAATGGCGATACCGATTCTTCCGATAGCCTAAGAGGATGATTCATACAGAAAATAAAAACACCTTTTTACATCAATCAACGTTAACAAAGTATAAACAAAAAACCCCACGCCGCAGCATGGGGTTTGCATAAAGGTAAAATTGAATAAACCCAATCACTCTTTCGCTTTAGATACCGCCACCATCGCCGGGCGCAGCAAACGTCCGTTCAGCGTGTAGCCTTTTTGCATCACCAGCATCACGTGGTTAGGCTTATGATCGGCCGATTCCAGCATCGTCATCGCCTGGTGAACTTCCGGGTTAAAGGGAACGTTAACCTCTTCAATCACCTCGATGCCAAACTTGCGCACCGCATCCAGCAGCGACTTGAGCGTCAGTTCGACGCCTTCAATCACCGGCGCCAGCGCCTCGTTGGATTTATCAGCCGTATCCAGCGCACGTTCAAGGTTGTCAATCACCGGCAACATTTCGCTGGCGAACTTCTCGACGGCGAACTTATGCGCCTTTTCGACGTCCATTTCCGCCCGGCGACGGATATTGTCGGCTTCGGCGCGCGCGCGCAGTACATTATCGCGCTCACGCTGTTGCAGCTCGTTCAACTGCGCCGTCAACTCGGCGATACGCTCATCACGCGGGTCGGTCGAGTCCGACTCGGCTTCCGCTTGTTGCCCTTTCGCCGTCTCCGGTTGATCCAAGACTTGCTCGTCGGGCGTATTCTGTTCTTTACTACTCATGAAATTCTCCGCGTTTTAGCATTAATCCCGCTAGTTGCTTATTATGGGGATCAAAACCGGGGATTCAAGGGAATCAGTCGCATATTGACTGCAACCCGCTCCGGGCACATCACGCTGAGGACAACGACAGCAATGAATAAACCGTTTAATTGCATTGGCATAGTCGGCCACCCGCGCCATCCCACGGCGTTGGCGACCCACGAAACGCTCTATCAATGGCTGACCGGCAAAGGTTATTCGGTATTGATTGAACAGCAGATCGCCCGCGATCTAAACCTGAAGGACGCCCGTACCGCCAGCCTGGCCGATATCGGACAACAGGCCGATCTGGCGGTAGTGGTCGGCGGCGACGGCAATATGCTGGGGGCGGCGCGCGTATTATCCCGCTATGATATCCAGGTCATCGGCGTTAACCGCGGCAATCTCGGATTCCTGACCGATCTGGATCCCGACCACGCGCAGCAGCAGTTGTCCGAAGTATTGGACGGCCGTTATCTGAGCGAACGCCGCTTTATGCTGGAAGCGCATATCTGCCGTACCGATCAGCCCAGCAGCATCAGCACCGCCATTAATGAAGTGGTGCTGCATCCCGGCAAAGTGGCGCATATGATCGAATTTGAAGTCTATATCGATAACAACTTTGCTTTCTCGCAACGTTCGGACGGACTGATTATCTCCACGCCGACCGGATCTACCGCCTATTCACTATCCGGCGGCGGCCCGATCCTCACGCCCTCGCTGGACGCCATCGCCATCGTGCCGATGTTTCCCCATACGCTCTCGGCCCGGCCGCTGGTCATCAACAGCAGCAGCACCATCCGGTTAAAATTTTCCCATATCACCAGCGATCTGGAGATCAGCTGCGACAGCCAGATTTCACTGCCGATACAGAAAAAGGAAGAGGTGCTGATTCGCCGCAGCGAACACTGCCTGAACCTGATACATCCTGAAAATTACAGTTACTTCAATACATTAAGCACAAAACTCGGCTGGTCAAAAAAATTATTCTAAAATTTTCACTCACTACTTTACTGTATATAAAACCAGTTTATACTGTATGTAATTACACCATGTTATTACATACAGGAAACTATCATGCTGGCGCAACTCACTATCAGTAACTTCGCCATCGTGCGCGAATTGGAAATCGACTTTCAGTCAGGAATGAGCGTCATCACCGGGGAAACCGGCGCCGGTAAATCCATTGCGATTGATGCTCTCGGCCTGTGTCTGGGAAACCGTTCCGACGCCAGCATGGTAAGGCCGGAAGCCGCCCGCGCGGATATCTGCGCCCGCTTTTCGCTGGCCGATACGCCCGCCGCCCGCCGGTGGCTGGAACAAAACCAACTGGATGACGGCAACGAGTGTCTGTTACGCCGGGTGATTGGCGCCGACGGACGCTCCCGCGGTTTTATCAACGGCACCGCGGTGCCGCTCTCGCAACTGCGCGAACTCGGCCAGCATCTGATTCAACTTCACGGCCAGCACGCCCATCAATTACTGCTCAAACCCGACCACCAGAAACATCTGCTGGACGCCTACGCAGATGAGCCCCTGCTGCTTGGCGCCATGCGGCAAATCTGGCAGCAGTGGCACCAGAGCTGCCGTGAGCTGGCGCAGTTGCAGCAGGCCGCCATCGAGCGGGAGGCGCGACGCGAGCTGCTGCAATACCAGTTGAAAGAGCTGAACGAGTTTGCCCCCCAGCCCGGCGAATACGAACAGATTGACGCCGAATACAAACGTCTGGCGAACAGCGGACAGCTGCTGGCGCTGAGCCAGCAAACGTTACAGCTGCTCAGCGATGACGAAGAGCAAAACATGCTCGGCATGCTGCACAGCGTCAGGCATCGGCTCGGCGAGCTGGTCGCCCTGGACGATAAGCTGTCCGGCGTACTGTCCATGCTGGAGGACGCGGGGATCCAAATCAGCGAAGCCAGCGATGAGCTGCGCCATTACAGCGAACAGATGGATCTCGATCCGATCCGGCTATACGAACTTGAGCAACGGCTATCCCGCCAGTTATCGCTGGCGCGTAAACATCATGTGCCGCCGGAAGGGTTGCCGACACTCCATCAACAGCTGTTGGAAGAGCGGCAGCTACTGGATCAGCAGGAAAACGATCACCACGCCCTGAGCCGCGCCGTAAGCGAATATCATCAACAGGCGCTGCATATCGCCGAGCAATTGCACGTTCGCCGGCAGCATCACGCCGGTGAACTGGCTCAGCTCATCACCGCCAATATGCACGATCTGGCGATGCCGCACGGGCGCTTCACCATTGAGGTGAAGTTTACCCCCGAGCATTTAACGGCCGGCGGCGCGGACAACGTTGAGTTTTGCGTCACCACCAACCCCGGCCAACCGCATCAACCGTTGTCCAAGGTGGCGTCAGGCGGGGAACTTTCTCGTATCGCGCTGATCATTCAAGTTATTACCGCGAGAAAAATGGATACGCCGGCGCTGATCTTTGATGAGGTCGATGTAGGGATCAGCGGCCCGACCGCGGCGATTGTCGGCAAAATGCTGCGCCAGCTTGGCGAATCGACGCAGGTGATGTGCGTCACCCACCTGCCTCAGGTCGCCGGCTGCGGTCATCAGCACTTCTTCGTCAGCAAACAGACCGACGGCGCGGAAACGGAAACGCTGATGCAACCGCTGGATAAACGCGCCCGGTTACAGGAACTGGCGCGCCTGCTAGGCGGTAGCGCCGTGACCAAAAATACCCTGGCGAACGCCAAAGAACTGTTGGCCGCGTAGGCCATAAAACATCACACCGTGGCGGGCAGGGAAGCCCGCCATAAAAAAACGCCAGGAGCGTTTTTCAACGTCACGTAGTGACGGCTCGAAGAGTGGCGGGCAGGGATAGCCCGCCATAACAAAAAATCCCAACTTTTTTGCCTTCCCGGGGTCATACTGGGGGTCTTGCAGGTTTTCAATTCAGGCAAGGTCTATTATCATCGTCAACCTATGCCCTTAAGGAATGTAATCACTATGCGCTGTAAAACGCTGACCGTCATCGCTGCGGTAGTTGTTATGCTGACTGCCGGCTGTTCCACGTTAGAGAAAGTGGTTTATCGGCCAGACATCAATCAGGGAAACTATCTGGCGCCGGGCGATGTCGCCAAAATCCATACCGGAATGACCAAACAGCAGGTCGCTTACACTCTGGGAACACCGATGATGCAGGATCCGTTCGGCAGCGATACCTGGTTTTACGTATTCCGCCAACAGCCTGGTCATGAGTCCGTAAAACAACAGACCCTGACGCTGACGTTTAACAGCGGCGGCGTATTAACCAATATCGATAACAAAGCCGCGCTGAATTAATCTGGCGCCGGCTGGTTGAATGTGAAGTTCATCCGACACGGCTAAAACCCGCGGATTTATCAGGAAGAGTGTTGCCAGCATATCGATGGCCGGCAGAAATAAGGCGACGACGCCTTATTTTTTTGCGCGCTCGGCGCGCTGTCGGCGCAGCTCTTTCGGGTCGGCAATCAGCGGGCGGTAGATCTCGACGCGATCGCCATCGTTGAGAATATCGCTCAGCTTTACCGTTCTGCTGTAGATACCGACCTTATTGGTCTGCAGATCAATGTCTGCCAGTAGCTCCAGCAGGCCGGATGCCGCAATCGCCTGCTCGACCGAGCTGCCTTCCGCTAACGTTACCGTGCGCAGATATTGCCGCTCCGGTAACGCATAAACCACCTCCACGCGGATATCAGGCACTGTAAACCTCTTTGGCGCGCTGCGTGAACGCCTGCACCATATTTCCCGCCAGCTCCTTGAAAACTTTACCGAAAGCGAGTTCAATCAGCGCATTGGTGAATTCAAAATCAAGGTGCAGTTCCACCTTGCAGGCATCCTTGCTCAGCGGCGTGAAATGCCAGTCGCCGCTTAGCTGACGAAAAGGCCCATCGACCAGCTGCATATTAATATTCTGGTTATTGGTCAGGGTATTGCGCGTGGTAAATGTCTTGCTGATCCCCGCCTTGGAAACATCAACGGCGGCGGTCATTTCGTCCGGCGTGGCAGACAGCACCCGGCTGCCGGTACAACCCGGTAAAAAAGCAGGATACGAAGAGACATCATTAACCAACCGGTACATCTGCTCCGCGCTGAACGGCACCAGAGCAGAACGACTTATTTTGGGCATACGATTTTCCGAGATTCATAAAACGCGCAAAATAATAGCACTGATAAGCCGACAGATAAAAATTCTGCGCGCACTATCGCACAATATCATTAACAATGGCGCAGACGCATGGCGGGGATTTCATTCCCTTTTACATCCAGTATAATGACGGCACTATGACAAAGAAAAAAGCGTACAAACCCGGCTCCGCCACCATTGCGCAAAACAAACGCGCCCGCCACGAGTACTTCATTGAAGAAGAATTTGAGGCCGGTCTTTCGTTGCAAGGTTGGGAAGTAAAATCACTGCGTGCGGGCAAGGCCAATATCAGCGACAGCTATGTAACATTTATAAGCGGCGAAGCGTATCTGTTCGGCGCCACCATCACGCCGCTTAACGTTGCCTCTTCACATGTTGTCTGTGACCCGACGCGTACACGTAAACTGTTACTCAACAAACGGGAACTCGATTCTCTGATAGGGCGCGTCAGCCGTGAAGGCTACACCGTGGTGGCCTTATCGATGTACTGGAAAAACGCCTGGAGCAAAGTCAAAATCGGCGTAGCGAAAGGCAAGAGAGATCACGACAAGCGTGATGACATCAAAGAACGTGAATGGAAATTAGACAAAGCCCGTATCATGAAGAACGCAAACCGCTAAGCCGGTGGCTTAAGTGATATAAGTTCTGGTATACTGGCGACAGTTTCTTGGGGGCTGATTCTGGATTCGACGGGATTTGCAAAGCCCAAGGTGCATGCCGAGGGGCGGTTGGCCTCGTAAAAAGCCGCAAAAAAATAGTCGCAAACGACGAAAACTACGCCCTAGCAGCTTAATAACCTGCTAAGAGCCCTCTCTCCCTAGCCTCCGCTCTTAGGACGGGGATCAAGAGAGGTCAAACCCAAAAGAGATCGCGTGGATGTCCTGCCTGGGGCTGAAGCGTTAAAATCAATCAGGATAGTTTGTCAGTGGCGTGTCTGTCCGCAGCTGGCCGGCGAATGTAAAGACTAGACTAAGCATGTAGTGCCGACGGTAGAGTAATTCCGGACGGGGGTTCAAATCCCCCCAGCTCCACCAATTTAGACACCGGTTATTCCCAGATAAGGCCGGTGAAGTACGAAAAGCCCGCATGGCGCAAGCCCTGCGGGCTTTTTTGCGTCTGCTGGATGCTGTGGCGATCCTGTGGCATCAACAACTTTTAGGTACCTTCTTAAGTACCGAAAGGCAGGTACCCATCCAGCGGATAGCTAAATAATGGAGGTACCTATGGCATGGTTAACAAAACCCCTCACCGATACGGAGATCAAAGCCGCCAAACCACAGGAGGCGGATTACAGCTGGCCGAGGCAAATATCTTTACCACGCCTACCTGTCGTTTATAGAGTCGCACGGCCACCAGCCACCCATCAGCCTGACGGTTTTCGGCAAGATGCTGCCTAACATGATGTCGGAATACGGGCTGGTGTACCTCAAGAGCAGAATTCTGCCCGTAAAGCAAACGCCAAAGAGAGAGCGAGGTATGAGGATGAAAAATCGTAAACAACAAATCGATCGCCTTAACAACATGGCCGATAAAGATATCGATTACAGCGATGCACCGGAATTGCCTGATGCGGTGTGGAACAATGCGGTGCGTGGTAAATTCTATAAACCGGTAAAAGTGCAGAAAACGGTACGTATTGATGCCGATGTGTTGAACTGGCTTGAAAGTGAAGGACCGGGCTATCAGACACGGTTGAATAATATTCTGCGCCGGGAAATGGAAAAAGCATTGCGTTCCTGAGTACGCACCTTCCCTTTTTGCATAATCTTAAAAAACGGTGGCAGCCGTATATAAAGAGATTGTCCAGTCTGCCGGCAAGGGACAGAGGCGCGGCCACAAGCCTCACTAAAAGTTTGGGTGTGGCTGGAAAACGTATTCTTTTTGTTTCATTTTCGGTCGCCGCTTATGAAATTTTCCAGGCTGAAGATAAAGCAACGGAAACACTTCATCAGGGAGCCGTTGCCACGGCAGGGATTGCTGGGGGATGGGCTGCAGGAGCGGGTGTTGTGGCTGTTGGCGCTTGCGCGGCCACCGCTCCTGTATGCGTCGGCGTCGCAGCGTTGATAGGTGGAGAACGGGCTGCAGCAGGCACAGAAATGTTATATGGAACAATTTATACGGTGCCTTAAAGGGAAAATCCGAGCATGAAACTAAGCGATCACGAACTGTCAAAACGAGTTCTAGTATGGCATGCCTTGTCCGATCTTTTTACAGCGCGTGAGTTACAGGACTACGACTATCAATGGATGGTCAAGGTGCTGAAAGAATCTGGCTTATCCATTCGCAGCCCAATATCGGCACCGAAATGAAAATCCTGTTGGGAATGTGCAATGAAACTTAGCCGCAATATTCTCGTCGTCGATGATGAAACCCGCTGGTTACGCACCATCGATATGTTGCTCAATCGGCACATTCCGGAAGCCAGGACCTACACCTGCGAAAACAGCCGTCAGGCCCTGCAACTGATCAACGACCTGGATATCGCGCTAGTGTTACTCGATCTCAACATGCCAGCCCTCGACGGCCGGCAATGCTTGGGGATATTCGCGAGCACGCCCCCTATGTCCGAGTGATCGTATTGACGGGACTCAATGAAACCGCAATCGCGGTAGAGTGCATGAAGCAAGGTGCCTACGATTTTATTACCAAAACCAGTTCGACCGACCACTTGCTGCTATGTGTCCGACGCGCCATGGAGATGATCGGGCTGGAACGGCGTTACCATCAAATTAAAGATGGTTTCTTTAACCGCATGAACCTGGAAGCATTCGATCAAATCCTTACCACCGACATCAAGATGCACGACTGCTTCAACTTCGCCGCCACCCTGCACGATAGCCGCGAGCCCATTTTAATCGAAGGGGAAATCGGCACAGGGAAGCACCTGTTTGCCGAGGCGCTGCAACAACTGGTTTGCCCAGAATTGCCATTGTTAGCGCTGTCACTGGCCGATGTATCCCCGCAGATATTGGAGCAAAAACTGCTTGGCATTGCCAATCAGGTGGGCTTACTCGATATGGCAGGCTCAGGCTTTTTGCTGCTCGATAATTTAGCGCTGGCGGGCGCGGAAACCCAAAGAATGCTCGCTCAACTGTGCCAGCGCAAACGCTATTTCCCACAGGGTTCCTTGCGGGAAACCGCCATTAAATGCCGATTACTGTTTAGCACGACGGTGCCACTGGAACAACTCGAACAAAGGGCTTTTTCCCACGGATTGCTCTACTGCTTGCAGCCACAACGGATCAAACTGCCGCCGCTTAGGGAACGAGCCGCCGATATTGGCCTGTTATTACAACATTTTAATGAGATGGCCTGCCAAGAGTTGGGCCGAGATTATCTCGCCCTGCCCCACGCTCTGGCGAGCCGATTAGAGGGGTACGCCTTCCCCGGGAATATTGCCGAATTAAAGTCGTTAACCTTTACCGCAGTTGGAATCAGTAACGGCCAGGAACTGGCCCTCGCGCCTTTTTTTAAGGCGCTGGAACAGACCCAACAGATGCCCCAAAGTGAATGGCTTGCCTTTCCGGCGAATTTGCCCACCATCAGAGAAATCACGCAGCAGTTGATCCATGAAGCACTCATTCGCACCAATAACAATCAGAGCGCCGCCGCCAAACTGCTCGGGATCACCCAAGGCGCCCTGAGTCGTCGTTTATGCAAGACTACCATCCAGCGGGTTGCTAAATAAGTTGGGTAGTGGCAACAACGCATTGCCGGATGAATCACTTTCGCACGGTACTTTATTTATTTCTTCAATAGACAATAATTTCGTACGCCGGCGTGAACGCCAACTAGCAAAAATGTGATGGCGGGCATTGTATCAGTTGGATAATATCGGAGTATTGGTCTCTATCGGCTTTATTTAACGCAATCCGCTGGTAAACTTTTCAGGACTTCGTAACCATACAGATTTTCTGTATCAGGCGTTATTCGATTCGAGGAATTGATACAATGGTCGTCCGGTTATCGGTTTATGATATTTGGCAATTGACCAGATTTCATAATAATGAACAGAGGTCCCTACGGGAGATCTACTATCTGAAGCTGCTAGTTAACAGAAGATATTGCTATGGAATTTCGTGATATTAAATATGTGTTAATGGTCGCAGAAGAAAAGAGTTTTTCTAACGCAGCGCAAAGGCTCTTTATTACTCAGCCATCGTTAAGCCAATCCATCGCCCGTATCGAAGAGTCCCTGGGGGTAAGATTGTTTGATCGCAGCAGAAAACCGTTAATGCTGACTTTCGCCGGGAAGCAATTTCTTGAAATGGCCTATCAGATTTTAAACTATGAAAAACAACTTCACAAGAAGATGAAAGATATAGCCGATTTAAAAAATGGAAATATCACCGTTGGTGTTTCTCAATTCCGGGGAAAGTACTTTTTCCCCAAAGTACTTCCGGTTTTTTATGATAAATACCCCGGAATTACAGTTTCTATTTATGAAAATAATGCATCAAAACTTGAAAGCGCAGTACTTACTGGGGATATAGATTTTTGCGTAGAAATTTTACCGGTTAAAAACAACGATCTGACCTATTCTCTTATCAATAAGGAAAGACATTTAATCGTATTGCCTCGAGATCATCCTGTTAACAATAAGTATAGCGTTAACAGTTCTGTTGATTCATACCCCTCCATCAATCTGGTTGATTTACAAAATGAGTCTTTTATTTATCTTCTTCCGGACTCTCAATCCAGAATACAGCTCACAAACTTTTTTAAAAAACAAAAATTTACACCAAAGTCAATTATTGAGGTCAGAAGTATGGAAACGGCCCATGCGTTAGCGGTCGCCGGCATAGGCGTTGCGTTCGTATCAGAAGTGATCATTCCTTACTGCAATCCTGAATTTCGCGGAAAGTATTATATATTAAACGGCTGTGAGCCTGATCAACTGCAAGTAGGATTCGTTTATAGAAAAAATGCTTACCTGTCAAAAGATGTATTTTCTTTTTTTTCAACGGTGAAAAGTATTTACAGGTAATGCGGTTTTATCTTTCGCCGGCATTAAGTCTGTTCCTCCCCACTACCTGTCCGCCCTGGCTCCATTCATTACTATAGTCGTCACAATGACAATTCTGATAGAAACAATTTTTATGGTGGTAATGGCCCTGGTGTTGGCTGAATTACCCTTATTACATTAATGTAAACAAAACGATAAATGCCGCTATCACTGTAGGAATCATATTACGTTTGCTAATTTCCATAGGATTAACCCCCGCAATTTTTGCCAGAATAATTGCCGCCGGGCATACCGGTGACATTGTACGCCCTAAACCGGCTCCGATTTGAACCATAGATCCCATTTCAATAATACCATAGCCGAAGGTCGGCGCGTGCGGTGTTACGGCTCCATTGAAGGCGAGTGCAGCCGCATTTCCTGTTCCTGATATTGCCGCGATAATAAAAGGACCAAACGCCGCCGAGTATTTTGCCAGTTGCTGCGAGCTCTTCATTATATCCAGCAACTCGTCAACCAGACCAATGGCCTGCATCCCCTGAATAAACATTGCCGCGGAAGCGATAATGCCGACGACATCGCAGAAACCATCACCCATTCCGCGGAAGAACTGCTTTGTCATCTCTTTTAAATGCTGTCGAGTAATAATAAACCCTAACGCTGTTCCCAGGATCATTGCCTGAGGCACGGTAAATTCAGGTATCAACTGTACCTGTTTACTGCCTAAAACTAAAATAACAATAGGAACAACAGGTATAACGGCAAATAAATAATTGACCTTGCTTTTTTCAATCTCCGCATCCTTGCTGACAGAGGTGCTGCTTCCCACGCCCTCTTTTTTTATATAAGCAATCACCATTAAAATCAATGCGGCGGCAACGGCAGCAATTAATACCTGCTTGGAAAAGGTCGAGATAACGGTCATTACATCCACTCCGGCCATTTCAGCCACCTGAGGGTTAAACATCAGTCCGGGACTCATGACGCTACCCCATGTTCCTAAAAATACAGCGCTGCCGGCCATTGCCGGACGAACTCCCACTGCCAGCAAAGTGGGAATTAAAAGTGCTCCTACGGCTGCAGCTAAGCCAGCCGCGCTTGGTATAGCAATATTCAGAAAAAATGTGGACAAAACAGCACCTGGAATAATAACTAACGGAACTTTCTTTAACAAATTCGTCATAAAAGTAACCAGATGTTTGCTGCAACCTGTATAGTCCATTACGTAGCTAAAGCCCATGACCGTGCAGATTGTTGGCACCAGACCGGGATTGGTTAACTCTTTGACAAAGGCATTGACCGCACTTACAACATTTCCACCGAGTAATGCCATAACCGCTCCGGAAATAATAAGCACTAATCTGGTTTCATAATTTTTTATGATAAAATAAAATGTTGCAATAATAATAAGAATACCAACCCACACCATGATTTTATTCCCCTAAATAGAATTACATTGGCTTTTATTGTTGGTTTCATCTGGTTTTGCAAAGCGGTGGATTATTATAGACGCCACGCAACTCCGGCAACTCAGAGCCGTTTATATGCGGTCATTTTTATTGCTATCACACTGGAGTAAAGCAGTATGGGCATCCGTCAAATTACTTTATTTTAGACAACCTTATTTTATATCGCATTTATCAAAATCCCATTCCCAGTCACAATAAGGAGCCGTTTCTCTAACGTCATCTCGTAACTCAACGCCAAGTCCCGGACCTTCCGGCACCATTAAATAGCCATTCTCAATTTTAAACGGCGTGGTTATCTCTTTTTGAATCCTCTCCCATTCACTTGTGATAGGACACATTTCCATTACTTCAAAATTAGGTATTGCGGCTGCCAGATGCAGGCTGCCGGCAAGATTAATGCTGCCGGTGGCAATATGCGGAATGACATTTACATAATGACTTTCCGCAATTGCTGCGGCTTTTTTACAGCCGGTAATGCCCGCCATAACGCAAATGTCCGGCCGTATAAAGCTAACGCTATCCTCCCGAAGCAGCATATCAACATCCTGAATACAGAAACTGCGTTCTCCGGCGCTGATCGGCGTTTTAGTTTTACGCGTTATTTCTTTCAGCGATAAATAATTTTCATAATTGATAGGATCCTCGAAGAAGAGAAGATTGCAGTCTTCTACCATCCTCAGCAGAGTAATGCTTTCATGCGGCTGTAACGCGCGATGAATTTCGCAACCAAGATCCATATCCAGCCCAACAGCTTCGCGCACGGCATGAATCATATCGCTCATTGCTTTCATCTGCCGGGCGTAAGTACCGGTGGCCTCCCTGATGTTGGTTGGATTTAATCGAATACAGGTATATCCTTCCGCCTGTAGTTTTATCGCTGACTCAACGCTCTCCTCAATGGTTTTGCCATTCACAACGCCCCATAAACGAATTTTCTTGCGGACGGCTCCGCCTAACAGCTCATAAATAGGGGCGTTATAATGCTTACCCTTGATATCCCACAAAGCAATGTCAATGGCGGAAATCGCGCTGCCGACAACCGTGCCGCCGAATTTAAACCGGTTATATAACTCGCTTCCGATATACTCTATCCGCATCGGATCCTGACCAATCAACGGTTTTTCCATGCGGGCAACGGCGCCAGCCACCGCTTCCCTGAACCCCCAGTTTCCGCCTTCGCCTGTACCGATAATACCTTCGTCAGTGTACACTTTTACGAATAAGCGGCGAGAGCCTGTTAAAATAGATTCTACTTTTGTGATCTTCATTCATTTTTCCTTAGTGAGAATATTGTCGCAATATATAGCACTTCACATATTCAAGATGTTCGAGCGTGACTCAGGGTTTTTGTTAATGATAAATAGTGAGATAACAGCCAATAACTCTGCCGTAAATCTGCACAAAATTCACCTCACCGGCTATTTATTTGGACTATCGCACTCTATAAACAATAATTCAAATTGGAAATTACATATAATATTATAGGTTTTTATTATACTTCATTTTAAATAGCTGTTCCTGATTCCCATCTCAATAGGGATGGGCGTGTAATAAACAGTTTTTTATTGAATGATATAAGTAAAACAATTTCCGGATCGGCATCAGGCGGGGATGCCGACTGGCTGCCCAAATGCGAGTTAGCTAAGTAGACGCCAGCAATGATACAACCGAAGACGTTGACTGCGGCGTTCCTGAGCTAAACACCTACCTGCAAAAGTACGCCGGGCAAGACAGCCGGGAACACTTTACTAAATGTTATGTCGCCGTTGATGAAAACAATAACCTAGCAGGCTTTTATACGCTGTCTTCCAGTGCGATCGACATCAGCGGCCTTCCCGATACGATTACCAGAAAACTTCCGCGTTACCCTTCCGTACCCGCTGCGTTACCTGGTCGCCTTGCCGTCGATTCTCAATGTATCGCGCTCGACGACGGGAATATGGGCTATGACCTGATACTCCACCAACAGCGAAAAAACCGGTTCCGGCCGTTTTATCGATTAGGTATAACTTTTATAAACTTGGCGGATAAATCGTTTATTTTATTATCCGACGTAATAAAGATAAAGTTTTCATAATTAGCTTGAGCAATAAGTATTCTATTAAAAGGATCTTTGTGTAACGATTCCGGTAAATTCAACACATTAAGCGAATGTTCTCCTTTAACCGCAAGTTCCTTGAATCCATTATCAAAAAGCCCTGTTCTTAACGCATCCGGATTGATAGTGAAATCGGGCTTATTCAAAGCAAATTTGATAGCGACTTCCCAAATACTGGCAGCGCTGAAATAGAGTTCATTATCAGTATCCTGAATAATATTTTTTACCTCTTGCGTGAGGTGTTCCGAGCTATAAGCAAGAAAGAGCAAAATATTGGTATCAAGTAAATACATTATTCATATTTCCCTTCAAACATATCCTGTATTTCTGCGTCATTCAGCTCATCAAAGTTATCTGGAACCGTTCCTTTGCCCTTCAGAAAATCCAGTTTACGTTTAGGCTTCTCTTCCGTGTAAGCCACGACCTTTACCAAAGTCTTGCCATTACGCGCGATCAGGAATGGCTCCCCGGTTTTCACTACGTCATTAAGTAGCTTGGAAAGGTTCGTTTTTGCCTCGTAGATGTTTACCTTTTCCATAACATCCTCCGGATCGTTAACCATACATAAATTAATCATAGTTTCGCTTACAGAACTTGGTCAAGTCAATCTAACCAGACTAACATAAATTAACCATCAGATTCAGTATGGCGCAATGCGGCGCGCGGTAAATTCTATAAGCCGGTGAAAGGGTAGAAAACGATACGTATTGATGCCGATGTGCTGAATTGGCTTGAACGGGCTATTAAACACGGCTGAAGAGCAGGTGCAGTGGTGCCGCCCCCCTTCCCCGCTCAGTTCAAAAACAGAATAAACATTGCGTTGCCGCTTTTTTCGTTATATTTTTCTGCAACGTTACACTAAAACGTTGCAGAGAGTATGCATCAGAGATATTCCTTCCGTTCATGCATCAATACTCTGCGGTAATCCACATCTATCTTACTGTTTAGAGGGGATTAGCATGTTTCATGAATTAAAAGGCAGACGAGTTTTAATTACCGGTTCGACTACTGGTATTGGGCTGGCGACGGCCAGACTGTTTCTAACCTATGGCGCCAGCGTCGGTATTAATGGTCGTAGCACTATTACCGATCCTCACATTCTGGATTCACTGAGTGCGCTACCAGGTCAGTACTCACAGTTTGCGGCGGATCTAAGTCATTCGGCTAATTGTCAGCGGTTAGTGGATGATTTTGTCGCTCGCTTCGGAGGAATCGACGTGCTGATCAACAATGCGGGCGGACTGGGCGGCAGGAGTACCCTGGAAAATATGGATGATGCGTTCTTCGATCGGGTCATGGATCTCAACGTACGCTCGGTCTTGATGACGACTAAACACGCCATTCCCCATCTGCGACAATCGGCCAAAGAGAGCGGACTGAGCAGCGCGGTGATTAGTACGGGATCAATAGCCGGGCGCGACGGCGGTGGAATTGGCGCCGGCGTTTACGGTAGCGCCAAGGCCTGGATACATAACATGCACCGCAACTGGGTAAAAGAGTTCACCCAGGATAATATACGCTTTAATGTGGTCTCGCCGGGGAGCATCGATACCGCGTTTCATCACGGAAAAAGTGATGAAACAGTGCAAAAGATGCGCGACGCCATCCCGATGGGGCGCTTCGGCCGCAGCGAGGAGGTAGCGCCGACTTATCTTTTCCTGGCGACTCACGCGTTAAGCGGATACATTTCCGGGCAAATCATTGACGTTAACGGTGGCCAGATGGCGCCTTAGTCCCCCTGCAAAAAACGTGTTCCGGGATAAAAAACTTATAATCAGGCAATAAAAACAGATGTAAGGAAAGTATGGCAAACATTCGTGATGTTGCGAAACACGCCGGCGTCTCCCTTAGCACCGTATCAAATGTGCTGAACGGGCGTACCGATCAAATGCGTCAGGAAACCCTGGAACGTATTGAGCAGGCCATGCGCGATCTGCACTACCATCCAAACA
The DNA here is from genome assembly GCF_003115855.1 of Brenneria corticis. Lineage (GTDB taxonomy): Bacteria > Pseudomonadota > Gammaproteobacteria > Enterobacterales > Enterobacteriaceae > Brenneria > Brenneria corticis. Next base: position 35,689 of record NZ_KZ819074.1, read on the forward strand.
GGATCGCTCAGCAACTGAAAACGGGCCAGGCGAAAATGTTCGGCCTGCTGGTCCCTTCGATCATTAATCCGAGCTTTGCCGCTCTGGCGCGGGAAGTGGATCTGGCGGCGAAAACGCACCAGTACCGCGTATTGTTGGGAAACACCTATCGTCAGGTAGATGAAGAGCAAGCTTTCCTTGAAGATATGTTCGCTCATGGCGTTCGCGGCATCATTGTTGCGGCCAGTGATATGGAAAAGCCCCATTTTTCAAGGGCCGCGGCCCAAGGCATGATTATGATCGCCTACGACAGCCGCCTGTCCAGCGGGATTCAACCGAGCGCGACGCCTTACGATAGCGTTTCAATGGATAACGTCGAAGCCGGCCGACTCGCCGCCGAACACCTGATCGCCAGGGGATGCCGTCATATCTCCTTTGTTACCGAGGCAAGCCTTACCGCCAGCCGCTCTCACAAGATTGAGGGGTTCCTCAGCGCTGCCCGGGAACATGGGTTGCTAAGGGAAGAGATGATCGTCGAAGGGAAAGCCCTTTCCGCCTACGGGGACACCGAAATGACCGAGTTGGGGCGTCTGTTGGCTAAAAAAGTCTGCCAGCAGCCACGCAGGCCGGATGGCGTCGTCACCATCAACGATGCGCTTGGCATCGGACTGATGGCCGGACTGCACGAAGCGGGCGTTAACGTGCCCCAGGAGATCTCCATTGTGGGGATCGATAATATTTCACTTTCCGGGCTGATTTACCCTGGACTGACCTCCGTGATGCCGCCGCTTGCGGATATGGCCGCCACCATGGTGGAGCGTCTGCTTAACCGAATAGATAACCCGACGCTCCCTTCCAGAGAATATCTCTTCAAACCTGCGCTGGTCGTCCGCAAATCGGTCAGAGACGGGGAAGAGCTGCATTCCGATCATGCGCGATGATAACTATCTGTCCTGATGGCGCCGGACAGTGGGCGCCGGCACAGCATATAATCAGGCCACGGGGGCGTGCTTTGCCGTATTTCTCTCAGAATAGGATGGGGCCAACGGTCAGCAATATATTGGCAAAACGCCGGGTTTCACCAGAGGCTATCACCAGTAAGGTATCATCGCTTTTCACCAACGAGTAGAAACTGTTTCTGTCGACGTAAGTGATATCCACCGTATCCGCGAGTAACTTCTTATATTCTTTCTCAATGGTATTATCAAAATCATCTGGATAAGCCATCAACGTCGCTTTTTCAACATTAATATAGCCGAGAATCTTATCCAGAATGGCCGTACTACCAATCATACCCGGCGCAAAGTTAAGATAAACCACTTGTGCATTGCGCGATGAATTAGTAACAAAAGAGTAGTTTGCGTCAGCAATTAAAATATTGGTTTTATGACCGCATTGCGCCAATATTTTCAACAACTCCGGATGAATAATTTCTGATTTGATCATAAAAAAATCTCAAAAAATGCGACGGGAAATAAATCCCATCGCATGAATTTTTACATTCTGTAAATTCCGCCGTTAATATCAATGGTCGCGCCGGAAATAAAGCCATCATATTCAGAGGCAAGAAACTGAATAGCTTTGGCGACATCTTCCGGCGTTCCCGCCCTTCCCAGCGGAATTGCCTCGATGGTCTGGTCGGCCGACTCCCTGCTGGTATGTTGATTATGGAATCGCGTTCCTAAAATCAGCCCCGGCGCAACGGCATTGACCCGGATCCCATGCTCACCCAACTCCGCCGCCAGTGAACGCGTCCAGGTTAATACCGCGCCCTTGGTCGTTGAATATGCCAGAGATCCGGAATGGCCGCCGGATCGCCCGGCCAGAGAGGCCAGATTGACAATACTCGCTCCGTCGCTGGCATTCTTTAAGTGTGGTAAGGCGCTTTGCGTCACATTAAGCATTGTCGTCATATTGACATCAATAACCGTCCGCCAAAATTTATTATCAATTTCGCCCAGCCACTTTCTGGCAATAATACCGCCAACGTTATTGACCAATATATCAATACCGCCTAAAAACTCGGCGGCCAGTGATACGCATTTAGTGGCATCCGTTTCATCGGTTAAATCGGCATAGCCATAGGTTGCTCTCCTCCCCAGAGCCTTCGCCATTTTGACCAATTCTTTTGGCCCTTCCTCACCGCTAAAATAATGGATATAAATATCACATCCCGCTTCAAGCAAGGCTTGTGCCGTTGCTTTACCAATACCCTGCTCCGCGCCGGTAATCAGCACTTTTTTACCTGATAATGATCCCATTATGGACTCCTGTTTATTGCACATCTCTTACATCAACCGGAAAGTTGGCTTTAGATTTGTGGACTAATTGATATGTGACGGCGCCGTTATTTACGCAAAAAACGCAAATCGGCTTCCTTTTAAATTGGCAAATATTCGTTTCGCAGACCCTACTCGCTATTCCTTATTTACCCGGCAGCTATTTTTTCCGCTATTACCTGCGTACAAGCATCAATCACCTGATCCAGCGGACGATTAATGTCGATACGGAAGACATCCGGTTCCGTTGCATCGGGCCGCTCCAGCGTGGCGAACTGGGAGTCCAGCATCTGTGGACGGAAAAAATGCCCCTTACGCAGCTTAAGCCGCTCTTCAATCACGGAATATTCGCCATCCAGGAAAAGGAAGGAAAGGTGGGGATTTCCCTGGCGTAAAATCGCGCGATAACGCTTCTTCAGTGCGGAACACACCAGCAGCGATCCCGCATTTGTGCGCAGCATGGCATAAGCGGCGTCATTCAGCGCCTGAAGCCAGGGCGCACGGTCGCTATCATTCAGGGCATGGCCTTGCGCCATTTTTTCCACGTTAGCGCGCGGATGTAAGAAATCGCCGTCAAGACACGCAAACTCCAGACGTTGGCTGAGCTTTTGCGCCACGACGGATTTTCCACTGCCAGAGACCCCCATAATGACGAAAAGATGTCGCCCTTTGCTTTCCGCCCGGTCGTCGACCCGGCTGTGTTGATCCTGCCTGAGGATCTGTTCGTCTGACGGATAAGAGTTACCACACGCGTTATTGCTCATTTTTCCAATCCTGTAAGGCCTGGCCGGACTTATCTCCGATGCCAGGACGGCTTATGCCTGAATCTGTTGTGTCTGGACGCCTTTCAGCATCGGCAACGCCGGTGCTGAAAAAACCTTCCGGACCGCCCTTTTTTCATTACGGCTGTTTCATTCGTAACCGGCCAGCCCCGGCAGCCAGGTCGTCAGCGTGGGCGCCAGCGCCACAATGATTATTCCGATAAACACCACCGCCAGATATTTCGCCATTGGCCGAATCACATTTTTCATCTCCACGCCACAGATGGCGCAGGTGGTATACAGTCCCAGCCCGATGGGGGGAGCGAACAGTCCAAAGCCCATGGAGAGAATCATGACGATGCCGAAGTGCAGCGGGTTGAAACCCAGTTGAATGGCGATGGGCACCAGAATCGGCGCAAAGATAATCAGCGCGGGCGCCCCTTCCAATACGGCGCCGAACACAATCAGAATAACGATGGTCAACATCAGGAATAGCCAGGCCCCCTGATCCATGCCGATCCCGACCAGAAGCGCCGCAATCTGCTGTGGGATCATCTGAATGGTTAGCGCATAAGACAGGCTGGTGGCGCAGGCGACGATAAACAGCAGCACCCCGGACATCGCCGCGATATCAACGAACATTTTCACCGTGGCTTTCAGCGTGAGTTCGCGGAAGGCCAACCGCCCCACAACGATGGCGTAAATCACGGCAAAGGCGGAAATCTCCGTCGAGGTGGCGATCCCCATCATCACGCCGCGGCCAATCATGAAAATCATCACCAGACCGACGGCCGCCCCCAGGTAGAGCTGAGCTCGCGGGCGTAATACCGGATAAGCTGCGCTGACGTTGATTTTAGAGCCGAAGCGGTTGGCGGCGATAAGCAGCAGTACCAGCAGACAGGCGGCGGGCACCAGCCCCGCGATAAATAGCGCGCCAATGGAAATATTGGCGACAAAACCCATCACGATCAGGTTGACGCAGGGGGGAATGGTTTCCGCCATCACCGCGGACGCGGCAAAAACGCCGGCGGCTTCTTCACTATCCTGTTTAGCGCGACGCACCGCCGGCATCAAAACCCCGCCGACCGCGGCCACGTCGGCAAGTTTGGAGCCGGAGATACCGGAGAAGAAAGCCATCGACAGTACGGTGGTCATATTCAGGCCGCCGCGAAAGCGCCCCATACCGCGAACGATCAACTCCACCAGACGCGTAGACATGCCGTTGATTTCCATGGCGGCGCCGGCCAGCAGGAAGAACGGAATGGCAAGCAGCACAAAGTGGTCAACGCCCGCCGCCACCTGCTGTGAAAAAAAGACGAACGGCAGCGAGGGATCGCAGATAAAAAAGACCATCGCCGACATTCCCAGGGTAAAGGCGATCGGAACGCCGGCAAGAATCCCCAGGACAAAGCAGATCAGCATCAGCCCGGCGGCGGCGGTGGCGGGATCGGCCATCATCGAAAGCTTTATATAGCCGAGCAGCATCAGCGCCAGGATCCCCACGCCGCTCAGCAGCACAATCCGGGTTCGCTCACGCAAGGCGTGCTCCAGCGCGGCGATCATCATTACGACGGAGCCGATCAGCACCGGAATGACATAGATAGTCTGCGGCAAGCCGGTCTCCGTTGTCTGCATCCGCGCAGCCTGTACCAGGTCATAGCTGGAAACCACCAGACCGACGGAAACCAGGAACAGAATCCAGCGACTGGCGTGAACGACATAGGGACGAACCTTCTCCGGCAAAAAGCGCAGGAAGAGATCGACGCCAATATGGCCGCCGCGACCGGTGGACGTAGCGACGCCGAAAAATACCAGAGCGATCATCATGGCCCGCGCCACTTCTTCCGCCCAGTGGATAGGAGAATGTAGCGCATAGCGCCAGATAACGGACGCAAACACCACCAAGACATTAGTGAGCAGTACCAATGCGCCGGCGTAGGACGTTATGGTCGTCAGAAACCGGCTAAGCCGGCTCAGGAATACAACAGGCCTGGTTTCATCTTTGGCCGTCGTGGATAGTTCTGCCATGTTGAACCTCTCAATAGGGTTCCGGGTGCATATCAGGGGTTGGCATCAGGCTCGCCGTCGGTGCCGTGAGCCTGATGCCGCCAGGATCACTGCGCATCAGATGCCGCTGTGGCGCTAATCTCGTCAACAACCGGCTGCAACTGCGGGTATTTGGCGAGAAACTCCTTCCAGACCGGCTGTACCTGCTGGTAGAAATATTCACGATCGACTTCGTGGAACGTCACGCCTTTCGCCTTCAGATCCTGAATAGCTTTCTGCTCCAGCGCGTTCGCTTGCCGACGTTCGTATTCCGTCGCCTCTTTTGCCGCCGCCAGTACATCGGCGCGCAACGGCTCGGGAATTTGCTGGAAGCTGTTTTTATTCATGGCGATCATGATGGGGTTATAAATATGTCGGGTAAGCGCGGCGTTCTTGGCGATTTCATAATACTTACTGGAATAAACGGTTGCGGCGTCATGCTCGACGCCGTCAATAACCCCCATTTGCAGACTGGAATAAACTTCACCGCCGGGCATGGGAATAGCCACCGCGCCCATATGATTCAAGGTTGCAATAAAGTTGGGCACCGGCAATACGCGAATTTTCAGGTTCTTCAAATCTTCAGGTTTTTCAACCGGCTTTTTGGTGTAAACATTGCGTGAGCCAAGGCTGTATCCATAGCCCAGTACCATTACGCCGGCTTTTTTTGACATCAGATCGGAAAGCGTCTCTCCGGCTTTACCGTCAAGCGCTTTGCCGACCTGATCGTAATCTTTAAACAGATACCCTAAATCCAGTACGCCTATTTCAGGCACCAGCGTTGCCCAGATGGAACTTCCGGAAATCATCATGTTGATGGCGCCGATGCGTACCTGCTGGGTGGCATCGGCTTCTTTGCCCAACATACCGTTGGGAAAATAGTTCAGCTTGATTTGTCCATTAAGTTTTTCATTTTTGTTCAAATTTTCCTGGAATCGCTGAAACCAAATGTAATGGGATGAGGTTCCATCGGCGGGCAGGGAAGAATAAACCCGCATATTGATGGCGGCCTGAGCCTGAACAGCCGAAAACGCCGAGCATCCCACAATTAAGGCGGTGCTCAAACACGTTGAGGCGATTGCATGGCGCAACGTAAGGCGTTGAATGGTTTTCATAATAATTATCCTGCCGTAGGTTATACTTGGTATCTATCTGTGCCGTTTAGCGGTTAAAATACGCGAACGTCGCCGTATAAAATTACTGACAATGGTCACTATCCGCTTTCTGCAACGTTTTAGTGTAACGTTACAGAAAAACTATCGGCACCCTGTTGAAAAAGCAAGCGGCCTGAAGTCAATAACTCGACAAGATTGAATTTTTGTGCACAACGTCGCTAATTTTGCTGAAAGTGTTACAAAGGAAAAAATGACAAAACGGTGTTTAGTCACTGTTCAGTGAATCATTTTTAACACCCGCAGTTCATTGCGTTTGCGCCCTAAGCACCAGGTAGGGGTCGAATGGACAAGATAGCGTCTGACGGGCGCTAAAATAGAAAAAACCGGCTCAGGCCGGTTTCGTCATAGTGGGGTTTACCAGAGTGGTAATGGATCGCCGATAGCTACGCGGCGCGATATATTTTATTCGCCGTGAAGAAAGAACGCAGCAAGCTGGCGCAATGTTGTTTCATCCAGCGTACCGGCGTGATCGTAATCGGCGGTTTTCAGGCGCTGGTCGATATCCTGAATCGACGGCCGTACCTCAGCCAACTTGCTGCGCACCTCTTTCTGATATTCGTTTTGCCGTTGTTGCCGCGTTTGCGACAATTCGAGCCCCTGCAACTGCTCGCTTGATTAGTTGGCAGCCTTTTTGTTTTTTAATTAGATACCCCAGAAATTATTGACCTTTTCCACTAGCTCATTATTAATTAATGCGCCAACACCAGCCATGTCCATATAGAAAAATCTGTTAAGGTAATTTAGCCATCGCATCACCGTTCAATGCGGCAGCAACCAGCTCGCCAACAAAATGTGTAAATGGGATAATATTCTGCCTGACGCTTGCTTCTTCTAAAGCAGCCATATAATCAAACCGTCTATCCACTGGAATGACCGTCCACGGATATCCTCCCGCAGCGAGCATGAGATTCATGATAAATCGCCCCATTCGTCCATTCCCATCCATATAGGGATGGATATAAACAAAAATAAAGTGTCCGAGGACGACACGAACGGCTGGATTTTCTTCCGATTCCAACATCTCAAAAAATATCGGGATAGCATCACGCACGGCATCAGGAGAAAGAGGGATGTGCATTGAATTGCGAATAAACACTCTGTTATTGCGATAGCCGGCAAGGTCAACAGGTTTGATAATACCAGTCGCAACGCTTGGAGCAAAAAGCTCACGATACCACTCACCGTGATCGTGGTCGGCTATTTGACCGGGGTTCTTGTTTTGGAGGACTGCTGCAACACTTTCTTTTACAGCACGAAATGCCTGAAAATAACCGCGTGCGGCCAATGCGTCTTTGTGTTCCCGATCTTTTTGATCGTTATCGGGATTCCAGCCACCGCTTCGTACTCGTTCGATGAGTTCAGGGCTGACACGATAACCTTCTATTGACAGTGAATGATAAGCGTCAGTGGTATAAATATCATCAACACATTTCAGATAACCATCCATATCATCTGGTATTCCCGGAGCCTCTGGGAAATGGTCAATAATTGCCGGACGCATTGTTTGCCACATCAAACGGATCCTGCCTGCATAAGGAGATGTTTCCCTGCGAGGTAATTGAAGTGATACCTGGCTCTCAAAAGGATCGCGCTCTCTGATGGTATAGCCGGCGGAATTCATCGTTTTTACGATATTATCAGCAATATTTTTCCTGCCAATATTACGAAATGCTCCAGCCAAGCGACCAGCGATAGTACTACGCCCATCTTCAAGTAAATGCGCAAGAACCTCGGAGGCATCAGAAACCAGCGATAATGCGGTTCGCACATCCGTCGGGCTATGCGTAAAGACAGATGCCGATGCTTCAACAAGAGCATAACCAAGAGAATACACCCGTAATCCATCTATTTTGACGATGTTTTGTTCGGACGGCATGGCCGTGCGCATATCGAAAATTGATGTGCCATGTAAAAGATGGGTCGGCTTGTTATTGCCTTTTGGCGCCCGGATAATCAGTTGAGGAGGAACCGTTTTGTTGCCGCCGTAGAGAGATACTGATTGTTCGGGTGAGAGGCACCAATCATCGCCAAAGCGTTTGTTGAGATAGCTGGCGCAAAAATCCCAAAACGATGCATACCATGCCGTCGTTTCGCCCTCTTTCTGACTTGGGCTTGAAGGAATGTACCACCCCTTCATGACTTCTTGTAAAAAACCAAATTTGATCAAACGCTCCCGATGGGTTCGAGAAAGATCGTTTGAACGAATAGCAACAGTTTGTTTCTCCTGAAGTTGTTTTAGTGTTTCCAATGATTCTGCTAATTTTTCCTGCGGAGTTGCCATGCCAGTTTGTGCCTCTGATTATCAACAATTTAGTCATCAATCCGTGCTAGAAATAGGTTATTGCGTTGTATTTTTAATAGGTTATTTTGATGTTCTTTCTATAGGTTATTATGTTGTATCACTGATAGGTTTTTGCGTCAAACAGCGTGGGGTAATGGATGATCTAAGGCAGGTACGACCATATTTCATGGTGAAAAATGAAGGAACAGCACGTTCAACTTGCGGTCGCCGTTACTCCAACGGTAATTTTCTATCTAATGGTGCTCAACGTCATCACCGCCAGCAGGGTCTATATTCTCAACCAACTCATCGGGCGTAAAAGGAAGATACAATTGAGAAAAGCCCGCCTTAGAAACAGATACCACTATTTTATTTATACCCTAAATAATTCGAGTTGCCGATGTGTTGGCTGCCCTTATCTCACTCAGTTACGGAAAAAAACCCAACATCCCAGTCCGCTTTTTATTGACAACCCTAACCCCGCAAGGCAAAAAAGTAGGCCACAATCCATCATCAGCACACGAGAGCCAATTAAAGGGAGGCCCGGAGTGGATAGCCCAGCCAGCCAACGCGCCAATCTCTACATACATGCCCGCTATCAGCACCCCGCCTGGTTATTGCTCGCTTCGCGCCGCGCCCCTTTGGTTTTAGGTTGTCTGCAAACGCTGTTTGATCAACGTCACGACGGGGTTCCCGTTGAAGATGCGATTCAGTCGCTGGCTGATATTCTGGCCTCAAATGCCAATCAACCGGATTTTGAGATCAACGGGGATAACTATCTGTTACTGGCGCGTAAGGAGTTACGGAGCTGGATAAAAAAAGCGCTGATAGTGGAACGGGAAGGCGCTATTTTTGCCACCGACGCGCTGGAAACGGCGTTGAACTTTACCGCCAATTTGCAAAATCGGCTGATGACCTCCACCGCATCACGGCTGATGATTGTGCAGCGCGAAATAGAAAACCTCGAAACCCACCTCAACCCCGATCCCGAAAAGCGCGCCGCGCTGCTGAAGAAACAGATAATCAGGCTTGAAAAGGAACTGAAAGAAACGCTGAAAGGCGATATTCCGATGCTGAGCGAAAATCAGGCGGTTGAATCGATACGTGAGATTTATAACCTCGCCAGCGGATTGCGCGCTGATTTTCGTCGCGTCGAGGATTCATGGCGCCAGGCCGATCGCCAGCTTCGTCAGGCGGTGATCGGCGAGCAACAAAACCGCGGGGAGATCATCGATAGTTTGTTAAACGGTCACGATGCGCTGCTGGAAACGCCGGAAGGCCAGGTTTTTCAGGGATTCCAGCAGCAGCTTAGCCAGTCGCTGGAGCTGGAATATATGAAACAGCGGCTGCGAAATATTCTGGAGTATCCGGCCGCGAGTAAAGCACTTGACCTGCGGCAGCGGGCGGAACTGCGCTGGCTGACCATCCATCTGGTCAAAGAATCCGCTGCGGTTATCCGCACCCGGGCGCGCAGCGAACGCGACGTAAAGGGGTTTATCAAAACCGGACTGGCGGCGGAGCACCACCGGGTCGGCGCCTTGCTGGCGCAAATTTTCCAGCAGGCGCAAAACATCCGTTGGGAACAGGCGTCAATACGGCGCAGCCCCGGCCCGCTGCCGCCGGTGGCGGTCGGTTTCAGCACGCTGCCGCTGATTGAACGTCTGCGCTTCAAGTCCGTCGCCCAGACGGAAGAAAACGATCTCGAACTCTCGCCGCAACAGACCAGTCTGAACGATATTGAAGATGATTTCTGGCTGGCGTTTAACGGTCTGGATCGAGAAGCCCTGATAGAGCAAACGCTGGACGCTTTGTCGCAAAACGGCGGCGAAATGTCGATCGCCCAGCTGGCGCAGGCATTCTCTCCCGAGCACGATCTGGAAACGCTGGCGCTGTGGTTGAGTATGGCGCGTGAAGCCGGATTACCGCTCCCCCAGGCGCGTGAATCGGTCGTTATCCATCATCCTGACGGCACGTCCGTACGTTTTACCTTACCGGCGGTGCGGTTACAGTTGGAAAAACTGCAACACATTAACAGGGAGCTATAAATCATGACCGAAGGATCCGAACAGCGGACGTCGCCGGGCGCCGACCTACCCGCAGAGACCGGCGTTACGCCGCGGCAAATTAAAGATACCGTGCAGGAACTGCTGAAGTACGGGCTGCTGGAAGAAAACCGCAAGCCTAATTTATACAAAACCGCGCTGCGGCATCGTGAAGAGATATTACCGATTCTGGAACCGCTGGAACTGAGCATGAAAATTGACGATGTCCGCGGTCTGGTATGGCTGGCGATCGATACGTCATGGCTGAGCGAAAATCCGCAGGAAGAGGATGAATGGACGCATCCGCTGGTAAGACGCCAGCGTCTGAATCTGGAACAGTCATTGCTGGTCGCCATTCTGCGGCAGCATTTTGTCGCTTATGAACAGGAAGCGGGCGTCGGCGCGGCCGGCTGCAAGGTATTGCTGGACGACCTGTTGCCCAATTTACAGCTTTACCTTGGCGATCCGGGTAGCGACGCGCTGGCGCAGAAACGTCTGCGCGGGCTGTTGGAACAGTTGAAAGGGCACGGTCTGGTTTCAGAGGTGGATAGCCAGGAGCAGGTCGCCATCCGGCCGATTATCGTTCACGTCGCCACCCCGGAAAACCTACAGGCCCTGTTGCGAACCTTCCGCAGCCATGCCAATCCCGGGCCGGGCATGGCTGGGCCGGAGGACGAAATATGAGGCAGCAATCGCTACAGTTACCGTCTGAAACCTACGTGTTAACCCACCTTGAACTGTATAACTGGGGCGCGTTCGGCGGCAGGCACTGCGCCGAAATCGATATACAGGGCACCGCGATTATCGGCCCGACGGGCAGCGGCAAAACCACGGTGGTGGACGCCTTTATGACCCTGCTGACGGCCAATCCCCGTTATAATCTGGCTTCCACCGGCGGGCATGAAAGCGACCGCGACCTTATCTCCTACGTCCGCGGCGTCGCCGGCGCGGGCAACAGCGCCGGCGACGAGCATATCGCCCGCAAAGGAAAAACCGTCACCAGTCTGGCGGCGCGTTTCAGTAACCAGGGCGCTTATCTGTGCATCGGAGCCATTTTCTGGCTGGATGACAATAGCGGCGCCACCGCCGATATGAAACGCCTGTGGATATTTTCCCAAACCCCCGACTATGGCATGGATGACTGGCTGGATGTTCACCATCAGGGCGGCGCGCGGGCGCTGAAACAGCTGGCCAAAGAGACCGCCGGGCTACAGGTGTTCGACAGCAAACAGGCCTATCTGGCCCGGCTGCGCACCATGTTTGAAGTCGGCGAGAACGCCTTTACCCTGCTAAACCGCGCCGCCGGGCTTAAACAGCTCAACAGCATTGATGAAATTTTCCGTGAACTGGTGTTGGATGACTATTCCGCCTTCCAGCGCGCCGGCGAAGTCGTTAATGAATTCAACGACCTGAAGGAGATACGCAACGAACTGGAAACCGCGCGTCAGCAGCAGCTATCCCTGCTGCCTATCGTCGGCGCATGGCAACGCCACGGTGAACTCACCTCCTCCCTCACTCAGTATGAAACGCTGAAAAAGCTGCTGCCGCGCTGGTATGCCGCGCAGGGGGAGCGTCTGTGGGGCGAGGAAATTCATCGTCTGACCCTCGGCCTTGAGGATCTCGAAACCCGGCAACAGGAGTGTGAAAATCAGCGTCAGTCGCTGACCGCGCAGGCCGCCGCCTTGTACGAGCGCTACCTGCAAAGCGGCGGCGGCAATCTGGAACATCTGCAAAATCAGATTGCGACCCAGCAGGACCTGGTGGCAATACGGCGGCGCGACAGCGAACAGTACCGGTTGCTGGCGCGCGCGCTACAGTTTGACGACAGCTTGAGCGCCGCCGCGCTGGCGGCGAATCAGCAGCGGGCCGTACAGCAATGGCAACAGCTAAACCAGCAGGCCGGGCGGCAGGAGCAGTTGGCGTTTGAAATCGGCGCCACCACCCAGCGTAAGGCGGAAGATCTCGCCGCGCTCAAACAGGAACATGAGGCCGTTCTACAGCGGCCCGGCTCCAATATTCCGCTGCCGTATCAGGCGTTTCGCAGCGATATGGCGGAGGCGCTGCATCTGGAGGAATCGCAGCTCCCCTTCGTGGCCGAACTGCTCGAAGTGCGCAAAGAGGAGTCAGCCTGGCGCGGCGCGATCGAACGGGCGATTGGCGGCCATCGGCTGCGCCTGATGGTGCCCGCCGGTGCGATGGACGCCGCGCTGGCGTGGGTTAACCAACGGCATAACCGGCTGCATGTCCGCCTGCTGGAAGCCGAAACATCGCCTTCCGCAGCACATTTTTTTGACGATGGTTTCGCCCGCAAACTGAATTTCAAAGCGCACCCTTATCGCGAAGCGCTGAAGCTGTTGCTCGCGGGCATCGATCGCCACTGCGTGGACTCTCCCCAGCGGCTGCGCGAGGTGCCGCACGCCATGACGGCGCAGGGGCTGATGTCCGGCAAAGCCCGTTATTTTGAAAAACAGGATCAGAAGCGGCTCGATCAGGACTGGATGACCGGTTTCGATAATCAGGATCGGCTGGCGAATTTACAGCGTTCCATCGAACAGGCGCAGGCCGAGTGGAAACAGGCCAGCGGCGAACAGCAACAGGCGCGCAAGGAGCTGGAAACCCATCGGCAGCGGTTACAGCTGCTACAACAGTTACAGACGTTGCAGTTCGAACAGATTAACCTGCCGGAGGCGGAACAAAAATTGACCCAGCTGCGCCGTCAGTTGGAGATATTAAAATCCGACGCCGACGTAGGGCAGGCCCATGCGCAGTGGCAGGAAGTGGAAAAACAAAAGCTGGCGCTTGATGAACGGCGCATTCGCTTAACCGAGGAAAAAGGCGGCGTACAGCAACAGCTTAGTCATGCCCGGCAGGCGCGGGACAGGTTATTGAAGCGCGGCGCGGAAAAATTGACCGAGGAGGAGCAGGCGCTGGCGCAGCGGCAACTGGGCGATGAAGCGCTCAACCTGGGCACGCTGGATGAGGTGGAGCGACGGCAGATCGACCGTATTGACCATCTGATTGGCGCCACGCTGGGCAAACAACAGCAGTGCGAAAAAGATCTAATCCGCCAGATGGGCGTGGCGAAGCAGAAAGACACCGGCGCCCTGACGGAAAGCGGCACCGAACTGAGCGACATTGACGACTATCTGGCGCGGTTGCGCGTGCTCAGCGACGAAGCGCTGCCGGAGAAACAGCAACGCTTTCTGACCTATCTCAACCAGTCGTCCGATCAGGGCGTCACGCAGTTACTGATGGATATTCAAAACGAAGTCAACCGCATTGAGGAACGCATTGAGTCGTTGAATCAAACCTTGCAACGGGTCGACTTTCAGCCGGGGCAATACCTGCGTCTGGAACCGCGGCAGATTGCCCATGAACGTTTGCGCACCCTGGAGCAGGCGCAGCGCCATCTGCGTTCGGCGGCGCTGAAAGACGATCTGGGAGAGAGCCACTACCGGGCGTTGCAGCAACTGATCGATATTCTGCAAGAGGCCAGCGAAAACCGCAAAACGGTCGGCGCCCGGGCGTTGCTCGATCCCCGTTACCGGTTGCAGTTTTCCGTGTCGGTGCTCGATCGGGAAACCCATGCCCTGTTGGAAACCCGTACCGGATCTCAGGGCGGCAGCGGCGGCGAAAAAGAAATTATCGCCAGCTATGTGCTGACCGCCTCGCTCAGCTACGCACTCTGCCCGGACGGCAGCAGCCAGCCGTTATTCGGCACCATTGTGCTGGATGAAGCCTTCTCGAAAAGCTCGCAGGCGGTGGCGGGCAGAATCATCTCCGCCCTGAGCGAATTCGGCCTGCATCCGCTGTTTGTCACCCCCAACAAGGAGCTGCGCCTGCTGCGCAACCACACCCGCTCGGCCATTGTGGTGCACCGCAAAGGATTACAGGCCACCCTCGCCTCGCTGAGTTGGGAACAGCTCGATCAACACGCCAGACAACGGAATTAGCGCCATGAAAAGCCCGCAGGAGCTACAGCGATTTCTGGCGCGGCAATGGCAGTCGGCCGAAGTGCGCGAGCAGCGCTTATCCGGCGACGGCTGGCCGTGGCGCTTGACCATCGGCCGCCCTTCGGCGCGTCTGTTCACCGAACAGACGGCGCGGGTGCGGGAACATATTCAGGCATGGCGCGCCGTAGACATCGGCGAAGTGTGCGACGAGCAATACCGTTACCGCAGCGGCGGCGAACCGGTGGCGCTGCCCGGCGTATGGCAACTGGCCTCGCCCGACGAATGGGTCGCGGCGACCGGCGACCGGCAAATCGCCCAGGAATACCGGCAGCTTACCCTGTTGCTGTCGCACATCGATCGGCGCTTCCACCGTTTGTTCATCCGCCAGCGCTCCTTATGGCGCGGCAAAGACAATACGGAGACGCTCGCCGCCTGCTCCGCCGCGCTCAAACTCACGCCGGGCTGCGCCAACGGCATGCCGCTGCGCGCCCTGGCGTTAAATGAGATCGATAGTAAATTTTTTGAGCGTCACCAGCATTTACTCACCAGCCTGCTGGATGTGCTGTACCACGGACAGGCCGGCCGCGAGGGGTTGACGACATTTTTAGGCGCCAGCGCTGAAACCGCGCACTGGCTTCTGCTGGTGCCGTTGGCCCCCGGATTGCTGCCGTTCGCGCAACTGCGGGTCAGAGCACAGGAGTTAAGCCGCGGCGCGCTGCCCGCCGGGCGGATTTTGCTGATCGAAAACGAACGGTGCCTGCATCAATTGCCGCCGCTGGCGGATACCATCGCCATCCTCGGCGCCGGGCTGGATCTGGAGTGGCTGGATAGCGCGCCGCTGCGCGCCAAACGGCTGGCCTACTGGGGCGATATGGATAGCTGGGGGATGACGATGCTGGCCAAAGCCAGACAATACCAGCCGGAGATTCAGGCGTTGATGATGGATAAAACCTGCTTCGAACGCTATGCGCCGGACTACGCGGTGGCCGAACCGGAGCCGGCTCAGGCGCTGCCCTCCCCTTACCTTACCAGCGAGGAACGGGAGTTTTATCGCTATCTACAGCAGCAGGAGAAAGGTCGGCTGGAACAGGAACGCCTGCCCGCCGACCTAGTGACGGCGGTGTTGCGTCAATGGCATCAATCAACGCAACAGATTAGGGTTTAAGCCTTGTATCATCGCCGCGCGCCAACGGCGTCGCGGCCTATTGTTCACATCGCCTGAGCGGTCAGCAGATCGACGTTGCTCGCACCGGCGACGCGCTCGATATAAGCGGCGACGGCCGGACCGAAGCTAACGCCCTGCACAATGCTCAGCGAGCGGAGGATGGGGAACAGAATAAAATCGCTGGTGGAGATATCCCGTTTATCCGCCAGCAGCGGTTCAAGCTGCGCGAGCTGTTGCTGAACCTGGGATAGCAGCGCGGGAGTGTCGGACAGCAGCGCGTTCAGGTCGCCGAAGGCTTTTTCTTCCCGTTGCAGGTAAGCCGTGCGGGCCTCCCCGGTAGCGAGTTCTTTGAAATCAGCCCTGGTGAAACGCGGCACCGCCAGTTTGAAAACCACGCCGGAGGTCGCCTGGCACCAGGCTTCAATCGCGGGATCGACGGCTTTATCCGCAATTAAAGGCGCCTTCAGGCTATCGACATAGTGAACGATATCCATACTTTCCGGCATAAAACCGCCGTCGTCTTTTTGCAGAATAGGCACCACCTTGCGCCCAACCATACTCGTAGGGGTGGCAACGTCTCCCTCCATAATGACGGACAGTTCAAACGGTATCTTCTTTAGTCCGAAAACCATTCTGGCCCTGACGCAAAACGGACAGTGTTCATAGATGAAAAGCTTCATTGCATAACCCCTTGATGATGTAAAACGTCGGGATACGGCTTTATCCCGACAACCATATCGTCAGAGTAATACCAGCAATAAGCGGAGGTAAAGAAAATGTAGCCCGATAGTTGCGGCCCGGCGACGTTTACAGCGGTCGCTTTACTTATTGAGCCGCAGTTCGGTAAGTGAACCGGCGATGGCGGCAAACGCCGCCGATAAATCGTTGACGTTGGAAGCATCAAAATAGTAGCCGCCCGCGCCGCTGGAACAGTTCTGCATCATGGTCTTGGTCGTGCCGTTGGTGCCGCTGCCCAGCACCACCGTGTAGATTTTGATATCGGCGGTTTTAATGTTTTTACACAGATCGTTGGTTAAGGCATTCAGCGTATTATTGCCGACTTCCCAATCCGACTGACCGTTGATACGCGCCTGATATAATTTTCCATAAGGGTTTATCGCCGTACCGTTATTATTCAATTCATCCTTGTCGCCCACCCGCAGCGAATTAAAATCGGAGCTGTTGGCATATTTGGAAAAGGTGAAATAGTGGTTATCGTCGTTAAGCTGATTGATATTATCAGCATAACTGTCTGATCTTGCCTTTGACCACGAACTGTCTTCCTGCTCTTTTATCTGATAGTTAAAACGGATGCCGTAATCCACCGCGATATCTCTTTCACCGTCGATTACCACGCCGATACTCTGCGAGTCAGATTTAGCCAGCTTGGGGTCCAGGCCGTTATTGCCGTCGGTCAGCAGCACGATCACTTTATTCAGGCCGATGGCGGCATCGCGTGGTTTATCGTTATCCTCCCAGCCCTGCTCGCCCCGCCAGGCGGGATCCAGCATGCGCCACGACCACAGTAGCCCCAGCGGAATAATGGTGCGGCCATCCACCGCCATAGCGCTGATTTTTTGCTTTAGCCGCGCCGCATTATCGGTCAGAAACATCATTTCCCGGCTCGACGGACAATTATTGTTTCTGACAAAGCCGTACTGCGTCTGCTCATAATAGGAATTAAAGGCGAAGCGGGGAACGATGTCGCCTTCAGCATTGAGGTCGGCGCGCATACTGCGATCGCCGCTGATAAGCGGAACGGAACCGGGCTCCACACGGTATCCATAAACCGCTGCGCCATGCTGCCTTTCATAGCGAGACTTCAGCTCGGCCGTGGTGATTAATCCATTATTGCCGTTTAACGTCCCAACCGTCATCAGCGGCGCAAAAGAACCCGGCAACCCCGCTTCGGCTGCAAAGATATTATTCAAATAAGGCTCCACCACACAGCCGCCCCAGTGTTTACCGGCGGCAATATAGGGGAACTGCCGCGCCTCCGGCGTCAGCCAGTGGGTTTTCTGCGCGCCGATATACACCGTATCGGCAAAGGGCACGATGCCGATAAACGTCTGGCTGGCGGTCTCACCGCCCCGCGCCGCGCCCAGCACCGTATCCACCAGCTCCGTGGCGGCGCTTTTCAGCTTGCCAATCCGATTTTCATTCTGCATCGAACCGGTATTATCCAGCGCCAGCACCATTTCCAGATCGCCGCGGGTGCGGCGTACCGCTTCATTTGCCGCCGATAAATTAAAGGCGGTTCTATCCAGGGTTCCGGCTATCAGCAACGGCAGGGAGCCGCTCGCCGACATCCGCACAAGTTGCCCGCTGGCGGCCCCTTGCGCCGTTTTCTCTTCGTCATAGGTTATCGTCAGATTATCCGACGGGATGCGGCTGCCGAGAAAATCCTCCGGCATATTGCTGCGAAAATAGCTGATGGCGTCGGCGCGCCATCCGGCTTCCTGGTCGGAACCCGCCCTGGGCGTATATTTATCCAGATTGCGTCCGGCGGAAATCACCGCCGCATCCAGCGCATTCTGTAACTTGCCCTGCGCCATGCCATAGCGGATAAAATCAATCGCCCCCAGCAGCATAAACAGTATCAGCGGAAAACAGAGCAGATAGGTCAGCGCGACCGCGCCGCGCTGTTCGCGCCGCAGCCGGAGAAACAACCGTCTGAGTCGGATCATGATGCTACCGCCGTCGTATTATTCAAGATTGTCACGCAAGGTGCTGAAACGCGGGCGATAAAACACCCGGCTGCCGATTTCCCGCTCCCCGCCCAGCCGCTGCCAGAATGTCGAACCGATAGCAAACGGGGTGTAGTAATAAAAAGCTTCCACCACGATGGCGGTGTCGCCCACCGCCGCCTGCGGAAAGCCGTTTGGCGGCGCCAACCGGGAAACCGGATTACGACTATTGCCGCTGCCTTGATAAACTTTCGGCGGCCTCTCCGGCATCGCTTTCCAGACCGCCTCGCCGTCGGCGTCTTCTACGGCATAGAAACTAATGACCAAACCGCCGTTGCTTTTGTAATCAAGCGGCGTCATCAAATCCTGGGCGATGGCGTTATAGGTGCAGATATCGTTGGCCAGCGTACAATTTTCGCCATCTTTCAGTTCCCGCTGCATCGACAGGCTGTTCGCCACCATAAATGCGGTGCGATCCACCACCGCCGCGGCCCGGAAATAGCCGTATAGCTCCCAGGCGCCAATAATAAGAAACACCGCCAGGGGAATAATCAGCGCCGCCTCAACCGCCGCCGCGCCGCCGCAGTCGCGTCCGACGCGCCACAGCGCCGTCTGCCGCAGACGGCGACAGGCTCTCATCATTCGCCGTCTCATGGTTCGTTCTGGATCAGAATCACGCGTTCAAAACGCATCGGGTCGTCGCCCAGCCAGGCGATAAACCCCGTCAGACCGGGACGATCAAACGCCAGCCGATAGATCACCATATCCCCCCGCTCCCCGGCATCGCACACCGGCTGATAGTGTTCGTCGTTCAGGTCGCCGAATCGGTTATCGCCGCCCGGCGTGTAAATTTTGGCATCGGCATACATTTCGCTTTCACTGCCGATCCAGGTCGACAGCGTGCTTCTCATCACCCCCCGCACCGCCTGCCGGCAATCGCCGTCAATACCGATGCGCCCCATCCGCGCCACCCGGTTGGCGGCGATATCCAGATGGGCGTCGGCCAGCATGATGAACGCCACTTCAACGGCAATAAACACCACCGCGAACAGCAGCGGCGCGACCAGCGCATATTCCAGCGCGCTGACGCCGCGCTGGTCGCGCCGCCACAGAGCCAGCCGGGTTAGCCTCCGCACCGCATCACCTCATGCTCTGACGCAGGTAGCGATAGAACGCCAGATTATCCTCTACCGCGCCCCGCGACTGGCTGCTCAGCAGAATTTCTTCGGCGGCATCCTCCCGCCCCAGCACGCCGTAAGCCAACGCCAGATTATCCCGCTCCTGCGGCAGCCTGCCGGACACCCCCGTCGTTCCCAGCAGAACATTTACCGCCTCGCGCGGTTTTCCGTTCAACGCCAGCGATAATCCCAGATTGGCGCGCATGGTCGTATCATCAGGATATAGCCGCAACCCGCGCCGATAGGTGCTCTGCGCCTGGTGGTGATCGCCCGCCAGATCGTAACTCACCCCCAGCCCGGACAGCGCCAGCGGATGGTTCGGGAAGCGGCTGAGAATAGACTGGAAACCCGCGGTCGCCTCCGGCAGGCGGCGCTGGCGTATCAGAATTCTGGCCTGTCCCAAGCTGGCATCGATATTGTCCGGCTCAATCTTTTGCGCCACGGCATACGCCTTATTGGCGGCGTCCAGCTCGCCGGATAAGAAATGGGTGTTCGCCAGCCCCAGCCAGGCGGCGGCGCTGGCGGGCCGCGTTTCCGTCAGCCGGCGATAGATTGACGAGGCGACGTTAAGATCCCCGCTCTGCAGCGCGCTGGCGGCGATGCGCAAATCGCTCTCCTCCCTCGCCGACGCTCCCTGAACGCTTTTCTCCTGATGCGCCGGCGCCGGACGCAGCAGCGCGCAGCCGGCAAGCGAAATCACCATACAAAGCAGCAAACCCGGTCGATATTTATAATCCATCACCCTCACCTGTTTTCATTACTGCTGTGAAGCAAAAAAAGACATCAGCCCCAGTACCGCCGGCCCCGCCGCCACGATTAATACCGTGGGCAGAATAAACAGCATCATCGGCAGCGTGATTTTTACCGCCAGCTTGGCGGCGGACTCTTCCAGCCGCATCATGCGGGCGGTGCGTTCGGAGCGGGCCAGAATACGCAAAGCCTGGGTAATCGCCGTGCCATACTGACGGGATTGCAGCAGCGTATTCACCAGCGTGCTGACGGAATCCAGCCCGGTACGCTGGGCCAGCCGCTTGAGTACCGTCTCGCTATCATTACTGATTTGCAGTTCGCCGGAGGTGAGGCGCAGCTCATCCGCCAACGCCGGGCAGACCGCCTCAATCTCTTCGGCGACCCGCTGAACGGCGCTGTTTAAACCCAGCCCGGCGTTGGTGCAGATCACCAGCAGGTCAAGCGCATCCGGCAAGCTTTGCTGGATCGCCCGCTGACGGCGCGCCACCAGCCGGTCAAGCAGCAAACGGGGAAACAGGGTTCCCAGATAGAGCGCCAGCAGGCAGAGTCCCATACCGTATAGCCGGTTGCCCTCCAGATACGGCCAGACGAAGATCGCCACCAGCGCGGACAGGGAAATCATCGACAGCAGCGATAACGCCGCGACGACAATCAGCGCCTGGGAACTGCGGAACCCGGCCGATACCAGCTTTTGCGCAATTTCCGTACGCTGGGCCGCGCTAAATAACGGAGCAAAGCGGCCGATATGCTGTAACAGCCGCACCAGGCGCTGAGGCAGCGCATAACGCCGCCAGGGACGCGCCGGATCCTGTTGCTGGTTACGCTTGCGCAAGACTTCGGCCCGCAATCGTTCGCCCAGCCTGGCGCGGCGTCCGATACGAGCATAGAGATACAGGCTTACGCCGCTTACCGCGCACAGCAGGTAAATGAGATGAAGCAGATCCACTCAAACCTCCATTCTGGCAATTTTGCGAATCGACGCCACGCCCAGCGCCAGCATGACGCCGGCGATCCATAGCAGCATTTGCCCGCCAGGCGTATCGAACAGGACGCCGATGTACCCCGGATTAAGCACAAACAGCGCGCCGCTGATAAAGAACGGCAGCAGCGCCAGGATCATGCCGGATAAACGACCTTCCGCGGTCATCGCTTTGGTTTTCAGGCGCAGATCGCGTCGGGCGCGAATAATCGCCGAGAGGTTATCCAGCGCTTCCACCAGCGAACCGCCGGTATCGCGCTGCAAGGCCAGACAAACGGCAAAAAAGGCGAAATCCGGCAATTCGATGCGCAATACCGCTTCATCCACCACATCCTGAATATCATTGCCCAACAGCAGCCCATCCCCCATTTTCAGGAATTCGGGGCCGAGCGGCGCGGCGATATGGTTGCCGACATTGCGAATGGACTGGCCGACCGGGATCCCGGCCTGGCTGGCGCGGGTGATCATATCCATCGCTTCCGGCAATTGATTGAGAAACTGAATCTGGAACCGCTCGACCTGTTTTTGGTAAATAAAGAAGAGAGTCGCGAGCGGGGCGACCAGCAGCGCCAGCGGAATGCTCCACCCGTTGGCCGGTATCAGGCCGAGCGCCAGCAGTACGCCGTCAAGCAGCGCGATCGCCGCCGCGCAGAGGAACAGCGTTCGTCTTCCCCGCGGCCCGCCCACGGTATCCAGGCGGTTAAGATAGTACCCCAGCGTTCCCATCGCCTGACGTCGCCGACGGCGGCGCGCTTCCGCCTGAGCGCGCTCCAGTTCCAGCAATATTTTCTGCCGTGAAACGCTGACCGACACGCCGATAACCGCTTTCAGCCGCTGGCGGATGCGCACGCCGGCCCGCTGGCGCAGCGCCGTGCTCAAGACGAGCACGGCCAGCCCGGCCAATATGCTGGCGGCAAAGGCCGCTATCATCACCACGTCGGCCTGGCTCATGGGCGCATCGCCTCCAGCAGCGCGGTTTCCATCCCGTAATAGCGCGCCCGCTCGGCGAAAACCGGCCGCATGCCGCTGCTGTCGAAGGTTCCTTTCACCTCGTCGTCAAAGGCGCTGGCATCGTAACTGAAGTGAAATAACTCCTGGGTGACGATCACGTCCCCCTCCATTCCCGCCAGTTCGGTAATGCTGGTGACGCGCCGGGCGCCGTCGCGCATCCGTTCAACCTGTACAATCAGGTGCACCGCGCTGGAAATCTGGCGGCGGATGGAATACAGCGGCAGATTGCCGTTGGCCATCAGCACCATGCTTTCCAGACGGATCAACGCATCGCGCGGGTTGTTGGCGTGCAGCGTGGTCATCGAACCATCATGGCCGGTATTCATCGCCTGCAACACATCCAGCGCCTCCACGCCGCGCGTCTCTCCCAGAATGATTCTATCCGGCCGCATGCGCAGCGCGTTGCGCACCAAATCCCCCTGGGTCACCTTACCGCCGCCCTCCAGATTGGCCGGGCGCGTCTCCAGCCGCAACACATGGGGCTGCTGCAGCTGTAATTCCGCCGCATCTTCAACGGTAATGATGCGCTCGGAAACGGAGATAAAGCGCGACAGCGCATTGAGCAGCGTGGTTTTACCCGAGCCCGTACCGCCGGAAATAACGATATTGAGCCGGCTGGCGGCGGCGATTTCCAACACCCGCGCCATAGCCGGCGACAGGCAGTTTCTCGCCACCAGCCGCTGTAGCGTCAGATCCCGGCGCGAGAATTTACGGATCGAGATCGATGCGCCATCTATCGCCAGCGGGGGTAAAATCACGTTGACGCGGCTGCCGTCGGCCAGACGGGCATCCACCATCGGGCTGCTTTCATCCACCCGGCGCCCCACCGATGAGGCGATACGCTGGGCGACGTTGACGACGTGCGCATTGTCGCGGAATTTAAACGGCGTCAACTCCAGCTTGCCGAAACGCTCCACATAAATCTGATCCGGGCCGTTAACCATAATGTCGGACACCGTGTCATCCTGTAATAAAGGCTCAATCGGCCCGACGCCGAACATGTCATTCAGGATCTCCCGTCCCATCAGCCTCTGTTCGGTCTGCGTCACCGGCATACTCTCCATCACCACCGTTTCCGCGATAATGGCCTCAACATCAAGCCTGACCTCATCACGGGTACGCTGCAGCGCGCTGGAGACGTCAATGGTGGCAAACACCGTTTGCCGCACCCGGACATAATATGCGGAGCGCACCACCGTCTCCTCCTGCGGCGGGCCATTCGTCACCGCCGCGGCGGGCTCGGAAGAGGCTTCCCTCAATATGGGCGCCTCTTTTTTCTGCCGCGCGCTTTTGCCCTCCGTCACGGAGGTTTCCACCTGCGGCGACGGCGGCGCGTCGAATACCACTCCCGGTTTGCGGCCAAAACTCATGCTAACCTCTGCAACAGTAACGCCCGCCACCATGACACCGGCTGACTGACCTGCCGTTCACCGGTCAGGATGCTGGCGAGTTGTCTGACGCCGCGGCTAAATTCGCTGCGCTCCGGCAACGCCTCGGCCAGATTTTCCGCCAGCGACAACGTTTGGGCGTCATAGCCGATCTGCACCGCTATCGCCAGATCGACGGACTTGAGGAAATCATCGATATTGACTTTATTACGGTTTAGCGGCTGCGGCTGGTTGATAATGCTATACACGGTTGCCGGATTGGGATGCGCCTCGATATGGCGCACCAGCCTGACCAGCGATCTGGCCGAATAAACCGACTGATCCGCCACCACGCAGGCCAGACTGGCGAGGGAAAATGCGGCCGAAGCCAGTTCGCCGCCGCGCTGGGGGATATCCAGCACCACATAGTGAAAATGCTGACTTAGCGTCGCCAGTAACGCCTCCAGCGCCCCCTCCATCGACGGATAGAGGTCCATATAATCCAGTTCGGCGCCCAGGGCATACAGGCGATTGTCCACCGTAGACAGCGTCCGCTCCAGATATTGCGGATCCAGGCGGTTCACATTGCCCATAATTTCAATCAGGGCGTTCCCTCCCGCCAGCCCCAGCATGCTGGTGCCGCTGCCGCCATAAAAATCGAGATCGATATAGACCACGCGGCGATGCGCGCCGCCGACGGAAAGCGCCCTGGCCAGATGCGTCGCCACGCTGGTGGTGCCGACGCCGCCGCGCGTGCCGACCACGGCGATAACTTTCCCCAGCCGCCGCTGACGCACGGTATGGTTATCGTCCGCCTCCAGCGTACGGCGCAATAACTCCGCGCCCAGCGGCTTCACCAGATAGTCCCGCACCCCGCGTTGCAGCAAGTTACGATATAGCCCGACATCATTGCGATCCCCCACCACGTAGACCTGCACCGAGGGTTCACAGGCGTTGGCCAGCCGCTCCAGCTCGTCCAGCGGTCCGCTGGAACCTGAAATATCCACCATCAGGCGCTGCGGCGAGCGGCCCGTTTTTTTCAGCCAGGCGATCACATCGTCAACGTTGCCCCGCTCGACCCGGCTATCGGTCACGGTGCTGGCCTTAAAGAAACGCGTCAGTTCCTCTTTGCTGGCCGCATCATGGACGAATGCCGCGAAGTTTACCGCCCGCTGCTCGCCACGCTCTTTTTCACCCAGTACGCTCATATGTCCCTATCCGCTTAGTCACCTGACATTGAAGTAGATTCGGTCTCCCGCAACGGCTCGACCTTATTCTGGCGATAGCGCGTTACCGCCAAGGCCGCCGCATCCGCCTGCATACCGCTATAAACGCGCGGCGTGGATAAATCCTGCGGTCGCGCCAGGCTGATCGCCAGATTGCTATAGGTCGCGCAGCCGAACGCCACCTGCTGGCGACCGTCATGGCTCCAGTGGTACGCGGGTTGCAGTAAGCGGTCACAATCCGGCGCAACCGCGGCCCACGGTTTGCCGCGCAACTGCAATCTTATTGATGAAACATCCGGCATGCCGGCAGGATCCCGCTGCCATGAGGCGCACCCCGCCGACAGCCACGCCGCGCCGGCAACGAGCAGTAAAGCGAGACAGCGGCGCAGCTCTGTGTAAACCATCATCCTCACACTCCTGTTGTTATCTGAACCGCCATCCGGGCAGATAAATTGCCATTTCGGCGCCGCGCTAATAGACAAAACCGGCCGATCCCGTCAGGCGGGGAACGTCGTTTTGCAGCGGGTCATAGCCGGTCCTTTTGCTGACGATAAATTCGATATCGGTATTGGCCCGCATGCTGTCGAGCGGCGTAGCCAGTTGACCGGCCGCCGCAGGCCGCACCAGATACGGCGTGACAATCACCACCAGTTCGCTTTTGTTGTTTTGATAATCTGAAGAAGAAAACAGTTTGCCCAACACCGGCACCGAGCCGAGGCCGGGTACTTTGGAAAGCACGTCGCGCACATTGTTCTGCAGCAGTCCGCCGATGGCGAAGCTCTGCCCGCTCGCCATCTCCACGGTGGTTTCGACGCGGCGCACGGATACGCCGGGAATGGACAATCCGTCCATGACGATACTGCTATTGGGATCGATCTCGCTGATTTCAGGGCGCACCTTGATACTGATGCGATCGTCGCCCAATACCGTGGGGGTAAAGTCGAGCGCCACGCCGAACGGCTTAAACTCCACGCTCATCGAATCCGATTCCTGTTTAATCGGCACCGGGAATTCGCCGCCGGCCAGGAAGCTGGCGGTCTGGCCGGAAACCGCGGTCAGATTGGGTTCGGCCAGAATGCTGATCAGCCCTTCTTTATCCAGCGCGTCGATCATCGTCTGAATCGAGGTTCCGCCCTTGTTGTAGCCCCCCAGGAAAGAGTATGCGCCGGACGCGCCCGTCCAGGTTCTTACCCCGTCGGCGGCATTGGTCGAAACAAAATCACGCCCGCTGACCAGCCCGGTGACAAAATTGCCCGATTTGGCGATCACCTCCCAGTTCACCCCCAGCTGTTGCGTCACCGCGCGTGAAACTTCCGTGACCCGCACCCGCAGATGCACCTGAACCGGGCTGGCGATGGCAAGCTGATTGAGCAACTGATCTTTTTCCCCCAGATAGGGGCGAAGGGTCTGAGCTATCGCCTCGGCCGTTTCGGCATTGGGAACCGAACCGCTGACCATGATGGAGCCGGGAGCGGAGGTCAGCGTCAGGCGAAGCGCCGGAAAACGCTGGCGCAACGTAGTTTGAACCTCGGACAGATTATGCCGCACCACGACCGTACGCCGTAGCAGCGGTTTCCCTGCCGAATCAAGAATATACAGCGACGTGGTGCCGACGCGTTTCCCCAGCACCAGCACCGCTCCCGCCGTCGGCGACTGAACGTCGGCGATATCGGGATCGGCGACGAATACCGTCGCCATATCCGCGGCGACGTTCACCAACGTCCCGGCCCCGACAGAGAGCGTCAGCGTCTGCCGGGCCTGGGCCGCCGCCGTGAATAGCAAACCGGCGGCAGCCAGCAGCATAAACATAAAAATCCTAGCGAGCATGGGTGCCAAATTCCTGTTCCTGACGTTGACCGCCCCGCATAATAATCACCCGATGTG
The DNA here is from genome assembly GCF_003115855.1 of Brenneria corticis. Classification (GTDB taxonomy): domain Bacteria; phylum Pseudomonadota; class Gammaproteobacteria; order Enterobacterales; family Enterobacteriaceae; genus Brenneria; species Brenneria corticis. The sequence continues at coordinate 62,452 of NZ_KZ819074.1, forward strand.
ATTTAAGCGGGTCCGTTTTCCCTGCCGACGGCGTCGACGGGCTGCTTCCCAATGCTCGGGATACATCGCCTCCCCATATCGGCCGGTTATCTTTCCCAACGGTGTTATCCCATGCCACAACGGAAGCCGTCGTATTTTGCCGTTCCTCATGGCCGGCGATATCCCGCTGTTCCACCGCAAAGCTGCGCAACGCCATGGATAAGCTGCCCAGCTGCGCGGCGACGGTCACTGCTTCCGCCGCCCGCGGCGCGACCTCGATGGTGACCGTTCTGACATTATTGGGTTTGCCGTTTTCTTCCGTTTTACGCAGTAAACTGGAGCCGACGGCGATAATCCGTACCCGCTCGACCACCGTTTCACTGACCACCAGACGCGCGTTGCCGCCGTGGTTGTTCTCCGCCTGCCGCATGCGCTGGGTGAGGATGATGTCGACAAAATCCCCCGGCTGAATCAGCCCCGCATTGCCGGAAACATCATCGACCGGCACGGAAACCGCGCGCATGCCCGGCTTTAACACCGCGGCCAGAAAACCGGGAGCATCCGGGCGGATAACATCGGCGGCCAGAATCAGCGCCCCGGCATCCATCCGTTTGCGCACCAGCGCGCCGTTGAGATTGGCCGCGCTGCTGCCTTCGGTCAGCGCGCCTTTCGGCACGTCGCCTTCCGGATAGGCTTTCCAGGCCAGATCCCCCTCGCGCAGCAGTAGTCCCGCCGGCAACGCCGCCGCGGTGACGCGCACCTGTACGCGCCGTTCCGCCGGCGCGCCGCTCTGCTGGCTGCTGACGAACATCAGGCGGGCGATCCCCGCCAGCAGCGCCGCCGCCAGCAGAATCAAAGCCAGTTTCAATAGCGAAGACATCAACAAATCACTCCCGAATGGATGCGCAGCCGGCGTACCTTTACGGAGATGCCCCGTTGCCGGCGGCGGCCGTCAACGCCGGCTGAGAAGCAGCACGGTAAGCCCTCCGGCCACCAAGGCGACGCCATAGGGCACGCCGCGCCGGGCGGACAGGGCATAAAGCGCAGCGGACGCCGCCTGCGGCGGTTTCAGCCTCTTGTCCGCCAGCCATCCCGCCACGCCGAGCAGTGCGCCAACCAGACTAATGGCGACCAGGGCCGGCGCCGCGTGAAACGGACCGGCCCAGAGCATGACTACCGCGCCTAACTTGACATCGCCGCCGCCAACGCCGCCGCGTATAAACGACAGCAGCAGCAGGACAAAAGCCGTCGCGCCAACCAGACAATGCGCAGCGAATTGCGCCCAGTTCAATCCCTGACTAAAGGCATAAAAGGGAAATAACAGGGCGTAATACAATACCCACCGATTAGGCAGGCAGCGCCGGGTTAAATCGGCGCGCATTAATAGCCAGAACAGTGCCAGCAGCGGCGCAGTAATCATTAACTGCATAAAAAATATTAATCGCCCGGAGTGTTGTCTGTACTCGAATCAACGGCCTTCTGAATAGACGTATTGGCATTATCAAAAAGCGTATTTACCTGTTCGCCGAAAAGCGTCACGCCGCTCGCGACAATTACCACAATAACCCCTGCCAGAATGGCGTATTCCAATGCGGATACGCCACGCTCATCTTTTTGCAAAATTTTAAATAAGTTACGCATCATCGGTCCTCGACAATTAAGTTAATTAAATAAAAACGCGAATAATAAATATCACCGCACAAAACAACCGCGCACAACGCGCCGCCACTAAATGCTTGATGACATTTGGCTACATCTCCAAGTTACCCGGAAACTTTTTCTTCGCAGATGCTGTATAATTTAATCACTTCAAAAATCTCATTTAGACAAAAACTTAAAACAACGGCCAATTACTCTTTTATTCCAATAAAGAATTACGATATATCCAATAATATAAGAATATTCACAATTCTCTATTTAACGACAGACTCACCGGCAATAGCTTTTCTTAAAAAAGCTAAAGTATTTTATTTTGGCAAAAAAAGACACCGTCCCGATTTAATTAGCGGGATCTATTATAACCTATTGATAATATTTACATTAATGACAGAGCGCTATCCGAAATTATCCATTTCTTTACACCCTTATAAGACCGTAGAGATATTCACGTAAAGCTGGCGTGATTAATATTATGCTACGAGCTTATTCTGAACAAAAAAAAACTCATTACAAATCATTTATATCGATCGATTTCACTCATTTTGATAGGTATAGCATATCAATACGCGGTTATGAATTGGTTATGACGATCATTATTTATTATAGTAAGTATCGTTTTTTACAACGCCTTGGTGTCTATACCCCAACTTTAATAATATTTTTCCCGCAGTAAAAACAGAAAATACGGCAATAGCCGCGGTAATGCTCCTGGTAAAAAAACCAGCCGTTATCACTGCACGCATGTGTAGGCATTGTTTGATCCAGACGCAGAAATCACTATCGAAACCGGGGGGGATAAAATTGACAAAATAGCAGCATCACAGATAATTAAAATGCATTACGCATTCGCGTTTGCAGTTAAAAATCAATAAATCATATAAATATTAAACCAATTAAATTGATATTTAACAAAAAATTCACGAAATTGTAATGGATGTTTCAATGATTATTAAAAAACGGAAAGCATAGCGCGGTAGCGGCAACGCCTGCCGACATAAGTCCCGTGGGTGGGTGCGGTAGCCTTTTACCTTTAGCGTAGTTCAATTAACGTCAGCGTGCCGCCGAATACCGCGCCGGTATCGATATAGAGCTGGTTAAAAAATATCAGGGTTTTGTGAAGCGGCGTATGGCCGAAGATAAATAGATGCGCGCCGGCGATGCGCCGGCCCTTCCCCGCCATGGCTCGGGTGATGCGGGTTCGCCCCCAGACCAGCTCATCCGCATCGACCACCTTGCCGAACGCATAATCGTCCGACGGGTAATCCGCATGGGCAATCACATAGTGGCGGCCGCCGACGTCCACGTCGATGACCAGCGGCAACTGAGCCGTCCGGGCTATCCGCTGCGCCGCGAATGGTTGCTCCGCTTGATTGAGCGCGGCATACCAGGTACCGCCATTGCGCGACCACAGCCAGCCGTTGTCCTCATTCAGCGCCTCGCGCGCCATTTGCTCATGATTGCCGCACACGGCGGTAAACCAGGGCTCATCCAGCAGCGTCAGACAGGCCATGCTGTCGGGCCCGCGATCGATCAGATCGCCCACCGAGATCAGCAGGTCGGTCTGGCGATTGAATTGCCGGGCGGCCAGCGCATCCAGCAACAGCTGGTGGCAGCCGTGGATATCGCCGACGACGAATATTTTTCGATAGTCATCCCCACTGATGCCGCGGTACATCAATTTCTCACCTCCCGCTGCCGGACCTTCGCCCTTGTCGCGCATTGAGATAAGTATGGCACTAACACACCGGGGTGAACGACTCTTCCGTGGGCTGATGCGGCGTCGCCATTAAGTCCTCGTCGCTCCGCCGCCCGCGCGGGCAAGCTCGGGAAATTGCTCGCGCAGCGCGCCGGCCACCGCCTGCCGGTCATAACCCAGTTGCTGCAAAATCACGGCGATTTGCCGGGCGGAAATCGCATCCTGATACACCGAATGGAGCACATCGGCGATCAGCCGGGGAGTAACGATGCTAATCAGGGCGATGTCCTTTGCCGTGCCGCCCCACGCCTGAAGAATATGCTCAAGCGCCTGTTCCGGGGTCATGCCCTGTTCATGGAGCGACGCCACCACCGCAATCAGCTTATCTTTTATTTCATTCGCCATCATTTGGCTCCCAGATCAACGGGAGCCCTTCCTCAATCCCCGCCAACCGACCATTACCACAACCGGAAAACCCGTCCAGCTCCGGCTCGCCACAACCTGAGGTTGTAGCAACCACAAATAAAGGGTGTTTTTCCAATATATCTCAGATGGTTATAGTGAAACCACCTCTTGCTATCCCCCGAAAGCCGTATCGATATCATGGGGATAGCATTTGGACGCGTCCAGAGCGTTTATCCGGCCGCACCAACCCCCTTTCTCATCATACAACAGACAGGCGATATAACCAGAAAACAGCACGAGGATCGGGTACCCCCTACAATAACAGGAAGATAACACTATGAGCAGATTAAGAAAAAATAGCGCTATCGGTTGCTTTCTTTTCATCTTCGGCCTCTCCCTCAGCTACGCGCAGCCGGCTGCCGCGCAAGAGAGCAAACTAGAAACCGACGTCGTGGTTATCGGATTCGGCGGCGCCGGCGTATCCGCCTCAGTCTCTGCGGCGGAGGCCGGGCTGAAGGTGATCGCGCTGGAAAAGCAAGCCTTCGCCGGCGGCAGCACCAACTTCGCCGAGGGGCTGTTCGGCGTCGGCACCGACCAGACACGCAGGGACTCGGTCCACATCACCCCCGAACAGGCTTACCGGACGTCGATGGAGTTCAACCAGTTCTACCGCGTCAATCCCGCGCTGGTGCGGACGTACCTGAAGGAGGCCGGCCCCACCATCCGCTGGCTGGAGAAACAGGGCGTCAATTTCCGGCTGGGGCAGATGTCGAAGCATGAGCCGCGGGTGTGGCACGTAGTGGAAGACTACGGCAACTCCCACCACGGCGCCGCGCTGATCAAGCGCATGGTGGAGCGGGCCAACGAACTGGGGGTGCAGGTGATGTACAAGACCCAGGGCAAGAAACTGATCTACCAAGACGGCGCGGTCAAGGGCGTGGAAGCGGAAGACGCCAACGGCAACAAGCTCACCATCCTGGCGAAAGCGGTGATCCTGGCCACCGGCGGCTTCCCGGACAGCAAGGAGAAGGTGGCGGCCTGGACGCCGTTCGATCCCGAAAAAGTGGCGCCGTTCGTTAGTCTAAATAAGACCGGCGAGGGCATCGACATGGCCAGGGCGGTGGGGGCGGATACCGTCGGGTTCGGACTCACGCTGCACCCTGGCATCAAAGGGAAAGGCATCCCGGTGGTCGGCGATCTGCAGGGCATGACTTTCGAGCCGAACCTGTGGGTCAACAAATACGGCGACCGCTTCGCTGATGAGACGATCGTGGAGAGTTTCGTCCTGGCCGGCAACGCCATCGAGTCGCAGCGCGACAGCTTCGTCTGGTCCGTCTTCGATGAAAACACGGTGAAATTTGTCGCCGAACAGGGCGCCCGCATCGGGATGGGCGTCATCGTTCCGGTCATGAAAAAGCTGACCAACCTGCAAAAAGAGATCGACGACGCCATCAAGGCGGGCAACGCCAACGTCGTCAAGGCGAATACCCTGAATGAACTGGCGAAAAAGATGGGGGTAGACGCCAAACGGCTGCAGGCGTCCGTAGCCCAATTCAACCAGATCAGGGAGAAGAACGTCGACGAGGCATTCACCCGCGATCCGGCGACGGTGATCCCGGTTAACGCGCCTCCCTACTACGCGCTGCAGGTACGTCCCTACTACTTCACGACCACCGGCGGGATAAGAATTACGCCGGCGGCGGAGGCGACGGACGCCAACGACAACGTGATCAAAGGGCTTTACGCCACGGGCAGCGATGCGGGCGGGCAGTACGGCCGGACCTATACGCTGTGGGCGTCGGGGTCGACCTTTTCGTTCGCGGTCACCACCGGCAGACTGGCCGGCGTGCACGCCGCGCAATACATCGCCACCCTGAAATAGCAACCCGCGCCGGAGAGAAACGGCCCTCTCCGGCGGATAACAACAACCGGGGGATATGATGATGAACACCCTGAATAAGCGGCTATGCCGGCTGGCGCTACCGCTGATACTGACGGCCGCGCCGGCGGCGTATGGCGTGGAAAACGTCACGCCCTTGCAGCCGGGCGCGACAACCGGCAACGCGGCGGGTCTGTTGCCGCCGGACGGGCTCTACTTTACGCTCAACAGCTCCTATGAAACCGGATCCTTGCGCAACGAGGACGGCGATAAAGCCCTGACGCCGGGCGGCAGCGTCAAGCTCAAGGTGGTCAGCACCGCCGCGTCGCTATTGTGGGTGCCGGGCTGGGAAGTGCTGGGCGCCCGTTATGGTGCCAGCGTGGTACAGCCCCAGCGCGTCATTCGTTCCCGCACCAACGATGGTCAGGCGGAGCACAAAGATCACTATGACGGCATGTTGAACACCTCGATCACGCCCGTGATGCTGTCGTGGGATCTGGGCCGCGGTCTGTTTGTGGGATTCGGCGCGGGAGTCAGCCTGAAGAACGGCAAATTTGAATATCGGTACAGTGAGGCCCAGGGCAGAAACGTCATACAGGGAAATTCCGTCGCCAATAATTTTTATATTTTCCAGCCTAATCTCGCCGTCACCTATCTGCGGGACGACTGGGCGTTCACAGTGAATAACATCTTCAATTTCAATACCCGCAATAAGACGACCGAATATCAAACCGGCCACCTCTACTATCTGGACGTCACCGCCGCCAAAACAATCAATAACTGGACGCTGGGCGCGATCGGCAACTATACCCGGCAGTTCCGCGACGACGAGATAAAGGGGCGGAAAGTCGCCGCCGTACCGGGATTTCATGCGCAGGGGAAACGCACCGAATACGCCTCGCTCGGGCCGATGATCGGCTATAACTTCGGCGATTTTTCCGTTTCAGGCCGTTTTCTGTTTGCGCTGTTCGCCGAAAATGATGTGGATATGTCGATCTTCCATCTGGGGATCACCATTCCGCTGAAGTAACCCACGGCAACGCCGCGTTATGTTATCGCGGCGTTTTCCGTTTCCGACCCAACTGCGCGCGGTGAAAACCGTGCGCAATATCCCTTTTCTTCATATGCGTTTTTTATTCCTATGATAGCTGTCATATTTTGACGGAAATGGGCTGGTTACACTGTCCGTCTGTCCCCTGCACGATGACTGATGATGGTAGAGGTGGCATATGGATATCGGCACGCTGAAATATTTTGTTCAGGTGTATGAGGATCGTTGCCTGACTCGTTCCGCACAAAAATTATTCATTAGCCAGCAGGCGCTGAGCAGGCAGATCCTCAATCTGGAAACCGAACTGGGCGTAACCCTGTTTCAGCGTAATTCCCGCGGCATGTCGCCGACTGCGATGGGTGACTTCCTCTATGCCAAAGCCCTGACCGCCATCAACAGCATTGCCGCGCTGGAAAGCGACGTGCGTACCCGGCAACGGCATGAACATCCTCGTTACCGTCTCGGTTTTTCTCCCGGCACGTTGCAAATCCTGGGAGTACAGCGGGTGATGGCGTTTCTGACCGCCTACCAGGATGCGGACTGTGCACTGTCCGAACACACCGATATCGAATGCGAAGCACGCGTGGATAACGGATCGCTGGATATGGCTATCACCGTCAAGCCTGGAGACAACCCGCGTCTGAGCTATGCCAGCATCAAGCAGGAGCGGATCGTACTGGTGAGCAATAAGAAGCACCGTTTGGCGCGGCTGGCGCAAACGCGGCCCATCCGTCTGGCCGACATGGTCGACGTCTCTCTGATTATGCTGGATGAAACCTTCCGGCTACGGGAGACCATTTTGCAACACCTGCGCCGCGCGGGCGTCTCTCCCCGCATCCATACCCATATCAGTCACGATCTGTATGTCGCCTATGATCTGGTCGCGCTGAACCAGGGCGTTTTTGTCTTCGTCGAAGGATTGGCTCGTCCTTTGTTACGCGACGGCATGGTATGCATTCCCCTGTTGGACAGCGGCATGAGATGGGATATCGGGATGATCGTCGGCCATGAATCCGCGACGCATTCACCAATACTGCTCAATTTTGTTAGCCGTTTTCAGCATGAAATGCGCCAGGATGCGGAAACCTCACGCCAGACAACCGGCAGCGGCTGCCCATTATTTATCTGAAATGGCACGCTGGCGCTGAAAAGGCTCAGGAGACGGCATTTATCCGATAGCGGTGTATAATATGTGGAATTATTAAAAATAGTTTGAAACAACTCCGCGTACATTGAGTCATTCTCTTCGTTCTTTGAGATGCGATAATTCCCCAAATAAAAATCGAATTTCATTCTGTGAGCAAAAAGGCCAAGTCATGATCACCACCGACGGTAATAACGCAGTCGCCTCTGTCGCCTGGCGGACAAACGAAGTCATCGCCATCTACCCTATTACGCCCAGTTCCACCATGGCCGAGCAGGCGGCGGCCTGGTCGAGCGACGGAGGAAAGAATATATGGGGAGACACGCCGCGCGTGGTTGAAATGCAGTCGGAAGGCGGGGCGATAGCCGCCGTGCACGGCGCGCTGCAAACCGGGACATTGGCCACCACCTTTACCTCGTCGCAGGGATTGCTGCTGATGATCCCCTCGTTGTATAAACTGGCGGGCGAACTGACGCCTTTTGTGCTGCACGTGGCCGCCCGTACGGTGGCGACCCACGCGCTGTCCATTTTCTGCGACCACTCCGACGTAATGGCCGTACGCCAGACCGGCTGCGCCATGCTCTGCGCCAGCAACGTGCAGGAAGCGCAGGATTTCGCCCTGATCGCGCAGATAGCCAGCCTGAACAGCCGGCTGCCGTTTATCCACTTTTTCGACGGTTTCCGCACGTCGCATGAAATCAACAAAATTGAACCGCTGAGCGATGACGCGCTGCGCCAGCTGCTGCCCCGGCAGGCTATAGAGGCTCACCGTGAGCGAGCGCTTACACCTGAACATCCGGTGATCCGCGGCACCGCCTCCAACCCGGACACCTTCTTCCAGGCGCGCGAAGCCGCCAACCCCTGGTATAACGCCGCCTGCCGGCACGTCGAACAGGCGATGAACGACTTCGCCGACGTCACCGGGCGGCAGTACCGGCCGTTTGAGTACTACGGCCATCCCGAAGCCACGCGGGTTATCGTCCTGATGGGATCCGGCGTCGGCACCGTTGAAGAAGTGGTCGATACGCTGCTGACGCGCGGCGAAAAGGTCGGCGTGGTCAAGGTGCGCCTGTATCGTCCGTTTTCAGCCAGGCATTTGCTGGCGGTTATTCCGCAGACGGCGCAAAACATTGCCGTGCTGGATCGTACCAAAGAACCGGGCGCAGTGGCGGAACCGCTCTATCTGGACGTGATGACCTCGCTGGCCGAGGCGTTCACCAGCGGTGAGCGCTCACAGATGCCCCGCGTCATCGGCGGGCGCTACGGTCTGTCGTCCAAGGAATTCACCCCGCAGTGCGTGCAGGCCGTTTTCAATGAGTTGGCGCTCGCTAACCCGCGGCCGCGCTTTACGGTTGGTATCTACGATGATGTGACCAACCTGTCGCTGCCGCTGCCGACCCAGCATTTACCGGCCCATGCGTCGCTGGAAGCGCTGTTCTACGGGCTGGGCAGCGACGGTACGGTATCGGCCGCCAAAAACTCGATTAAAATCGTCGGCGACGCTACCCCGATGTTCGTACAGGGCTACTTCGTCTACGACTCCAAAAAGGCCGGCAGCCTGACCGTCTCCCATATGCGCGTCGGCCCTCACCCCATCAACTCCGCGTATCTGATCGATCGGGCGGATTTCGTCGCCTGTCACCAGTGGCAGTTTATCGACAAGTACAGCATGGTCGAGCGGCTGAAACCCGGCGGCGTGTTTCTGATTAACGCCCCTTACGCCAGCGACGATTTGTGGCATCGCCTGCCGCAGGAAGTGCAGGCCGGCTTAAACCAGCGTCAGGCGCGGGTTTACTGTATCAACGCGGCGAAAATCGCCCGCGAGTGCCAGTTGGGCGCGCGCATTAATACCGTGATGCAGATGGCGTTCTTCCACCTGTCGCAGATCCTGCCGGGCGAGGAGGCGGTGGAAAAACTGCGTACGGCGATCGCCAAAAGCTACGGCAGCAAAGGCCAGGAGCTGGTCGAGCGCAACTGGAAAGCCTTGAGCGCCACGCTGGAAGCCCTGGCCGCCGTGCCGCTGGACGCGGTCGATCCGCACAGTCCGCAGCGCCCGCCGGTGGTTTCCGACGCCGCGCCGGACTTTGTGAAAACGGTGACCGCCGCCATGCTGGCCGGATTAGGCGATACCCTGCCGGTTTCCGCCCTGCCGCCCGACGGCACCTGGCCGACCGGCACCACCAAATGGGAAAAACGTAATATCGCCGAGGCGATCCCGCTGTGGCAGCCCCAGCTGTGCACCCAGTGCAACCACTGCGTCGCCGCCTGCCCGCACTCCGCCATCCGCGCCAAGGTGGTGCCGGCCGAGGCGATGGAAAACGCGCCGGCGTCGCTGCAGTCGCTGGATGTCAAAGCCCGCGATATGCGCGGCCAGAAATATGTCTTGCAGGTGGCGCCGGAAGACTGCACCGGCTGTAACCTGTGCGTGGAAGTCTGCCCGGCGAAAGATCGCCAGGATCCGACGATCAAAGCCATCAATATGGAATCCCGGCTGGATAATCTGGCGGTCGAAAAAGAACACTTCGACTTCTTTATGGCGCTGCCGGAAATCGACCGCTCCAGGCTGGAACGCATCGATATCCGCACCTCGCAGCTGATTTCGCCGCTGTTTGAATATTCCGGCGCCTGCTCCGGCTGCGGTGAAACGCCGTATATCAAACTGCTGACGCAGTTGTACGGCGATCGTCTGCTGGTGGCCAACGCCACCGGCTGTTCGTCCATTTACGGCGGCAACCTGCCCACCACGCCGTGGACCACCGACGCCAACGGCCGCGGCCCGGCCTGGGCCAACTCCCTGTTTGAGGATAACGCCGAGTTCGGGCTGGGTTTCCGCCTGAGCGTCGACCAGCACCGCCAGCGCGCCGTGCGTTTACTGCATGACCTGGCGCCGCGGTTGCCGGCCGATTTGGTGGCCGCCTTGCAGGAAGAGGCCATCGCCCCGGAACTGCGCCGTCAGCAGATTGAGCAACTGCGAACCCTGTTGGCGACGATCGGCGGCGATAAGGCCGGCGCGCTGGCCGCCGCGGCGGATCATCTGGTGGATAAATCCATCTGGCTGATCGGCGGCGACGGCTGGGCTTACGATATTGGCTACGGCGGTCTGGATCACGTGATGAGCCTGAGCGAAAACGTCAACGTGCTGGTGCTGGATACCCAGTGCTACTCCAATACCGGCGGGCAGCAGTCCAAAGCCACCCCGCTGGGCGCGGTGACCAAGTTCGGCGAGAAAGGCAAACGCAAGGCGCGTAAAGATCTCGGCATTAGCGTGATGATGTACGGCCACGTTTATGTGGCGCAGATAGCGCTGGGCGCCCAGTTGAACCAGACGGTGAAAGCCATTCAGGAGGCCGAGGCCTGGCCGGGTCCGTCGCTGATTATCGCCTACAGCCCCTGCGAAGAGCACGGCTACGATCTGGCGTTCAGCCACGATCAGATGCGCCAGTTGACCGCCACCGGCTTCTGGCCGCTCTACCGCTTCGATCCGCGTCGTACCGAGGAAGGCAAACCGGCGCTGGTGACGGACTCCCGTCCGCCGTCAACCAGCCTGAGCGAAACCCTGCTGCACGAGCAGCGTTTCCGCCGCCTGAACAGCCTGATGCCGGAAGAAACCGCGCTGCTGTATGAAGAAGCCGAAGTGGATCTGCGCCGCCGTTATGATTTTCTGACCATGATGGCGGGTAAAGGGGAGAAAAATCCGCAGGAGTAACGCGGTATCTCCCCTTCGCAGGGGAGGGAGTTTAGCTCCTCCCCCTGGCAAGGGGGAGGCCGGGAGGGAGTAGCAACAGGCGACGCCGGCGCGCTTCCGCTATCGTTTAACGGCGGATCTCACCTAGCAATTCCGGATGACGATCAAGAACTTTCAGCAATTTCACCGTGGAAGGATGAGGTTGTGCCTTGCCTGTTTCATATCTGGAAAATGCATTCGCACCGCCGCCAAAAATGGCGCTGGCTTCACGTTGCGTCAACTCCAACTTTTTACGAACACGACTAATGTACGCCGGTTCAATCGTTTCTTTGATAACCGAATTTTTAAAAGCAACGACTTTTGCCAGGTACGCCGCAGACTCGTCCTTGTTCATCGTGACGTCATGACAGATCGGACAGTGCAACCCTTCTACGGCCGGCAACACGGTTTTTTTCCCGCGAAATGAGTAGGGTACATCTTTTGCTTCCTGTATCAGTTCGGCACCGCCACAGTTAGGGCATTTCATATTATTTCTCCTTAAATGAGACGATAAGCAAGTCGTCAATAACCATGATTTTTACATAGAGATCAACTGTGTTAATCCTTGGGCGATAGACATCCTGCCAAATCGTATGATCATGGTATGTCGTCATGCTTTTATAAAAATCATCCGTCGTTAATGAAATGATCGCGTTACACATTCCGTCAAAATCTAATCCCAGTAAATCTGCGCCATTGAGCGCCGTGTTAGTAGCCCTAACCTTGCCCTGAGCGATTAACGCCTTAACGATATGCAGTCGAGTATGGGGTGTTCGTTTTTCCATGCACTACATCCATGTAGATGACCTTAAATCGATATTAACCTATTAGGTTTATTTCATCAAAAAATAATAACCTGTTCCCGGCATGAATACTCTGGCAATGAAGTCCGCCCTGGCAACCGGAACATCCCTGGTTGTCGACGCGATCGACCGGTCATATACGATGTGGATAGGCAAACGCATCAAATATGCCGATACTACGCCTTGGTTGTTGGACGATCTGCGCAGCACCGCTCAGGATTTACCCGTTCACTGGAACGACGATGGCTTGGCAATCAATAAAACCATGATTGCCGATTTCACCAGTGAACTGCATTTACAGAGGAACGCGGCTAACTGTCTGACCCCGTTAGCGTTGTTCCCGTGGGCGTTCTCTTTTTTGTCTTAAGATAAGAGGGATTGATATGAAAGTGGCACTTGGACAGTTCGCCGTTGACCGTGAATGGCAAAACAATGTTAAAACCACGCTTGGGCTGATGTCCGACGCGCGGCAGGAGGGCGCCGATCTTCTGGTGCTGCCCGAAGGTATTCTGGCGCGAGATATCACCAATCCCAAGCTGGTGTTAACCGCCGCCCAGCCGCTGGACGGCCCTTTCGTCAGCCAGCTGCTGGCGGCCAGCAGGGGCGGTCAAATGACCACCATAATGAGCATTCATGTGCCGAACGGCACGGAAAAGGTGTGGAATATGCTCATTGCCATTCGCGACGGCGCCATCATCGCCCGGTACAAGAAACTGCATCTGTACGATGCGTTCTCTATGCAGGAATCAGAAAACGTGACCCCCGGCGATGAAGTTCCGCCGTTGATCGACGTGGCGGGACTGAAGATCGGCCTGATGACCTGCTATGACATCCGTTTCCCCGAACTGGCGCGCCGCCTGGTGCTGGATGGCGCGGAAGTGCTGGTGCTGCCGGCCGCCTGGGTCAAAGGGCCGCTGAAAGAGGCGCATTGGGAACTGCTGGTTCGCGCGCGCGCGCTGGAGAATACCGCTTATGTCGTGGCGGTCGGCGAGTGCGGCGTAAAAAATATCGGCAACAGTATGGTGGTTGACCCGTTGGGCGTGGTCGTTGTCCAGGCGCCGGAAGTGCCGGCGCTGGTCTACGCCGAAGTGGATCCCGATCGTCTTTCCTATGCGCGGAAAATATTGCCTGCCCTGACCAACCGCCGTTTCGAGGTGCCGCGCCTGTCCAATGAGTAGCCGGGGACATCCACATATTGAATGCTTCCCTACGGGTTGCAAAAAAGTGTGATTAGTTACACATGTTGATTCCCTCTTACGCCGTTCTGCACATATAATGCGCATCCGGTCCTATCGACCGGAATAAACCAGAATCACCATTTCTGGTATGGCATCTACCACTCAATAAAGACATGAAAATGAGTATTCGCGCGATCCTAACTTTCGTTGTGGCTGTGACGGCATTCAGCCAGGCCGCCTTTGCCGTTGTCTATCCTCTGCCGGCGGCCAACAGCCGGCTGGTGGGCGAAAACCTGGAATTTACCATCCCGACGGACAGTACGTTGCCGTTGGAGCATTTTGCCGCCCAGTTCCAGATGGGGTTGAGCAATATGATGGAAGCCAATCCGGGGGTTGACGCCTATCTGCCCACGCCGGGCAGCACCCTGACCATTCCTCATCAGTTGATTCTGCCGGACGCGCCGCGCGAAGGCATCGTGGTTAACAGCGCGGAAATGCGCCTGTATTACTACCCGAAAGGCACCAAAACCGTGGTGGTGCTGCCGATCGGCATCGGTGAGCTAGGCAAGGATACGCCGATTAACTGGGTCACCTCCGTGCAGCGGAAAAAGGCCGGCCCGACCTGGACGCCGACCGCCGCCATGCATGCGGAATACGCCGCCCGCGGTGAAACCTTGCAGAAAGTTTTCCCGGCCGGTCCGGATAACCCGATGGGACTTTACGCCCTGTACGTCGGCCGGCTGTACGCCATTCACGGCACTAACGCCAATTTTGGCATCGGCCTGCGCGTCAGCCACGGCTGCGTTCGCATGCGGGCGGATGACATCAAATACCTGTTCGATCACGTCCCGGTGGGGACGCGCGTGCAGTTTATCAACGAGCCTATCAAAGCCACGGTAGAACCGGACGGTTCGCGCTATGTGGAAGTCCACCACCCGCTGTCGCGCACCGTGGAAGAGTTTAACTCCGATGCGCCGGCGCCGCTCACCGTCACCCCCGCGGTGGGTAAAGTGGTGGCCGATGCCAGCGTCAACCAGAGCGATCTCGACAAGGCGCTGCAGGAACGCTCCGGTATGCCGCTCAAGATCAACGGCCTGATTGAAGAAAGCGCGCCGACGCTGCCGGTTGAGTCCGTCGCGGCGCCGGAAGCGGTGAACCCGGACGTCCCCGTCACGCCGGAAACGGCAACCCCTGACGCCGCCGCGCCGGAAACGCCGGAAACGCCGGAAACGCAGCCGCAGGATAACTCAGCTCAGATAGTTGAACCCAACGCGGAGCAAGGCGCGGCGGATCAGGGCACTACGGCGCCGCAAGCGGATGCCGCGGCGGCAGAGTCCGGCGCCGATCGTTCTTGATTTACCGCCCGATGAAAAATGGCACGGACGCCATTTTTCAACCTCTCCCGCGAATCATCAAATCAGCGCCGCTTCTTTCAGTTCACTCTTCAGATAAGCGTAGTAAATCGGTGCGGCGATAACGCCGGATAGGCCGAACGCCGCTTCAAATACCAGCATCGCCAGCAGGATTTCCCAGGCGTGCGCTTTAATTCTGGTGCCGACAATCTGCGCATTCAGGAAGTATTCGAACTTGTGGATCAGCATCAGATACACCAGCGCGATCAGGGCGATGGGCAGGGAAATGGATAAGGCGGAGATAAACACGATGGAATTCGAAATCAGGTTGCCGATGACCGGCAATAAACCGAAAACGAAAGTCAGCACCACCAGCGTTTTCGAAAAAGGCAGATGAATGCCGAAACAGGGGAATGCGCCAAGAATAAAAATGGCGGACAGCACGGTATTTACCGCGGAAATTTTTACCTGGGCAAAAACAATGTTGCGAAAGGAAGCGGACAACAGCGACACCCGGCGCAGCAATTCCGCCTTCAGCAGCGGCTTTTCCGTATCGCTCTCCACATTGTATAAAGAGATAATCGCCCCCAGCACCATACCTATCAGCATTGTGACGAAACCGTGCAGGAAACTTTTCCCCATGTTTTGCAAGATAGCGATATGCTGTTGAACCCATTGTAAAAACTCGTGTTGCAGTTCTTCCACGCTGACCGGCAAATATCCCGGTAAAAACAGCATCAACTGCTGCTGGATGTCGTTAAGGATATAGGCGATACGCGTATTAAATACCGTGGTGTCTTTCATTTCCTGCATCAGCAGCCCGACCAGACTACCGAAAAGCAGACTCAGCAAACTGACCACCAACGTGCTGATAATCGCCACCACCATCCAGCGGGCGCGCTTGCCGCTGATCACTTTTTGAAAATAGGGCGTCAGCAGATTAACGATTTCATAAACAAGAAAACCGGCGATAAAACAGGCTAACAGACGCAGGGGCAGCAACAGCAACAGGCCCCCCATAATAAAGAAAAAGCTCAAAAACCGGGCTTGTTTTAGATTCAGTAACTGCATGATGACGTCCCGTGTGAAAAACCAATGCTAATATGCCAAACCGACGTTTTAAACCGTCATTCTTAGCGTTTTAGCGCAGAAACGCCAGCAGGTTTTTGGCCTTATCGGTTATCGGTTCGTCAGGAGACGCGCCCCGCGCCCCTTATCGGCAGACTTCTTTACCGTTTCCTTACGGATGCCTTACGGTTTCCTTATATGGCCGATAGCATAAGAATAATAGCGGACAGCATATTGAAATATATTGGATATCGTTTTATTCACATCAAGAAACCGGTTAATTAAAGATAAACCAGACAGCACAGATAGCTCAATTAAACGATGAGGCGGAAAAATAGATCGGTAAGCGATAACGGAGGGTCAATACATTATTTTTTATAAAGTGAATGTCGTTGGAAATAAACAACCGCCACCCTGCTTCGGGTGGACGACAACGGCCCGAAGCAGACTAGACTAGCTCGCACCGCATTCCGGGCGGTTAACTGGCCAGATTGGCGGGTGATTCCGTCGGCTCCTGATTCAGGATCAATAAGGACAACACACGATTTTCAACATTCAATTTAGAGAAAGAGAGCGTACCCAGCTGCTTGCGGGTAAAGCCGTCGGACAGCAGATCTGAAACCACGCGCGTACTTAATACGCTGGAATCAGTCATAAAGTCTTGATAAGCGAACTTCACGTTAATCGGCAACACATCGTCAATAGAAACCGGCGCGCTCATTTCGGAACGCAGCCCAAAATGGGCATTAAAAGCAGAATTGGCGCAAACCACCTTACACTTCTCGTCAATCACCGCGGCAGCCCGTCGTTCATTCTGAACAGGTTGACTGAGCATACCTATGATCTCGTTCCGGCCAAATATCAGACTCATTATTCCCTCTGCTTCATGCTATGTAGAAGATACCATCAAGCGCCGTCAGGCAAGCTGTAGCCCGCAGTAACCCGTTGATAAGCATTCAACCCGCCGGTTCGCCGGCATAGTGTAATTATCTAAATGTTTAGCAAACCGGATGTTGCTGAATAAAAACAAAAATATAACAATTCGCTTTTTTAAGTCTGATGGACAAACGCTTCGCTTCCGCTTCTGACCGAAAAAACGGCGTTTTGCTCACCGTGTCGTCGATTATCCCTACTTACCTGCGCGCTGATAATCAGATAAATCCAAATAGCGATGGCGGGTAAAAATATACCTGAAACAATGTTGTCACTATCGGCGGAATAAGAGAGATCTTTATGCCATTTGATCGTAAAAGACGATCAAAGTGGGAATAACAATAGATATTATCTATTAAAAACAATAGATTGATCGTTATAGTCATTGTGATACAGAGAATAATTCTTATAATTTTTTTTATTATGGCATATATATCTATTGATGCCGGCCCACTTTCCGACCGTTCGCTTATTTACTGCTCGTTCAGGGATTATTTAAGTCATTTCTTATCTCTTTTCGCCCATTGCGTGATCCATCGCTCAAAAAAGAAACAAATATTGCCACATCACTACAATTAACCATTCATTGACATATCCTTAACATGTTTAAGGAGAAGTGCACATGACTCAACATCATAAATATGCCATACCGGCCGCCATTGCGGAAAATGCCCTGATAAACGCCGACCAATATCAGCAGATGTATCAGCATTCCATTGACGATCCTGCCGCTTTCTGGCGTGAGCAGGGAAAAATTATTGATTGGATCAAACCTTATCAACAGGTAAAAAACACCTCATTTGATCCCGGTCATATTCGGATTCGCTGGTTTGAAGACGGTACGCTAAACGTGGCGGCCAACTGTCTCGATCGTCATCTGGCCGAACGCGGCGATCAGACGGCGATAATCTGGGAAGGCGACGATGCCAAAGAAAGTAAAAAGGTTACCTACCGCGAGCTTTACCAGTCGGTGTGCCGTTTTGCTAATGCACTGAAATCACTGGGAATAAAAAAAGGCGATGTGGTCGCCATCTATATGCCGATGGTGCCGGAAGCGGCGGTGGCCATGCTGGCCTGCGCCCGCATCGGCGCCGTTCATTCGGTGATTTTCGCCGGCTTTTCCCCGGAAGCCATCGCCGGGCGCATCATCGACTCCAGCGCCAAACTGGTGATTACCGCCGATGAGGGCATCCGCGCCGGACGCGTTATCCCGCTCAAGAAAAACATTGATGAAGCGCTGAAAAATCCGGGCGTCAAAACCATCGCCAACGCTATCGTTTTCCGTAGAACCGGGGAAGAAACGGAATGGGTCGCCGGCCGCGATCTCTGGTGGCACGATCTGATCGAACAGGCCGACGATCGCTGTCCACCGGAAGAGATCAACGCGGAAGATCCGCTGTTTATTCTTTATACCTCCGGCTCCACCGGCAAACCCAAAGGCGTGCTGCATACCACCGGCGGCTATCTGGTGTATGCCGCGCTGACCTTCAAATACGTTTTCGACTATCATCCGGGCGACATCTATTGGTGTACCGCCGACGTCGGCTGGATCACCGGCCACAGCTATCTGCTGTACGGACCGCTGGCCTGCGGCGCCGTTACGCTGATGTTCGAAGGCGTGCCCAACTGGCCGGATGCCCGGCGCATGGCGCAGGTGGTCGATAAACATCAGGTCAATATTCTCTACACCGCCCCCACGGCGATCCGCGCCCTGATGGCGGAAGGCGATAAGGCCATCGAAGGCACCTCGCGCGCTTCGCTGAAAATCATGGGTTCCGTCGGCGAGCCGATCAATCCGGAAGCCTGGGAGTGGTACTTCAATACCATCGGCAACGGCAGGTGTCCGATCGTCGATACCTGGTGGCAGACGGAAACCGGCGGCTTTATGATCACCCCGCTGCCCGGCGCCATCGAAGCCAAACCCGGTTCGGCGACCTACCCTTTCTTCGGCGTTCAGCCGGCGCTGGTGGATAATCTGGGCAATCCGCAGCAAGGCGCGAGCGAGGGCAATCTGGTTATTACCGACTCCTGGCCCGGCCAGGCGCGCACCCTGTTCGGCGATCACGACCGCTTCGAGCAAACCTACTTTTCCACCTTTAAAGGCATGTACTTCAGCGGCGACGGCGCCCGCCGCGACGAAGACGGCTACTACTGGATCACCGGCCGCGTCGACGACGTGCTGAACGTATCCGGCCATCGGCTGGGAACGGCGGAAATCGAATCCGCGCTGGTTGCTCATCCCAAAATCGCCGAAGCGGCGGTGGTGGGCATCCCGCACAGTCTGAAAGGCCAGGCGATTTATGCCTATATCACACTGAATCACGGCGAAGAGCCCTCCGGCGAACTGCATACCGACGTGCGCAACTGGGTACGTAAAGAGATCGGACCGATCGCCACCCCCGACATCCTCCACTGGACCGACTCGTTGCCGAAAACGCGATCGGGCAAAATCATGCGCCGTATTCTGCGCAAAATCGCCGCCGGCGACACCAGTAACCTGGGGGATACCTCAACGCTGGCCGATCCCGGCGTGGTCGAAAAGCTGCTGGAAGAAAAGCAGGCAATGAGCGCCTCTCCCCAATGATCCTCTGACGAAATACGCTTCGCCCAACCTGACGTTCGCGCCGGGTGGGCGCGACGGCCTTACACAACGCCGCCCCACCAACAGATTACCGGAGACTTACGATGAATGACGCCATTTATCAACGGATTGAAAGTAACCCGCTGTTCAGAGAACTGGTGAATAAACGACAGCGCTTCGCCACCTTGCTTTCCCTGATCATGCTGGCGCTTTACGTCGGCTTTATTCTGCTGATTGCCTTTGCGCCTGGCTGGCTGGGAACGCCGATAACGCCCGGCTCCAGCATTACCCGCGGGATCCCGCTTGGAGTGGGGTTGATTGTGACCTCCTTTGTGCTGACGGGCATCTATGTCTACCGCGCCAACGGGGAATTCGATCGCCTGACCAAACGGTTACTGGATGAGGTAAAGCCATGAATACACGTTTTATTATGCTGTTCGGGCTGCTCGCCTCAGCGCCGGCGGCGCTGGCCGCGGATGCCCTGACCGGCGACGTTCAGCGTCAGCCGCTGAATATTCAGGCCATCGTGATGTTCCTGCTGTTTGTCGGCGCCACGCTGTATATCACCTACTGGGCCTCCAAACGCACGCGCTCGCGCAGCGATTATTATACCGCCGGGGGAAACATTACCGGCTTTCAGAACGGGCTGGCCATCGCCGGCGACTATATGTCGGCGGCGTCCTTTCTCGGGATCTCGGCGCTGGTTTATACCTCCGGCTATGACGGCCTGATCTACTCGCTCGGTTTTCTGGTCGGCTGGCCGATCATTCTGTTTTTAATCGCCGAACGCCTGCGCAATCTGGGACGTTACACCTTTGCCGACGTGGCTTCATACCGGCTAGGGCAGAGACCGATTCGCAGCCTGTCCGCCTGCGGCTCGCTGGTGGTGGTGGCGCTGTACCTGATCGCCCAGATGGTCGGCGCCGGCAAGCTGATCGAACTGCTGTTCGGCCTTAACTACCATATTGCGGTGGTGCTGGTGGGGATCCTGATGGTGATGTATGTGATGTTCGGCGGCATGCTGGCCACCACCTGGGTGCAGATCATCAAGGCGGTGCTGCTGCTGTTCGGCGCCACCTTTATGGCCTTGATGGTGATGAAATCCGTCAACTTCAGCTTCGACGGCCTGTTTAAGCAGGCGATGGCCGTCCATCCGCAGGGGGCGGCCATCATGAGCCCCGGCGGACTGGTGTCCGACCCGATATCCGCGCTGTCGCTGGGGCTGGGATTGATGTTCGGCACCGCCGGCTTGCCGCATATCCTGATGCGCTTCTTCACCGTGAGCGACGCCAAAGAGGCGCGCAAAAGCGTGTTCTACGCCACCGGCTTTATGGGTTATTTCTACTTTCTGACCTTTATCATCGGCTTCGGCGCCATCCTGCTGGTCAGCGCCAACCCGGACTTTAAGGATGCGGCCGGCCAGCTTATCGGCGGCAACAATATGGCGGCGGTGCATCTGGCGGACGCGGTGGGCGGCAACTTCTTCCTCGGCTTTATCTCCGCCGTCGCCTTCGCCACCATTCTGGCGGTGGTGGCGGGGTTAACGCTGGCAGGCGCCTCGGCGGTTTCCCACGACCTCTATTCCCACGTCATCAAGAAAGGGAAAGCCACCGAGCGTAATGAGCTGAAAGTCTCGAAAATAACCGTGCTGGTGCTGGGCATCGTCGCCATCGCGCTCGGCATTCTGTTTGAAAACCAGAACATCGCCTTTATGGTGGGGCTGGCCTTCTCCATCGCCGCCAGCTGTAACTTCCCGATTATTCTGCTGTCCATGTACTGGTCGAAACTCACCACCCGCGGCGCGTTGGTGGGAGGCTGGGCCGGGCTGCTGACGGCGGTGATCCTGATGATCCTGGGGCCGACGGTGTGGGTGAAAATCCTCGGCCACGCGACGCCCATCTATCCGTATGAATATCCGGCGCTGTTCTCGATGCTGGTGGCCTTTATCGGTATCTGGCTGTTCTCGATAACGGATCGTTCGGCAAGCGGCCAGCAGGATCGCGCCCGCTTCCATTCGCAGTTCGTGCGTTCCCAGACGGGGGTCGGCGCCTCGCGCAGCGGCGCTCATACCGGGTAGCGCCAAACTTTACAACAATGACGCCGAGGCGTCACAGGTGGTTAGCGGCGGTGCTCCGTCTCATTAAGCGCCACCGCGTAGGTATGCACCTCGCCGTGCATATTGGAGCGAAATACCAGATAGTCGCCGTCCGGCGTAAAGGCCAGATTCGGCTCCAGGCGATAATCATGGGCGGACATATCCACCAGCCGCCGGCAACGCAGTACGCCCGGATCGATCAGGCTATCCGCATTCGCGGCGGAAATGCCGGCGACGTCCGGTATGCTTTCCGGCACCAACAATGAAATCCACTTGCCGTCCCTGGCGTGCGCCACCATCTCCTCATCGCCGCCGTCGCCGGCAAAATAGTTACCGTCGGGGGAAAGAGTAAAGTGTACCGACCAGCTATCGCGTTCCAGCGCGTACCACCGGCGTCTGCCGCTATGCAGCTCATACCCCGCCAGCCAGAACACCTCGCCGCGCGGCGTTTGCAGGTCGTACCAGATGGTGTTGCCGTCGGGGCTGAAAAATTCATGGCCCGCAATTTCCATATTCATGGCGCGCGTGTGGATTTTGCTCAACGCCGAACCGTCGGTACGAATGGTCCAGATACGGTCCACCTTGTGCCACGGCCCTTCATGGCAGAACAGAATCTGCTGGGGATCGGTGGGAGAAAACTGTAAATGATTAAGCCAGTCGGTGGCATGATGAACATCCCGCCGGGTTCCCGAGGCCACATCAACCACGAACAGGGTCATCGGCAGACGCCGTTCCAAACGCTGATTGATATGCACCTCTTTTTGTTCGGCAAAGGTCAGCGGCCGCCCGGTG
This sequence comes from Brenneria corticis, assembly GCF_003115855.1. Classification (GTDB taxonomy): domain Bacteria; phylum Pseudomonadota; class Gammaproteobacteria; order Enterobacterales; family Enterobacteriaceae; genus Brenneria; species Brenneria corticis. The sequence continues at coordinate 84,791 of NZ_KZ819074.1, forward strand.
TGCGGATGATACATCTCCGTGGCGACCATCCATTCCCCTTGCGGATTGGCATGACCGCCGGCCGCGTCAGATACCGCGGCGGTGAAAATATCGTTGAACGCCTTTTCCTGCCCGGTTTCGCTCCCCAGCAGCAGCGTTTCGTCGGCGTTCAGGGCGCTCACCGTTTCGCCGGGCGTCAACCGATAGTGCCGCGCCGTCTCGCCGGTCAGCAGATGCAGAGAAAACACCGTCCGCCGGCCGTCGACTTCATCGATATACCACAGGCGGGAAGTGCGTCTGCCCACCATCAGGATCTCCGCCGTCGGACTGGGCATAATCAGCGTATTGCGCCGCGTTCGCATATCAATCGCGGCGATCCCCTCCGGCGTCGTCACCACCATTAATCGACCGTCGCGGCTGAACGCATTTTGATGGAAATAGAGCGACGAGGTTCCCGCCAGTTCCGACAGCCGGATAATTCTTCTGCCGGTTACGCCATCGCGCCATTCGCGCGGCGCGGCACTGTTTCCGCCCAACGCCGCTTGCCGTGCTTTTTTCATATTCTCCTCTCCGCCGGTTCCAGCGCCTGCTCCGCGGCCTCTGTCTGCCAGCATTGTTCATAAGGCAACCCCGTCAGTTCTTCCACCGCGGCGCGCGTCGGCGCATCGACCTGCGCCTTGTGGCCGCCCTGTTTCAGGCGGGATATTTCCTGCAATATCAGCAGGTGATTATCCCGGTTAAGCCGAAAACGCCGGGAAACGATAATCCCCCACAGGCCGAAACAGAGCGGCACAACGGTATAGATAACAATAATGCTGTTCACGGTGATCTGAGGTTGCACGTCAACCCCTTGTTGAAACCCCGTCACGGAGAGCACCGCCCCCAGCGCAAACATAATCGACGCCTGAATCACCGTATCCACAAAATTGAATACGCCGGAAAAAAGCGCCTCGCGCCGTTCGCGGGTGACGATTTCATCGACGTCGGGGATAAAGGACATCAGATAAAAAGAGGCGTTGGCAATCCCCGTTTTGCCGAAATTGAGAATAATGGTGAGCGCTATCAGCCAGATTTCCCCATGCGCGGGACGCACGATCGCCAGACAGGCAAAGGCGGCGAAGACGATCACCGTGACGTATGCCCCCAGGCGGAAAGACCTGGCCCCGTCGGTTTTGATGGTGTACCACATAAAAAAGGAGAGAAATAACAACCCCAGCAGATAGGCGATGCTGTTGGCGCCCGCCACCACCGTCGGGCTCATCATCATGACGAAAATGATGAAGTAGGTATTCACATAGCCCGAGATGGTGCGTTCCGAAATTTGCGCAATAAACATCGCCAGCAGTTGGCGGAAGGCTTTTACCCGCAGGGTGGAGCCCAAATCGCGGAAGATCATTTTCATCTCCTGCCAGGCGCCGATGCCGGAGACAAAATGCAGCTCTTCCGCCGATCGTTCAAAACTCCACAGGTATTGCAGCGATAGCGCGGCGCAGGCCAGGACATTACACACCACCATGGTCCAGGTGAACGCCGCCATATCTTTGCCGAACCACAGAAACATCACGCCGGGCAGGGCGGAAATCGCCGTGGTGGCGATGGCTCCCACCGCCTGTTTCATCCCCTCGATTTTGGCGCGAACCGTCGAGTCGGTGGTCATTTCCGTCGTCAGGGTCGGAATAATGATCTGGGGAATACGCAATACGCAGTTATACAGAATATAAACCACGTAATAGTAGGCGACGCCCATGCCCGGCAGCCATACCAGAGGAAATAAAATGGTATGTACCGGGATAATCATTAATAACCAGAAGCGGCGGCGACCAAATTTTTTCCCCAGCCGGGTTTGGCCGAATTTATCGGAAAAATCGCCGAAAAACAGCGAGAAAAAAGCGCCGGCCAATTTACTGATGGCGAACAGCGTGCCTACCGCCATAATCGATAGTCCGGCGTAGGTGGTGTAATAGTACATCAGCCAGGCGGACAGGACATTCTGCGTCGCGGCGATAAAAATATTAACCGAAGAAACGCCGAAGTAATTCTTTAAGGTAATCCGTCTTATTATTTCCGGCATGGTAATACCCTCCCCTGCAGGGATAAAGTATAAAAATAGTATTTCAGTGAGCGCAGATTATTTAAAGGTATAAGCTACCCCGGCGCGCAACCGAAGCTGCCGCTCGCTGGATTGGGAAGAACGATTGATATCGCCAAAGCTGATATAGGGACTCCACTCCTTTTTATCCCCTAGCGCATAATTGAACTGTAGCTCCTGTTCATAATTATTTTTCTTTTTAGCGAATAAATTTTCATCGCCGTGCTGGAAGATAATTTTATAGGTGGTGGTCAGATCGCCGCTTCGATAACGCAAATAACCATCTACCCGATTAACGGTGCGATGCTTATTGGTGGTACACACCGTCCCCACTTTGGTACACTTGCCATCGTGCGCATAATCGGTCAATTCCAGACGATATAATCCGCCGACCGACCAGCTATCATTGATTTTATACCAGGGCGATACCCCAAACTTCCATTCGGTGCGCGTTGAGTTAAACTCCGGCTGAAATAACGGCGATATCGTCCAATTGCCAAACTGATATTTTTTCGCCAGCGTCATTTCCACCGCGTTTAATACCGGGTCTTTATAGGCTTTATCCTTAACGTTGGACCCGCCGGTTTTAAACTTGGTTTCTACCGCGAATGAATAGTCATGGGGGAGTTGCGTCGCCAGCGTCAGCTTATCGTAGTGCGTCCGGTCCCGTAGTCGATATTCATGCCGATAATCCATCGACACATTTCTTAATACCACATCGGCGCTCGCCTGCCCGACAAAAACCAGCGACAGAGAAGCCGCAATCAATGCTTTATTTGAAGTTTTCATTATTAGTCCATTATTAATAATTTATCGGATTTATCAGAAAGTTAAGAGATATTACTCTTCGCTGAACGTGATGATGTCATACATCAGGCTGCCGCCCTGCAATTTAAGCGAAACGCTATTATTTCCGTTGCGCAGTAATTCCGCGTCAACGGGAATCCGCTCGAAATGATAACGGCCGCTTTTTAACGCCCCGCGATAAATGGCTTTATCATTTTCATATTTCAGCGTCGCCGCGGTTTTTCCATTAACCAGCACCGCCAGCTCCGGCGTGGTGGCGTCGGTCATGCCGAAATTACTGGCCGCTGCCAGGGAAATATTCAGGTAATAGGTTTTCTTTTCCGGCCGCAGGGTGAAGCGGATATCCCATTTTCCCGGTTTGGTCTGGGCGTAATACCAGTCCCGCTGATAGTCGCTGCGGCCGATATCAAAGATCAGATCCGCGGGCACCTCGTTTTGCCAGCGGTAATTACGCGCTTCATTGCCGAAGCGGAACTCGCCGGCCTGACGATCCGCCTGCCCGATGGCCCAGATAACCGGCGGAGCGGCGGGGACGGCGATGTCCGGCAGCCGTTGATTGTCACCGGCAATATTTACCCTTTGCCGCGCCAGCACGCCGGGTTGCGTACCGCTGTTGGCATAGACGGTTAGCTGATATTCCCCGGCTCTCACCTGGTCGATGCGGAATGTACCCTGGCTATCCGTGGCGGCCTGATAGGAATAACCGCGCGTCTGCAAATCAAAAGGCTCGTCCAGTGATGAAGAAAGCACCACCGTCGCCGGCTGTTGCGCGCTCACCCGTCCGCTGACCTGGGTGCGATCCACGGCATAACGCGCATCGTTCAGCCAGCGATAAGGCCAGGAGACTTTTTCCGTCGCCGACCGGCGTCGGGCGTCGGCTATCACCTGCCGTTCATCGCCCTGATTGATATACAGCAACCACGGGCCGTAGAATTTTTTCCAGCCCGGCGTGGCGATCATATCCGGGGTGCCTAAATGCGCGCCGGTCATATAATTCAGAATAATGGCGTCCTGATGGACCAGCAGATCCTGTTTGAGCGCATCGCCGGAAAAATACTCGGTATTGCCGTGAATCAGCCAGGCGCCCACGCCATGGCCGAATACCCCCCAGAAAGGCGTCTGCCGCATATAACCGGCAAAATCATATTTGGAATAGACATGGCCGTCAGGTAAACGCCAGGTTTCATCCTGCACCTTCGGCAGTTGTTCAAGCTGGCTGTAAAGCAACGGCTTCCCCACGCGGACGCCGTTATAGAGATGATCAAGCCGTGCCGGATCGAAACGGTATACGTTGCGTAATTCACTGACTTTCACATCCTGGGCGCCGTTATTTTCCGCCACCACATAGCTGTAAATACCGCTAACGCCGCGACGAATAATCAGATGATATTCGAGGCGCAACAGCCCCTCTTTATCATCGATATAAGCAATATGGGCCATATCACGGCTATTGCGGATCACCTCGACTCGCTCGGGAGTGAAATCTTTTACCCCTTTAACGTAATAATCGAGATAAGCGCTGCGTGTCTTACTGGGATCTCGCTGCGCGCCGGAAAGGTTGGTAATAATATTTACCCCGTCTTTAATAATGCTCGCCGCGCTGCCGTCCTCCCCGAATTCAACCTTCAGCAAGCCATTATCCAATACCGCGTTCATACCGGAAACGGATAAGGATACGGCGTTATTCTGCGTGCAATAGCCATAGGGCGCCAGCACGGTACTTATTATTAGCAACAAGATGCTTTTCTTCACAGTCAATCCTCCTGATATTCAGCGTAACGGCCAAAAATCCCCGCAGAACGGCTTATTTTTTTGAGGAACGCCATTTCTGTAACCACGCTGGCGATTGGAAAAATGCTAAATCATAAAAAAGGGAACCGCACGGCAACGAAAAACATTTAAAAAATTGTGGAATTAAAATCACTTTACCGATAACGCTAATATTGACGGTTTCCCATACAGCTGGATTAAAATAGGGTATGAAAGCATGACTTACCTTTAAATTATTGCCATATTGATATTTCATCAGGCAGCCAAATGAAGATTGACATGATCCATCTCTCAGAAATAACAATTGAATTATTCGACATTACGACGCTATTTTATTAATTAACGTTAAACCATCCGTTATTCCCAGACGCGTAGATCATCTGTCCCAGTCAGCCCGCTATTTTTGCGAAACGCTTTCCTAATCCTTCCGCCACCGCTTGGCCGCCGTTATTTATCCGCTATGGTGCTGAAAGAACGCTGATCGGCTCCGCCTTCCCGTCTTTATCGCGCCGCCGCGGGAAATTATAGGTTTACACCTATATATTATTTAAGCTATATTGACTAAGGAAAGTTATGTGGACTATCGAAACCACCGACACCTTTGACCATTGGTTCGACGGCCTGGATGACGCCGACAGAATCAATGTACTGGCCTACATCATGGTGCTGCGGGAAAAAGGCCCCATGCTGACCAGACCCTATGCGGACAGCGTTAATGGTTCACGTCATCGCAACATGAAAGAACTGCGCGTTCAAAGCCAGGGAGATCCAATAAGAGTTTTCTTTGCGTTCGATCCCCGGCGGAGAGGCATTTTACTTTGTGGCGGCAACAAGACCGCTAATGAGAAAAGATTTTATACCGTAACCATCCCGATAGCAGACCGCGAGTTTTCTGCTCATCTGGCGAAACTCAAAAAAAGCGGAGAGTGATAAAGATGGCAAGAACATTCGACCAAATGTTGGAGCGAGAAAATCCTGAGGTTATCGCCAAAGCTCGGGCCAAAGCGGACGAGATGTTGCTTAACATCCATCTGGCGGAGATTCGTGAACGGGTGCGGAAAACCCAGCAGGAAGTCGCACTGGCGCTTGGCATTAAACAGCCAACCGTAGCCGGTATGGAAAAGCGAGGCCGCGACCTGAAACTGTCATCGCTGAAGCGTTACGTTGAAGCCACCGGCGGTAAACTGCACCTCGAAATCGAGCTGCCCGACGGCACCCGCTACGGTTTTTCCGTCTAAGCGGCCAGGCTCCCGTCAATGCCGCCCCGCCATAAGCGGCATGGCATATCGCAAGGCGTTGCCGGCGGGTAACCGCGCGGCGTTAAAACGCCACTTCCCGTATCAATACCGCAGAGACCACCTTCCAGCCGCGCACCAGCAGGCTTTGCGCTTCGCCGTCCATTACCACCGTGCCGCGTAAAACCTGGCGCTGGCCGCGGCCGCCGTCGGGCAGTCGCAGCAGCACCCGGTAAACCGCCTGCTCAGGGTGCAGTTTGCGCTGCGCGTCGCTCAGCGTGGCGATATCGCCGCCGTAGGTCGAGGCCAGTTCAGGTACGGCGCTCAAATCGCGGGTGGCGGTATGATCGATATCCACAATGGTCGCCGGTAACGCCGGGCTGCCGACATCCAGCGGGTAAAAATGCCCCTGCCCGCCCGTTTTCAGGCGCTGCCAGTCTTTCTCCGCCACAAAGGCTTCCACCAGTCCGCCCCCCGGTTTGGCGATCACCGCCAGCCATTCCCCCTGCGCCAGCCACTCGCCGGCCGCCAGCGGCGCGGCGATATCCGCCACCACGCCGTCTATCGGCGCGCGCACCGTCAATTGCGCCGACTGTCGTTGCAGCACGCTGAGCTTTTGCAGCGCGGCGTCGCGCTCCTGTTTCACCCTTTGGTGTTCCGCCGCCGCCTCCTTGTTGAATACCTGAAACGCGCCCTGCCAGTTCAGCGTGGCGATTTGCCGTTCCAGCTGCCGCCGTTCATGCAGCAAGGCATCGGCCGACAGCGTAAACAGCACGTCTCCCGCCCGCACCGGCTGCCCGACCTGCACGTCAATGCTGTTTATCATCGCGGGCAGCGGCATATACAGGCTGCTTTGCCCTTCGGCGCGCAGCAGCGCCGGGGCATAAACGCCGCGCTGCCAGGGAAGCGTCAACAGCAGCAGTAAAATAGCGCTCAGCGTCAGCGCAACCAGCATGTTCCGGTTCATACGATAATCCTTGCGGCGTTTGCTCCATTCGCGCACTTCATTCACGACGGGCATCACCACGAAATAGCCAATTTCGACGGCGAACAGCAGCATCCCCAGCAGCTTGAACGCCATGTGATAAACCAGTATGGCGATACCGGTAAACAGAAAGAAACGATAGATCCACACGCAGAAGGAGTAGCCCACCAGCGTACGCCGCAACCAGCGCGGAAATGGCTCCGGCGGTTCGTCCCCCAGTCCGAACAGCCACTCGCGCAGCTTCCAGCGCGCCATGGCGAAGCCGCGGTTTTGCAGGTTCGGCATCTGCAGCCAGTCCGAGAGCAGAAAATAGCCGTCAAAACGCATCAACGGGCTGAGATTAATCGCCAGCGTCATAATCCAGGTGGTGGTGGCCAGCATAAATGCCGCGCTGCGCAGCATGCCGTCCGGCAGGAAGCTCCAGGCCAGCGTCGCCCAGGCGGCCAGCGTCAGTTCTGTCGCCATGCCGGCGGCGCCTATCGCCATGCGCTGCCGGCGTCGGGTCAGCTTCCATGAGCCGGAGGTATCGGTGTACAGTACCGGCATCATCACCAGAAAGGCCACCCCCATGGCGGCGACCTTGGCGCCGAAGCGCTTGCAGGTATAGGCGTGCCCCAGCTCGTGCAGAACTTTGGTAAAACAGAGCGTCAGGCCCGCCAGCGCCGCCCCTTCCAGGGTAAAAAAATGCAGAAACGTATGCTTGAAGGTTTCCCACTGCCGCCCGGCCAGAAATAGCCCCAGCAGCGCGGCGATCAGCGTCAGATTTAAAAAGAAGCGGCTGAAAAAAGGTTCCACCCACGGCAGGGTACGGTGCAGAAAGCGATCCGGATGCCACAGCGGAATGCGAAAAAAAAGATAATTTTTCAGTAGTTTGCGCCACAGGGAGACCCGGCTTTGCGCCAACTGTCGTCCAAACTGCGCCAGCGCCTCGTCGCCCGTCGCCCGCGTCAGATTATTGGCCTGCAAGAAACGACTGAAATGCGCCACCTCGCCGTCATCGATATTGAGCGGCGACGTGCGGCGAATGGCGGCGACGATCTTTCCCGACTCGCCCAGCGACCAGTGCGACAGCATCGCCCTCTCCGCCCAGCCGATGCGGAAAAACAGACCGCGCAGCGGATCCTCCAGCGTCCAGCTCGGCGATCCGTCGCGGTTGGCGGGGCCGGCGTGCAGGATCAGTTCATCCCGCAGCGGGCTAAGCCCCGGCGCCGGACGCTGATTTATGTTGTTTATGGCGGACGCGGACAGCTCCTGCATCATCACACGCCCAGCCAGACACGCAGCGTAGCCAGCGGCTTACGCAGCAGGTAGACGATCAGCACCGTGCGCTGGCCGTACACTTTCGCCGTGCCTTTCAGACCGACGCGCAATTGGGCGTCGATCTGGGTAAAGCGGGCTTTCAGCCGGTAGGCCATCACGTTGTCCGGCGTCGGCGCGGCGCGGTAGCCAATCTGCTCCAGTTGCGCCCGCTGCGCCGCATTCGGCGCGACGTTGAGAAACAGACGCACCTCCGCGCCCTGCTCCAGGGCGATGGCGTCGGCCGCCGGAAGCTGGATTTCCAGCTCAACATCGCGCGGATCGGCGATCATCATGATCCGCTCGCCGACCGCCACCGACCGCCCGATCCAGTCGCTGGCGTCGTCAAAGATCGCCACGCCGTCGCGCGGGGAGACCAGTTGCATGCGTTCCAACTGCCGCTGCAGAAAGTCCATCTCGCTCTGCGCCTGTTCGCGCCGGCTTTGCAGCACCGCCAGGCTGGCTTTGCTATTGGCGTCAAACAGCGCCTGCTGCTGCGCCTGACGGTACTGGGCATCGGCCGTGGCCAGCGCCTGGCGCGCCGACTCCTGCCGGTTTCCCAGCTCACGGGCATCCAGCCGCGCCAGCGGTTGACCGGCGGCGATCTGCTGATTGGGCCGCACCAGAATATCGTCCACCACCCCGGCCACCGGCGCGCGCACCATCACCGGGCGATGCGCCACGATCTCCGCCGGCGCCAGCACCGACTGGCGCACCGGGAACAGCATCATCAGCAATAGCGCCGCCGCCCCGGCCAGTATCAGCCAGCGCCGGTTGGGGCGGGCGTCCGTTTTGCCGCGCCGGGTTTTACGCAAACCGATCCACGCATGGGAGTACGCATCCGCCAGCTTTTCCAGCAGCAGCAGTTCGCCGGACTGCCACGCGCCGTCGCGCGCCAGTATCAGCACCAGCGGCGTTTCACCCTGCGGCCGCCGCAGCGGCAGCCAGAGCAAAAACGCCGGCAGGTACTCCTGCCACAGCAGTTGGTCGTTGGCGGGCAGCTCCTGCCAACTCAGGGATTGAACCGGCCGATCCTCCTGCTGCCACCGGCGGCACAGGCGGCCGAACTCGATGCAAAACGGCGCGTTGTCATCGATGGAGACCAGGCCGGACGCTGCGCGCAGGCGCTGTTTTTCACAGTCCCACAGCAGCGCCTGGCGATATTTCACCAGGCCGTGGGTTTCATTAACCATCAAAAACGCCAGCTCGTCCGGCGTCTCCCGCGCTCTGGCGCGGCTTTGCAGCAGCAACAGCTCCGCCAGCAGCGCCAGCCGGCTATCCTGCTCGTTCGTCTGCGCGGCGCTGTGATTGCGGGTCATGGCGCGCCGCCGCCCGCCGCCGGCGAGATCTGCGCCACCCCGCTCATCCCCGGCAGCAATCCGGCGGTGGGCTGGGTGAGACGGCCAAACGCTTTCACCGACTGGCTGACGGGATCGACCGCCGAGGAGAGGCGGCTGATTTCCGCCGCATAGCTCAGCCCGGTTTCATCCAGCGTCACCTGAAAGGCGTGGCCCGGCGTTAACCACGTCAGCCAACGGGAAGGAACGATCATTTCCAGCTCGAAGGCGCTGTCATCGTAAATCGCCAGCAGTTCCTTGCCTTCCGGCACCGACTCCCAGCGCTTGACTTTGCTTTCCGTGACCCGGCCGGAGAACGGCGCCTTGATGGCGCAGCGTTGCAGCATGGCGCGGTTCACGCCGCTTTCCGCCTGCGCCATGGATACCGCCGAACGCGCCTGATCCACCTCAGACAGGCTGATCGAGTTGAGCTTATCCAGTCGGTTGGCGATGACCAGTTTTTTACGCGCGGCATTTTCCGCGGCGGCGGAATAGTTCAGTTTCTCCTTCAGCACCGCGCAGTCAAAGGTCAGCAGCGTATCGCCCTGTTTAAAATGCTCGCCCTCTTTCACCGCGATATCCGTCACTTTGGCCGCGATTTCGCTGGAAAGCACCGTATAACGCTGGGCGCTAAGCTGTACGCGGATATCGCCGTCAGCGGCCGCCTGCCCCCACAGGGGCGTCAGCAACGCCCCCGCCAGCAGCAACTGCTGCGCCTTCATCAGTGGGATCCCCCGGCCTGCAGGGATTGCAGGTTATCCCACATATCGGTGTTTACCGTGCGGTAGGGCTTGCCGGCGATGGCGGCGACCGGTTGCGCGACCGCCGGCGTCGGCGTTGCCGCCACCGCGGTCGGCGCGGCGGGCGTCGCCAGCGACAGGCGCGGCACCGGCACGCTGCCGGTTTCGATATTACCGGTGGCGCGGGCGATGGTATTGCGTAACGCCGCCAGGCTGGTATCGCCGACGTTATCCGGCAGCACATCCAGACCGGCGGCCTGATACACCGCGCCCAATGCGTTTTGCACGTCCGCGAAACTGCGGTCGCGCGCGCGGGTGGTAAGGATGGTTTCGGTGCTGACGCGCACCTGTTCCATCCGCGTTTCCGCCTGATGGCGCACGTTTAACTCGGTCTGATTCAGGATGCCGCGCTGAATGCGGGCCAGCTCCTGATAGCGGCTGAACATGCGCATACTTTGCTGATACTCCTGCCAGGCCACGTTCACCTGCGTCAGCACCGCCATACGCAGCGCCTGACGCCGCGCTTCCGCCAGATCCTCATTCGCCTGTCCGGCGCGCTTCACCGGCGACCATGACAGCACATTCAGCAGATTGCCGCTGACCTGAACCCCGGCGTTCGCCCACTGGTGATTGACCAGATAGCTGTTGCTGTCGCCGTTGATGCCGGCGAACAGCGACACGCCCGGCAGCAGCCGCAGCAGCGATTTACGGGTTTCCAGCACCGCATTGCGCGCCTGATAGCTCTCTTCGCGCACTTCAGGACGCTGCACCATCGAGAAGTTTTCCAGATCGTCGAGCGAGTAGGCCAGTTTCGGCGCCGTCAGACTGCTTTCTCCGGGCACCACCACATCGAATGAGCTGGCCGGCGGCAGGTTCATCAGCGACGCCAGACGGGATTTGGCGACCACCAGATCGCTATCGACGATTTCCAGCTGGCGCACCATTTCCAGCATGTTTTTCTGGAAACGCAGCGCCTCCACCGGGGCCAGCAGACGCTGTTGCTCGGTCTGACGGGCATATTCCAGCGACTGACGCGCCTCGACCAGCGCGGCCGTCACCTCCGGCTGCAAACGCTGGGCGGTGGCGGCTTCCCAGTAGGCGGTACGCACCTGGCGGGTGATATCGGCCACCACGCGGCGGCGGCGCTCTTCGGCGGCCAGGGATTTATTGGCCTGCATCTTGGCGTTGAAATAGCTGATGCCGAAATCCAGCACGTTCCAGCTCAGCGCCAGATCCGCCGTCCTCATGGTTTTATCCTGGCTGGTGGAAGCCTCCAGCGACTGCTGCCCGGTGCTCACCGATTCGCTGCTGGAACCGGCTACGTTGTCGCGGGTTTGCAGCCCGGCACGCGCCGCCAGCCTGGGCAGCATATCCAGACTGGCGACGCCGACCAGATTATCCTCCATCGCCTGTTCCATCAGCGCCACCCGCTGTTGCAGGTTATATTTCAGCGCGCGGGCAATCGCCTCGTCCAGGGTGATGGTGCCGCGCACCGGTTCCTGATTGGCGAACATCCGCGTGCGATCGCTGAGCGCCTGCGCGACCTGATGTTCCGTCGTCACCGGCTCAGGCGTTACCGCACATCCGGCCAGCCCCAGACAGGCCAGCGCCACCGCCAGTTTAAGCCCGCGTGAACCGGCGGGTTGCGGCGTACGGTCCCAGAGTTTTGCTATGTGCTGATTCACCAGGGTTCTCCCCATCCAATGTTGTATGTTGATGTTGTTATGTATGCTGCGCAGGCGGCGCCTGCTACCCCCTCCCGGCCTCCCCCTTGCCAGGGGGAGGAGCCAAACTCCCTCCCCTGCAAAGGAGAGGGTCGGGGTGGGGTGAAACACTACTCAGGCGACGCACTGTTCGCCGTTAGCTGCTGCAATGCGCTCAGCAGGTCGTCATACGCCGCCCGCTCCTGCTGCAACTGGGCGGAAAAGGCCGCCTTGCCGGCCGGAATCTCCGCCCGGACCGCCTGCGGCTCCGGCTGATGGTTTTCCCGCGCCGCCGCGCGTTCAAGCGGCGAAAAATCCACATTCTCCAGCGGCGGCATCAGCTCCGCCAGCGCGGGATTGAGCAGCCAGGGCGTGGCGGCATAGTCGAGCGCGCCGTTGGCCAGCGGATAGCGCTCTCTGGATAAGCTATCGCCATCCTGGGCCGTCGCCGCAGGATCAAGCGGCGCGGTCGGCCGCAGCGATGCGTTTTGCGCCTCTTCGCGACGCTTATCCTCCTGTTCGCTCAGCCATTGCTCCATCATGCCTAGCGCATTGGATGCGGGCAGGAAGACCGGCGATACCGGCTGTTTATCAACCGTTAACGTCAGGCTTCGGGCGGCCGTTCCCCCCTGTCCGTCGCTCACCGTTACCGTCAGCTCGAAGCTGCCGACAGCGAGCGTCCTGCCGCTGATGGTGCGCGTATCGGCATCGAAGCTCAGGCCGTCCGGCAGCCCGTCAACGCGCCAGCTCAACGCGTCGCCGTTGACGTCGCTGAACAGATCGCCCGCTAGCGCGGCGCGGTACGCCGCGGCCTGCGTGGCCGCCGGCAGTTCCGCCTCGGCGTCCGTCGCCTGCGGCGCGCTGTTAACGATATTGACCGTCGCCGCGATATTCAGGGCGGCGATATCCGCGCCGCCGTTCGCCGTGCCGCCGTCATCCTGCACCGCCGCCAGCGTAATAATGCGTTCGCCCGCCGTCACGACGGCGCTGTCGTTGACATAGGCCAGACCGTCGATCAGGGCCGCCGCGCTGGCGGCGGAAAGGCCGTCGGCGCTGCTGATGACCAGCGTGGCGGTGCCGTTGTCGAGCGTCACCGCCACCGTCAGGCCGCCGGCGGTGGTACCTGAACCGTCGATCAGGGCGATGGCGGTGCCGTCAATCGTCAGCGTCTCGCCGGCGCCGTCGCTCAGGCCGGAAACGCTCAGCGTCAGGGCGCTCACCCTCTGGTCCGCTTCCACGGTGGAAACGGTCGTGCCGCTAAACAGGCCGGCGGCCTCGCCGCCTTCCACATAGCCGGCGTCGGCGGGCGTGGTCGTCAGCAGAGGGGCATCGTTAACTTCCGTGACGTTCAGAGACAGCGTCACGCTGGCGCTGGCGCCATAGGCGTCGGTTACGCGCAGGACGAGACTCACGCCGGCGCCCGGATCGTCGCTGGCATTGCTATAGCCGATCTGTTGCAGTACCCGATTGGCGCTAGCGGTGGTCACATCCGCCGCAAAGGTCAGCGTCAGCGTACCGTCAACGTCGGCGAAGGCGGCGATGGCCGCGCCGTCAAGATAGAGCGTGCCGTCCGCCAGCGTCAGGCCGTTAGCGTCGATAAAGCCGTAGCCATCGTCGCTGCTGGCGCCGCCGTCGCGCGCCAGCGTGATGACGGCGCCGTTATAGTTGCCGGCGCCGTCGGCCAGCGCGTCATAGTCGGCGTCGCTGAGGGTAATCGCGCTGAGCGGCCGTATGGTTTGCTGCTCGTGGTAATCAACGGCGATTGCCGTCAGGCCATCCTTAAGACTGACCACGCCGCCGCTGCCGATGACCACCACCGCGCCGTGCGCGCCGGTCACCACGCTGCGGGCGCCGGCCAGCGCGGCCGTCGACGAACTGGAGAGCGTTTCCATCAGAGTCAGTGAACCGTCATCAGATTTATAGCGGCTGATACTGCCGTCCGAGCTGGTTACATATAGCGTGCCGTCGTCGCCGGACAGCGCAACGGCGGTAACGCCGGACAGATCGCCCACCGCGCCGCCATAGCTCAGCGCGCCGCCGGCGGCGTCAAAGCCGAATACGGCGACGCCATCCTCGCTGGCGACGTAAATCGTGCCGCCATCGCGGGAAACGGCGATATCGAGGGGGCCGGACATGTTGATGGCGCTTTCGCCAGCGGCCGCGCCGTCACGCAGCCAGGCGACCGCGCTAAGCGTGCCGTCCGCCGCGCGTTGGTAGACGATCAGCGTATTGGCGACCGTCTCGGCGGCCGGATCGGTCACCACATACACATAGTCGCCCACCGTCTGCACGCCAATCGCGGTAAACAGATAAGGTTCGCTGCCGGTGGAAGCGCTGACGGACTGGCGCAACGCATACTGGCCGCTCTCCGCGTCCAGGGTATAAACCAGCAGGCCGGAGTAGTTGCCATCCACCACGTAGAGGACGCCGCCGTCGGCGGAGATGGTCAGGTCGACGACGTTTTCCGTGGTCAGCGTCTGTAGCTGCGTCAGGCTGCCGTCGCCGCCGTCGCGGCTGAAGATAGTAATGCTGTCTCCGTCCGCGCCCAGCAGATAAAGCGTGCCGCCATCGGCGCTCACCTCGATCAGAGAAACGGATGAAACGCCGCTGTCCAGCGTCTGCAACAGCACCAGTTCGCCCGTCGCCGCGTTGCGGCTGAAAATGGCGATGCCGCCGTCGCTGCCGGCTACATACAGATAATCGCCGCCGGCGGTCAGCGCACTGGCCGCGATATCGTTAAGACCGCTGACCGCCGTCAGGCTGGCCGCCACTTCCAGATTGGTGTAATCGGCGCCGGCGCTAAGTTCGGGCGACGAGTTGTTCACCACCTCAATAGCCGCGGCGCTTTCCAGCAAGGTTGTATCGCTGCCGCCGTTGTCGCGGCCGCCGCTGTCGCGCACGCTGAGGGCGAAGGTGCGCACGCCGGCGGTCTGGGTATTGCTGAGATTGGCGTAGCTGGTCTGCTCGATCAGCGCGGCGCCGGCATCGGCGGCGATACCGGCGTCACTGGCGATGGTCACGACGGCGGTGTCGCCGTCAAGAGTCACGCTATACGCGTAACCGTTATCGAGCGTGCCGCTGCCGGCGACCAGCGCAATACGGGCGCCGGCGACGGTCAGCGTCTCGCTGTCGCCGTCCGCCAGGCCGGAAACGGTAAAGGTGATGGCGGAAATAGTCTGACCGCTTTCCACCGTCGAGAGGGAAACATCGCTGAACAGACCGGCACCGCTGCCGGCGGTGGCGTAAATGGCATCCGCCGGCGTGGCGTCGACCAGCGGCGCATCGTTAACCGCAACCACCGCGACGCTGGCCGCAATGGAGAGGACCACGCTATCGCTGCCGCCGTTGGCCGTGCCGCCGTCGTCCCGCACCGATGCCAGCATAACGGTGCGCGCGCCCGCCGTCGGATCGTCGCTCTGGTTGGCGTAGCCTAGTCCGGCGATCAGCGCCGTCGCATCCTGCACGGCGATACCGTCGCTGCCTGTGATCGTCACGCTGGCGGTCGTGCCGTCCAGGGTAATGCTATAGCGGTAGCCGTTCGCCGTTTCCCCGGCGGCATCCGCGGTCAGAGAAACCGCAGTCCCGTCGATAACCAGCGCTTCGCTCGCGCCGTCGCTCAGGCCGGAGACCGTCAGCACGATATTGCTGATGGCCTGGCCCGCCTCGCCCGTTGATATGGCAACGTCGCTGAACAGGGTCGCCGCATCGCCATTCTCGACGTAAGTGGCGACGACGGGCGTGGCGCTGACGGCGGGCGCGCTATTGGTCAGGCTGACGCTGACGGTACTGGCGATCGCCAGCGCGGTGGTGTTGACGCCGCCGTTGTCCGTCCCGCCGTTATCCTGAATCGAGGTCAGCGTAATGGTGCGGGCGCCGATAGTAGGGCTGTCGCTGACGTTGGCGTAGGCGATGCTGTCGATCAAGGCATCGGCGGCCTCCGTCGGCAGGCTGCCGCTCAGCGTAACGGTGGCGACGCCATCGATCACGCTGACGGAGAGCGTATAGCCGTAGTCGGCGGTGCCGCCGTCCTCGTTGCTCAGCGTAATGGCGCCCCCGGCGCTGGCGCCGTCGGTCAGCGCCACGCTGACGCCGCCCACCGTCAGCGTCTCGTTCTCGCCGTCCGTCAGGCCGGAGACGGTCAGGGTCAGGCTGCTGACGGCCTGCCCCGCCTCCGCCGTGGAGACCAGGCTATCGTCGAACAGTTTGACCGCGTTGCCGCCGCTGGTGTAAACCACGCCGCCGCCGCTGGTTTGCAGCGTCGGCGCGTCGTTGATTTCGGTAACGGCGAGCCGCAGATCGAGGCTGCCTGACGTGTACTGGTCCGCCACGGAAAGCGTCAGCGTAATGCTGCCGCCGGGATCGGCGCTGCTATTGCTATAGGCGATCTGTTGCAGCACCTGATTGGCGGTGGCGGTAGTGACGTCGGCGGTGAAAGTCAGGGTCAGCGTTCCCTCCGCGCTCGCGAAGGTGCCGATGGCCGCGCCGTTCAGGGAGATAACCCCGTCGGCCAGCGTCAGGCCGTTACCTTCGGTAAAGCCGTAGCCGTCCGCCGCGTTGGCCCCGCCGGCGCGCGCCAGCGTAAAGGCGGCTCCGTTATAGTTGCCGGCGCCGCCGTTTAGCGCGTCGTTATCGGCGTCGGAGAGGGTAACGCTGGCGGCAGGGTTGACGGCGCCGCCTTCGGTGTAGGCAACCGCCACCGCGCCGGTGCTGATCTGGCCCAGTCCGGTGCCGTTGTAGAAGCCGCCGACGTAGATGGAGGAGCCGTCCGAGGAGATCGCATAGCGGAAAGCCCGGCCCCCGCTGTTGGTCAGCGAGTCCGTTCGGGTCAGCGAGCCATCGTCGTTGACGCTGTAGACATAGACCGCGCCGGTCAGGTAGCCGGCGTAGAGGGCGGTTCCATCGGCCGAGAGCGAGAGCCCCCAAACCTGCGCGGCGGAAACGGAGGCGACGCGGGTGACGGTGTTGCTATCGCTGTCGTAATGCAGCGTGACCACCGTCCCGCCGGCCCCCGTCGCCACATAGATATAGCCGGCATCCGAAACCACCATGCCTCTTGAGGTGCCGCTCAGGCCGATACCGGTTCCGGTGGTGGCGTACGTCAGGGAACCGTCGTCGTTGGCGCCGTAGACGACAAGCCGGGAGCCGCCCAGCACGTAGATATTGCCCGACGAGTCGACGGCGACGGCCGAAGCGGTGCCGTAGCTGTCGCTGTAGGCGCCGGCCAGGGTCAGCGCGCCATTTTCTCCAACCCTGTAGGCGTAGAGCGTGCTGGCGGAAACGACATAGAGCGAGTCGCCGTCAGAGGAGATCGTCATCTGCTTGATTTGCGATGCATCGGCCACTTCCGTACTCAGACCGGTGGCGCTGAGCGTCCCGTCGTCGTTGACGCTGAGAACGGTAATGGCATAGGCGCCGGATGCGTTCTTACCCACCAGATAAACATATTGACCGTCGGCGGAATAGACCGCCGAAGTGGCGCTGTCCAGGCCGTTAATCTCAATACCGTTGGCATTATCGCCATCGTCGCCGGCGCCCTGGACAAAAGTTTGCACCAGGGTCAACGCGCCGGTCTCCGTGTCTCTGCTGTAGACATACAACGTGCTGTTGCCCGAAGGGGTAATCGCGTGGGAGTTGCTGCTGTTGCCCAGCACGATCAGCGTACCGTCGTCAGCAGAGAGTTCCAGACCGTAGACATACTGGCTAAAACCGGTCAGGTTGCCATCAATGGTGTACGCCAGCGCGCTGTCGGGCGCATCCAGCACCGGCGCGCTGTTATTGGCCTCGTCCACGGTGATCACCCGCAGCGTCAGTTCGGCGCTGGCGCTGGCTCCCGACTTGTCGGTCGCCGTTACGGTCACGGTATAGTCGCCCACCGCGCCGGCGGTGCCGGAGAGGGTCAGGGTGGCGGCGTCGAAAGTCAGGCCCGCGGGCAGTCCTGCGACCGTCCAGTTCAGGCTATCGCCGTAGAGACTGTCGGCGTCAATAAACAAGGCGGTATCCAGCGTGGCGCTGTAGCCGGCGTTTTCGGTGGCGTTCGCCAGCGCGCTGGAAACCTCTTCATTGACCTGCGGCGCCCGGTTGGCGATCTGCTCCACCGTCAGATCCAGATCCAGGGAAGCGCTGGCCCCCGAGGCGTCGCTGACCGTTACGGTGACGGTAAAATCGCCGGTTTCCGTGGCGGAACCGGAAATGGTGCGGGTCGCGGCGTCGAAAGTTAATCCCTCGGGCAGACCGCTGACGCTCCAGATCAACGCGTCGCCGTCGGCGTCGCTGAACAGACCGGGGAACAGGGTAAAGCTATAGGGCATTTCGCTGGTGGCCTTATCCAGGATGTAGCCGGTGGAGACGTCGGTATCGAGCTGCGGCACCGCGTTGACGCGCAGGGTGGTCACCACGCTATTGCTGGCGAGCGCGCCGTCGCTGGCGGCGACGGTAAGCAGGATGTAGCTGCCGACGGCGGCGCCGTCGTTGGCGTAGGTAAGCTGTCGCAGCACCTGATTGGCGATCGCCGTGGCGGCGTCGGCGGTAAATTTCAGCGTCAGCGCGCCGTCATCGCTGACGCTCAGGGTGGCGATGGCGCCGCCGTCAAGCGAAATCACGCCGTCGGCATAGGTCAGACCGCCGCCGTCGGCAAAGCCGAAGCTGCCGCCCGCCACGTTGGCATTGACGGTGATGCCGGCGCCGTTATAGTTGCCGGCGCCGCCGTTCAGCGCGTCGAAGTTGCCGTCGGCCAGCGTTATGCCATCGGCGAAGGCGGCGTAAGCGCCCCGATCGAGGGTCTGCGCGGCGCTGTAGCGGCTTACCCCGCCGCCGCCGACCACCAGCACGGACAGACCGTCGCCGGAGACGGCGATATCGCTGGCGCCGCCGCCGGCGATGCTGCTGACCAGCGTCAGGGCGCCCTTCCCGTCCACCGCGTACAGGCTGATGGCGCCGCCGGAGGTAACCGCATACAGCAGGCCGCCTTCGCGGCTCAGGGCGATGCCGGAAATACCGTCAAGGCTCAGCGTGCTTTGCAGGGTGAGCGCGCCGTCGCTGAAGCGGTAGACCTGTATGCTGTTGTCCGCGCTGCTGCCCAGGTACAGGAAAGCGGCATCCTCGCTGACGGCCATCAGGTAGGTCGAACTGCTGGAACGCACGGCGCTGGCGGTGATTGAATCGATGCGGGTAAGCGTGCCGTCGTCATTGATCTTCAGCACCGACAGGGTATCCGTGTAGGCCACGAACGAACTTCGATCGCCGATGACGAACAGGTAGCCGTTGGCGCTGACCACCGTCTCCGCCCGCGCCACGCCCAACTCATCCTCGCTGACAATCTGAATCCGACTGAGCGCGCCGCTATCGCCGTCGCGCGCGAAGACCGCCATGCCGTTGTTTTGCAAGGTGACATAGACATATGCGCCGTCGGAAGAGAGGGCGATATTGCGCGTGGTGTCGCCGGCCGAAACGGTCGCCACCTCGCCCAGGGAACCGTCATCGGCCAGACTCACGGCATAAACGTCGCCGCTGCCGCCGTTAACCAGATAGAGCGACTGGTCGTCGGCGCCGATCGCCATATCGGCCACGCTGCCCAGCCCCTCCACGGCGCTGGTGCCGACCAGCGTCAGGCGGCCGGCGTCGTCGACGGCAAACACCGACAACACGCCGTCTCCGGCGGCGTAGGCGTAGTCGCCGCCGCCGGCGTAAACCACCTTCACATTATCGCCAAGATCGTCGATGGTGAAAGACTCGGCCGGCTCCAGCGCGCCGTCGTCGGACAGCACCGGCGCGACGTTGACGCGGCTGTCGACGGTAACGGTGGAACTGATGTCCAGCGTGGCGCTGTCGCTGGCGTCGCTCAGGGTTTTCAGGGTGACGGTGACCGCCCCGCTTTCGACGGTATTATCCAGAGGTTGATAAGCGATGCCGTCGATCAAGGCCGCGGCGGCTTGAGGCGTGCCCCCCTCCAGCGCCGACTCGATGCTGACGGTAATGACGGCGGCGTCGCCGCTCACCGTTACCTGGTAACTGTAGCCGCCGTCGGTACTGCCCTCGCCAGACTGCAGTTTTATTTGCGCGCCGTCGATGGTTAGCGCCTGATTGGCGCCGCTGCGGTTAACCGTGATGACCAACTCCGTCAGATTCTGGTCGCCGCTATCGCGCGTCACGGTAACGTCGCTGAACAGATCCACGGCGGGAAAACTGTCGCTGCTGTCGGTAATCGCGACGGCGGCCCGCACCGGGGTGGCATCGACGCCCGGCGTGGTATCCGTGGCCGCGACCGTGGCCGCGACATCGGCCGCCGTGGTCACGGCGGCGGCATCGAACATCATGCGCGGTTCGAGCAGCATGGCCTGACGGTAACGAGGTGTGGGTTGGCGTATTGTCATCGTAGTTTTCCGCAAGTCAAAATGGTGTAAGGTCGGCGCGATTATTCGATCAATCTCACCTGGCTGCTCTGTTGAAACAACTCGTCGGCAATCTCTTCCAGACGCTGCTGAATGTCGTTTTCCCCGCCGGCAAAATCGACATCCGTAAGATAGGTCTGGTCTGAACTACTCTCCGAGCAGGTTGCCAATCCCGGTCTGGCGACCAGGTTAAAGGCTTCGGACGGATTTACGACGATCAGGTAAACCTTGAGGTCGCGCCGCCGAAAGCTGGAACATAGCTCGCTCAGGCGAGGCGTGACTTCGGCGGAACCGCTGCCGAACGAGGTGAACGAGCCGTTGATAAGCATGATTATCGCTTTGGTGCGCCTGACGCCGTCTTCACTAAAATCCTTCGGCAGATCGTCATCCAGATCCCAGCCCTCGCTTCCCCGGAATGCCGGAGCCAGCGCCATGGCGCTCCATCCCAGCGCCAGATCAAAATTGTTGGATGACGATCCCGGCAGGCGCATCTCATCCAGCCGGGATTGAATGGCTTCGATATCGTTGCTTAGCGGGAGCAGCGGCGCGACGGGGCAATCAGGAGAGGTGCGCATCCGATCGCCTTGATTGACTACCTGACCGCGAGAATATTGAATATAGCTATTGACCGGACGGTTCGACCCCACCAGAACCGAATAGGGATTATCAACCTCGGCGCGAAGTTGAAACGAGACCATAAACCGGCCCGTCGGCGCCTGTTCCCAGAAATAGTTTTCACCGACGTCCATGCCCCGATACAGGCACAGCAAGTTGGCGCGACGATCCGGGATGCGGCCGTCCGCCAGAACGTTGTTGCTGATGGAAGGCTCCACCACCGCCAGGCCGGGAGGAGTGATCCCCTCCGATGAAGCCCATTGCCGGATCAGCGCCGGGCGGCGCTCATCATATACGCTGACGCTGCCGGCATAAGGCACCAGCGCCAGCCAGACATTGTCGCTCTCTTCGATAAGCAATTCGGCAAGGTAGCGGCCAAAGTTACGCAACGCGGCCAGATTATCCGCACCGTTGCTGGCCGTATAGGCATTCGGCATCGCCAGCGCCACTTCCAGTGAGGCGGTGCGCACCTCCACCGTCGAATGGATCTGCTGTTCCCGGCTGTTCAGATCCAACAATTCCGGATCGGTGGCAAAGGTCGCGGTCACGGTATAGGTCGGGTAATTATCACCGCTGCGCCCGGCGCTGACGCTGACCTTATCCGGCGAGAACTCATCCGCCAGCTTGTCGTTTATACCCAGGTTGGCGCGGACGTACTCATAGGCCAGGGCGTTAATCTGTTCCCGATCGAAATCCTGATTGCGTTCGTTACTCGCCACCGCCTGATGCCCCACCGCCAGCGCGGCGGCGTCGGTGGCGCGCTTAACCTGCGACGCGTCGCCGGTGGCGATGGAGGAGTCGACGATAAACGCGGCGGTGACCAGCAGCGCCATGGTTCCCAGCACATAAAACGCCGTGCCCGCGCCGCGATCCTGACGCAGGAAAACGCCCAGCGCGCCCATTAAGCGCCGCCCACGGCCGCCGGTATTACTCTTCATTGTCCGCATACTCCTCTTCCGGCTGCCCCGCTTCGCGCCCCAGCGCGAGATCCAGCGCAATCACGCCGTCCGCCGTCCGGTTTACCTGCGTGACGTGCAGCAGGTTACTCAGCGACAGTCCGCCCAGCAGCGAGATATCCCGGCCCTGACGACATAGCTCCACCACCAGCATGGCGACGCTTTCGCTGCCGTCCTCTTCCTCTTTTTCCGGCAGTTCGCCGGGATAGGTCGCGCCGTAAGCCGCCTGATTATCGGGGCACACATTCTGCGAACTGCCGCGATTCAGCTGCCAGTACAGCGCCCCGGTCTGGCGCACGTTGCTGATAAGCAACTGGTATTCGCCCTGTTCGCTCTCCTGCGGCAATACCTCGTCCAGCAGCCCCTGCAGGCCTTCCTGCGTCAGATCCCGTTGCCGGCTCAGCACGGAAACGATGGCGCCGGCGCGCTGCTCCATCCGCTCCCGCTCCAGATTCACGCTATAGATGTCCGCGCACAGCGTGCCGATCGCCAGCACAATCGGCAGCGCCAGCGCGGTTTCCACCGCCGCGGAGCCGCGCCGCGCGCGCCGGAAGCGGCGTAACGCTTCTCTTACGCTAGTCATTACGCAGTTCCGTACCGAAAACATGTTTGTACTGGTAGCGGAAGGTGTCGCCCAGCGTCAGCACCTCGGGCAGCGGGGTAATAAACGCCTTCTGAATTTGCACCGTCACCGACCACACCGGCAAGGTGCCGCCGACTTCGCTGTCATCCGCCTCTTCGTCGCCGGTATTGACGGTCAGGCCGCCAAGCTGGCTCAGATTGTCGAAGTGCAACACGCTGACGGTGAGATCCTCTTCCCGCAGATAGCCGTAAGCCGCGTCGATCATCCGCTCTTTCAGGTTGCTCGCCATCTGTTCGGCGCTGTCGGCGTTGAGATCGTCGAGGCGGAAGGTCTGTACCGCCTTATCCAGAGCGGCGCTGCCCACGGCGATCACCAGCGCGATACGCGCCAGTTCGAACAGCATCATCACCCCCACCAGCACCACCGGCACCAGAAACGCCACTTCCACGGCGATCGCGCCGCGCGTACTGCGCCAACTCTCACCGTCACGCCGCCGCATCTTCATCACTCGGGATTGCTAAGCTGTAAACGCTGACGGCTGGAGAGCAGCAGCGTTTCGCCGCCGTTGTTCTGCTGGCGCATCTGCCGTAAACGCTGCTGCAGCGTCTCCATCAGCCCGTCGATAAACCGCGGCTGGGCGATGGTCGCCAGCGTACCGCGCGCCTCGTCCTGGCGATCGGCGTAGAGATAGGCCAGCGCCAGATTCAGCTTGCCGGCCGGGTTGCCGTTATCCACCGATCGCAATAAGCCGATGGCTTTGTCCGCCTCGCCGCTGGCCAGCCAGGAGAGCGCCAGATTGTTTATCGCCGCCACGTCCGCCGGGTTAACCTGCAACGCCTTTTCAAACAGCTGACGGGCTTCGCCGTGTCTGCCCGCCGCCTCCAGCACCACGCCCATGCCGTTAAGCGCGCCGACGCTGTCCGGCTGCGCCTTCAGCGCACAGGCGAAATCTTTCTGCGCCAGCGTATGGCGCCCCAGCGCCAGCTGCGCGCGTCCCATTCCCAGGCAGATCGCCAGCGCCTCCTGCGGTTTCAGCCTGTCGGTAGCGCCCAGCTCATGGCGGGCGCGGCCGTACAGCTCCAGCGTTTGCTGCGGCTGACGCACCGGCGCCGCCACGCTGGCGTACTCCAGCAGTTCGGTTCCTTGCAGCTCTCCGCGGCCGTCCATGCGGGCATAGACCTCCGTCGCCGCCTCAATGCGGCCCTGATCGCGCAATAACCGCGCCAGGCGCAGCCCCTCATCTTTGGTGCCCTTAATCGCCATTGAGCTGCCGCACCCCGCCAGCAGCGCGCCCAACAGCAGCACCAGCAACAGACGAGCGCCCCAGCGGCATCCGGTCGCCATTTTTTTCACCCGATCAAACATGTTCGCATACCCTCAGTACCTTCTTTTTCTGCTGTAAGATTCCAGACAACCCGGTGTCGCCTGAGATCCCCGCCTGCGCGGGGATGACGGAGCCTGCGCGGGGATGACGGGTGCCTGCGCGGGGATGACGGACGCCTGCGCGGAGACGACGAATTCCGCCGCGTTTTTTCCCACCCCGCCCCGCCGCTACTGCGCCAGCAGCCGAATCACCCGCACCAGCGCGGGCGACGCCATAATGGCGATAATCGGCGGCAGGATAAGCGCCATCAGCGGCACGCTGAGCTGGGCGGGCAATTTGCCCGCTTTTTCCTCCAGCGTCAGCAGCAGCGTCTTGCGGCTTTCATCGGCGATGGTGCGCAGCGCCTGCGACAGCGGCGTGCCGTAGCGTTCGGCCTGGATCAGCGTGGCGACCATACTTTCTATTTCCGCCACCCGGGTTCTTTCCGCCAGATGGATCATCGCCTGGGTGCGATCGGAGAGGATCTGCAACTCGGCGGCGGTGTAATGCAGCTCGTCGGCCATTTCCGGCGACGACAGCCCCAGCTCTTTCGATACCACCTGCAATACGCGGCCGATGGGCAATCCGGCTTCGGCGCACACCACCATAAGATCCAGCGCGTCCGGCACCGCGCGCGCCAGCTTTTCGCCCCGGCTGGCGGCGCGCCATTTCAGCCACCACTCCGGCAGCAGCGCGCCGACAAAAAAGCCGATCAGCCCGGCGGCGATGCCGGTCATACCGAGCCGGTCGGCGGGCGGCAGCCAGCCCCACACCAGCGTCACGGCGCACAGCAAGCCGACGAAAAATTTGCCCATCACCAGCCAGCCCACCGCTTCGTGGCGGCGAAAGCCGGCCAGGTCGAGCAGGCGGCGCAGGTTAAGACGATCCCGATCGGATCCGGACAGGCGATAGCCCTGTTGCGCTATCGGTAAAAGAATTTTTTCCAGCCAGGGAGCGAGGATTGTTCCCTGTCCTCTCAGGATAGAATCCTGAGAGGACTCCCCTATAGGGGAGCTGGGCAGATGCGCCCGCATGCGCTCCGCCAGTTGGCGATGCCGCCGCTGTCCGCCGTGGTAGCGGGCAAGGCATATCCCGGCGCCGATCAGCCCCAGCGCCAGCAGTAATAAGGGATCGCTAAATACCGTCATATGGGCTCTTCCCTCGTCCTCAGCTTATCCGCTTGACCATAAAATGAGTGACCAGCATCCCCAGGGAGACGCTGCACAGGGCGTAAATCAGCACCGTCGTTCCCACTGGATCGGCAAACAGGAAATTGAAATCATCCGGGGACTTCATATACAAATAGGCCAGACAGCAGGGAAACAGCGCCGCGACAATCTTGGCGGACGCCCGCGCTTCGGAGGTTTTGGACTGCACCTTGAGCTGCAACTCGCGGCGATCGCGCAGCGTGGCGGAGAGCCGTTCCAGCGTCTCCCCCAGGCGGCCGCCGGCTTCCTGATTGATAATCAAAATCACCACGAAAAAGCGGTATTCCGCCATCGGCACCCGACCGGCCGACGTCTGGATCACCTGGCGCAGCGGGATCCCCAGCTTCAGCCAGTGGTCGATGGTTTTAAATTCGGCCGCCAGCGGGCCGGTCAGATGCTCCGCCACGATGGCGAAGGTATTCGCCACCGGCACCCCGGCCCGACAGCTGCGGGTGATGGCGTCAATGGCTTCCGGCAGGCTTTCACGCAGCGCCTTGAGGTGCTTTTGCAGCGTGGCGCGAAACAGCAGGGCGCCGACGCAGGCGAACAGCAGCAGGGAAAACAGCAGCCCCAGCGTCAACGGCAGCAGGGTTCGCTGGCCCAGCGCCATTCCCAGCAGCAGCGAAGGCGCCGCCAGTATCAGCGCCCGCCGGCGCAGGTTTTTTTTCCAGCCGATAAACGCCAGCTGCGACCAGATCCCCGCCAGCCAGCGCCCCAGCAGCGGCACCTGCATCAGCGGCGTTTTTATCTCATCGCGCAGAATGGAGTCGGAGACCTGCCGCGCCGGCGGCGGCTCGACGTCGGCCAGGATCCGCCGCCAGCGCTGTTCGCGCTGCGCCCGGCGCTGACGCGCCTTTTGCCAGAAATAAACGGCAAGCACCGACAGCAGCACGCCGCAAAATACCAGCAGCGTCACCAGGTTCAGCAATAAGGGGGTCATCGGCGTCTCCTCAATCCGTCACGGCGCATCAAACAGATGCGCTTTATCGCTGTAGAACTGCGGGCGCTGAATATGCTGCACATAGTCGCCGGTCAACAGGCCCTGCCCGTCTTTACCCTTAATCTGGAAAGTAAACAGGTCCTGTAGCTGAATCACTTCATTTTCCATGCCGCACACCTCGGTGATGGACACCACCCGGCGCACGCCGTCGCGCATACGCTCGATCTGCACGATCAGATGCACCGCGCTGGCGATCTGCCGGCGGATCGCCATCAGCGGCAGTTGCATATTCGCCATCATCACCATATTTTCCAGGCGCTGGATCGAATCACGCGAGGTATTGGCGTGAACGGTGCACAGCGAGCCGTCGTGCCCGGTATTCATCGCCTGCAGCATGTCGAAACTTTCGCCGCCGCGCACTTCGCCGAGGATGATGCGATCGGGCCGCATACGCAGCGCGTTGCGCATCAAGTCGCGCTGGTCGACCCGCCCGGTGCCTTCGGCGCTTACCGAACGCGTTTCCAGCCGGATCACGTGCTCCTGCTGGAGTTGCAGTTCGGCGGCGTCCTCAATGGTGATAATGCGTTCGTCGCTGCCGATCTTTTGCGACAGCGCGTTGAGCAGCGTGGTTTTCCCCGCCCCCGTCCCGCCGGAGACAATCACGTTCACCCGCGCCTGCATCGCCTTGTTCAGCACGTCGGCCATGGCGTACGACATGCAGCGGCTTTCCGCCAGCGCTTCCAGCGACAGGTTGCGGCGCATAAATTTACGGATGGAGATGGTGGTGCCGTCAATCGCCAGCGGATAGGTAATCACGTTGACGCGGCTGCCGTCCGGCAGGCGGGCATCCACCATCGGACTGGCCTCGTCGATGCGCCGGCCCACCGCCGCCGCGATACGCTGCGCGGTGTTGAAGACATGTTCTTCGTCGATAAAGGTGATGGGCGAGAGCTCCAGCTTGCCGAAGCGCTCGACAAACACCTGATTGGCGCCGTTCACCAGAATGTCGTTGACCGTATCGTCGGCCAGCAGCGGCTGGATCGGACCGATACCGGTCATCTCATCCAGCATTTCCGCGGCGATGGCCTCTTCCTCCTGGCGGGAAAGCTGCAAACGCTGCTCGTCGCAAATCCGGCGGATCACCGTTTCGATCTGCACCAGTAGCTTATCGCGCCCCATCATCGCCGCTTTGCCGGCGTCGATCTGATCGTAAAGCTGCGCGCGGATTAAACGCCGCTGGCCGGTGCGGCCGTCCGTCTGCCGCGCCGCCGGCGTCGATGCGCCCGGATTGCCCGCCGCGGGCTGCGCCCGGTTTTCCGCCGCCGGGCGCGCTTTCAGTTCGGTGACGTTGGCCGCCGCCGCAGAGTGGGGAGCGCCGCTGGGCGCCTCGCCTTTTTGCAGATTGTTTTTATACGAATTGTTTTTACGAATCAGCATACTCTTTAACCTTTTGATAAATCGGCAATGTCAGCGGCCTCAGGCGCGTTTTAACCAGCGCGCGAACCAGCGTTTTTCCGCCGGTCTGGCGCGCACGCCGCAGGCCAGATCGACCAGTTGGCGCAGCCCTTGCTGAAAGGCCGGCGCCGCCGCCAGATTCAGCGCCCCCAGCGTCAGGCTCTGCGCCAACGCATGGCCGGCATGGGGCAGCGCCAGGTCGATTTTCCGCCCGGTGAACTGCTCGAACTGCTCGCGGCTGAGCGGCGCGGCGCCGGCGAAGCGGCTGTGGTTATGCACCAATAGCAGCCGCTGCCCTTCGCTCTCATCGCCGATTTCATGCAGCACGCGCCGCACGTTGCGGGCATCCTGCAGCGTCAGCTCGGTGACGATGATGCGCAGATCCGCGTAGGTCAGCACCTCCAGCGCGCCGGCGGGGTAGCTGCTGGGCAGATCCCAGATAACCTGGTTAAACATGCGGCACAGCGTGCCGCCGAGATTGAGCACGTTATCCACCTCGACCGGGCTGAGCTCCCCCAGATCGGGTTTCTGCGCCAGCAGATGCAAGCGGGTGTCGATGCGCAGCATGGCGCGCTGCAGCAGCCGGGCATCCAGCTCCTGAGTACCCAGCACCGCGGCCAGCCCGGCGTCTTCACTTTGCCCCTGCAACAGCAGCTGATCGCCGTTGCGGCGGTCGAAATCCACCAGCGCCACCGGCAGGCGACGCTCGCCGGAGAGCAGCCGGCTTAAGCCCATCGCCACCGTGCTGCCGCCGTCGCCGCCGCTGGCGCTGACCACGGCGATGGTCCGTCCGGTGCGGGCGTATTCCGGGCCGGCCTGCCGGCCTTCGCATTTCGCCAGCGTCGACGCCAGCAGATCCAGCGTGAACGGCTTGACCAGATAGTCCGCCACCCCCGCCTGCAACAGCGCCCGATACAGACCGACGTCCTGCTCTCTGCCGGTGGTAATCACCTGACTGGTGGGGCCGCACACGCTGAGCAACTCCTCCAGCGCCGGCAGCGGCCAGTGCGCGCCGTCCAAATCCACCAGCAGAATGCGCGGCGGCGGGTTCTGCTCGCACCATTGACGCGCGGCGGCGATGCCGCCCGCCCTCACCGGGGCGTCATGCTGCTTCAGGCGCGCCAGCTGGTCGCCGACCTCGGCGACCTCATGCTCTTCATGCACAAACGCCACCAGCGGCAGCGCCGGTTCGTCACCGTCGGCCGAGGGAGAAAGGGTTACTTCACTCATGGCACGCCGCTCCCTTAATCTTCATCAAAGTTGATGTCGATGAGCTCTTTCACCTCATCGGCCTGATAGCGTTCGATGCTGTTGACCGCTATTACGCCGTCCGCGGCATCCAGCGCTTTCGCCTGAATCAAATCGCGGGGCTCCGCCACCATCATCGCCAGGTTGTTTTGCGTCGCGCAGCCCAGATATCCCACGCCGTCGAACGGTTTCACCATCAGCAAGTCCGCATCGTTCACCTGGCAGCGGGCGGTTTTCACCGCCAGCGCTTCGGAGATCACCTCCAGGTCGCCGGACTGGCCGGCGGCGGAAGAGAGCCGCATCTGTTTCACTTTGCGCGCGTCGGCGCCGGCATTTTTCAATACGCTGGCCAGCCGCCCGGCCATGTGTTCGCCGCGCGCGCTGCGCGGGATCAGCGTCAGCGTCTGTTGCGACAGCCGCCCCTGATCTTTAAGCATCACATTGAGCTGTTTAAGGGATTCCGGGGTAAAGCCGCGCCCGTTCGCCGCCACCTGCAACGTTACCGCCAGCGAGGAGGGACGAACCTCAATCGGCGCCAGCGCCGGCTGCTCGTAACGTTGCAGACGCTGGCTGTTCACCGAACTATCGCCGCAGGCCGCCAGCAACAGACAGACGGCGCAGACGGTCAGGCTGCGTAGCGAACCGGCTGACGGTTTTATCGCGTTATTCTGGTTATTCATTTTTTCACCGTTTCATCATCAGGTTCAGTAGAGGTAACCTACCGCGCCGTAGCTGGGCATTGCCGAGTCCAGCGTTTTTACCCCCTGCCCCGGCGTTTGCAGTTCGCCCGCGCTCACCGGCTCCACCACATAGGCGGTGGCGATAATCACCAGTTCGGTTTCCTCATGACTGGAGGCTTCGTTTTCAAACAGGCGGCCAAACATCGGAATGTTGCTTAGCCCCGGTACGCCGGTAACGGTCTGACTGTTGGAGCTGCGCAGCATGCCCGCCAGCGCGAAGCTCTGCCCGCTGGCCAGCTCCACCGTGGTGTCGGCGCGGCGCACGGTCAGCGCCGGGATGGTCGATCCCCCTTCCAGCGTGACCGCCCCCACCGAGGTCAGTTCGCTGACTTCCGGCGCAATATGCAGGCTGATGCGGTTGGCGGAGAGCAGGGTCGGCGTCATGCGCAGGATCACCCCGTACGCCTTGTAATCGATATTGACGTTGTTGTTGGTGATAATGACCACCGGCACCTCGCCGCCGGCGGCAAAGGCGGCGGTTTCGCCGGACATGGCCGTCAGGTTGGGTTCCGCCAGCACCGACGCCATGCCCTGTTTGTTCATGGCGGACAGCAAGGTGCTGAGCGAACCGTCGCCGCCGCTGAGGTTAAAGCCGAGGAAGTTGCTGCCGTCCGCCCGGGTAAAGGCCCCGGTGCCGGAATCAAAGAAGTTGCTCAGGGTGCCGGTGCCCGCGCCGATAACGCCGCTGCCCCGGTTCAGGGACGCTTCCCAGTTAAAGCCCAGTTCGTGGGTCAGATTGCGCGACACTTCCACCACCCGTACGCGGATATTGATTTGCGACGGCGTTTTGATTTTTAGCTGGTTGATGACCTTGCCGGACGATTCGCTGCTGCCGGGCAGATTCGCACTGCCGCCGCCACCGCCTGCCGCGCCGCCGCCCGCAGCGGTAGAGGCGCTGATATAAGCCTGCACGCTGTCGATCACCCGTTTAGCGTCCTGCGGGGTGTCCACGCTGCCGCGTACGATAACGCCGCTCGGCACCGAGGCTTCCAGTTGGATATCCGCGCCGGGGAACTCCCGCTTCATCCGCTCGCGCAGGGCTTTCAGATCATGTTCGGAAACGATGCGGATCGCGTTGATAACGTTGCCGTTTTCGTCCATGGCGTACAGCGTGGTGGTGCCCACGCTTTTAGCGTAAATAAACAGATTGCCCGGCGAGGGCAGTTCAAAGCTGGCGATTTGCGGATCGGCCACCAGCACGCTGTCCGGCAAAGCGTCAAGCTGTAATAACCGTCCCTGATGCACGGTCATATGCACCACATGGGTTTCGGCAACTTCGGAAACGCCGGCGCTGAAAGCCGTCGCGGGCATGAACATCATTGCCAGCCAGCAGGCGGCAGGCAATCGTTTACACGTATCCCAAAAATCCGCTTTCAAAAACAGGGAAAACATCGTCATTTACTTAATTTCCGTAATGGGCTTCATTTTTCCGTCAACAGCCTGCCTGAGCGATTCAGAGACTGCCGGATTGATTGCTCGTCCTATCGGGATGGGAACGTCAGCACATCTTTGTTCTCGCCGCGGAACACCTTGACCTGATGACCGCCGCCGGACAGGCCGTTATAAATATCGGTGGTTTGCGATAATGTCGTCACGTCGGAGCGGCCGGTCTGCGCATCGTCCGCGTCCTCCGGCGTGGTGCTGCGCAAGGCCAGATGCAACATGCCCAGCTCTTTCGCCACCGACAGCACTTCGGCCTGTTTCGGCGTCACTTCAACCGTTACCGTTTGGTAGCTGACCGCGCGCGGCCGGTTGCCGGCGGCGGACTGGCGGTTTCTGGCGTTGGCGTTCGGCGCGCCGCCGGCTTCCGGCTCAACATCCTGCCGGGGACGCACATCGGTATCGGTTTGATTATTCAGCGCCAGCACCCGCAGGTCGCGCACGATGGTTTGCGACGCCAGCATAGGGGGCACGATCGACTGCGTGCGGCTTGGCGCCGGCTCCGGCTGTTCGTCTCTTTCCAGGCTGAGAATGATGTCGACCCGATCGCCCGCGGCGACCAGCCCGGCGTTGCTGGCTACGGCGCTGGTGGGAATCGAGATCGCCCGCATGCCTTTACGCAGCACGGCGGCGACAAATCCCGGTTCATCCTTCTTTACCACCACATTGCTGTTCAGCGGCGTGCCTGCGGGCATCGTTTCGCGCAGGGTGGCGCCGAACAGGGACGCCTCGCTGTCTTTACCGCGGATAAAATTAAAAGTACGGGATACCGGTTCTGCCGTGACCTGCCAGCGCAGAGAGGATGAATCAAGAAAATCACCGGGATGCAGATCCTTCGCCGCCACCAGCACCGCGGTCTGCGGCGGGGCTTTTACCTCCGCCTGCGGCGGCGCGGGCGGCGGTGACGATAAATGGCCGCGCACCAGCAGCGCAACAATCCCTGCCAGGATCAGCGCCCCTGACAGTACGTATGTAGAGTTAACTTTCATGGCAACTTGCCTACCTCAGCCGTGCGCGTCTTAAAAACAGCGACAGAATTAAAACAAGGGAAAAATCAGCACGTACATCGCGCCAAATGCAATGGCTATCCCATAGGGGATGCCCTGCGAAAGGTCGGCCGGCAAAGCAGGCGGCATGGGGAACCGGCTTTTAAATATCCTGTTGGTGGTTTGAATACCCATGGTGACCGCGCCGGGCGCGGTATTGAGCAGCGGCAGGCACAGCGCCAGCACGCCCCCCGCCAGCGCGGTGATCATCACGAAAACGATCTGCTGCCCATGCCCCACCCACAGGCATAAAACGCTCATCAGCTTCACATCCCCGGCGCCGAGCCTGCCGGTAAGGAAAAGCAGAAAACCGATAATCAGCACCGCCGCCGCGCCCGGCAACGCCCACAGCGCCTGCCACAGCCGCGGCATATGCGGCCCGCCGGCCTGCAGCACATTCAGCAGAGCGAACAACAGCCAGCCCGCCAGTAAAATCAATACCGCCTGATTGGGTATTTTGCGCGCCAGCAGGTCGGTGCCCATGCACCACAGCAAACATCCCGCCAGTAATGCCGTTTGCAGCCAGTGCGCGTAATACGCCGCCACTGGAGTTATTTCGCCGTTCCCGAGCTGCCGGATCCGCTGGTGCCCGCGCCGGTGATCTGGTCGGCGATTTCGCTGAACTTCTCATTCAGCGCCTGGACAAAAATACCGTCGCTGCCAAAAATGGCGCCGATTGCCGCCGCCATCGCCGCCGCCAGAATGCCGTATTCAATCGCCGTCACACCGCTTTCATCGCGCAGGAAGGACGCTAATTTTGCTCGCATATTATTCATGGGAAGATCTCTTATCCGCAGCTAAAGGAGCCATGGCGAATAACGGGCGCCATGACGCTAATAAGAGTAATAATGAGACTTATTATCAAGCACTACAAGACGCGGAACATTAATATTAGTTAATCTTTTAATACACCTAATTAACCATATAAATCAATAAGTAAAAAAAATACACAGCCTGTGTAATGATAATAAATATGCCGATTTTTTGCGGGGGTATTCACGCGTTTAGCCGCGTTTAAGACACAGATAGACGTTCAATCCGGGATTGGCCGACTCCAGGCAGAGTTTGCCGCCGTGCAGATCGGCGATGGCTTTCACCAGCGACAGTCCCAGCCCGTAACCGGGCTGCTGCGGCCAGGCATTCAGTCGCTGAAAACGCTGCAACGCCTTCTCATGCTGCTCCGCGGGGATGCCCGGCCCGCGGTCGGCGACGCTTAGCGCCATCCAGCCGCGGTACAGTTTTACGCTCAGGGTGATGTACTTGCCGTGGGAGGCGTATTTCAGGGCGTTCTCAATCAGATTGGCCAGCGCCTGAAACAGCAAGGCGCGGTCGCCAAACAGCGGAATGCCGGCGTTAACGTCGATCACCAGACGGCAGCCGCGCTCCTCGGCCAGCGGCTGATAATATTCGGCGATCTCTTCCAGCAGCGGCCGCGCTTCAATGCGCTCAAACTGGTGAATGCAGCGCCCGCTTTCAATCTCGCCGATGCGCATCACCGTGCGGAACAGCCCGAGGATTTTATGCACTTCGCCCAGCGCCAGATGCAGTTCGTCATGCAGTTCGCCGTGCGGGCCGACGCGTTCCGTCAGGTTAAACAACCGGTTTTGCAGATGCGTCAACGGAGTGCGCAGCTCATGGGCGATATGGCTGGAGGTGCTGCGCACCTGCTCCATCAGGCGTTCGATACGCTCCAGGTTCTGGTTGATATCCGCGCTCAGGGTGTCAAAATCATCGCCATAGGGTGACAACGGCATCCTCACCTGCTGCTCGCCGGTGCTGTAGCGATGCAGCGCGGCGCGGATTTGTTCAACGCTGCGCAAACTCCGCAGGCTGAAGTGGCGGCTGACGAACAGACAAAACAACAGCACGATAAACAGCCCGGCCCCGGCCACCAGCGGGATAGTGCGCACCCGCTCCAGCATCGGACGGATGTTATAGGCGGTGAAAAGCACCCCGCCGTCGTCAAGCATTACCGATAGGCCAATCAGATCGGGATCGTTTTTGCTGGAGAAGATCGCCTTCAGGCAGGCGACATCCATCCGGCAGTCAGCGCCGGGCGGGTTTTTCAGCGGATGGGTATGATACAGGATGTCGCCGCGGTTATTTATGATAAGAAATAACGGCAGCTCATCGTTTTTGGCCTGATTATCCTGCCGCAGATGGGTAATCAGACGTTCGGCATTGGTTAAACGCGCCTGCATGGAGTAATCATAAATATTACCCAGAATAACTTCACGGACATGGGTTCTGATTAGCGTTTCACTTAACGAACTGAAACCGATAATACACATCAGCATCATCAGTAAAAATAAAAAAACAATAGTGATCGCCTGCCGGAAATTGGAGGTGGATAAAAAACCGGGATATTGGTTTGCCCCTATTAATTGCCAGTGTTTTATTTTTAGCTGCCAGCGGCGCCCCAGCTTCTTTATTTTTATTTTATTCAGCGTCGCTGCCGGCATTCGTTCTATCCTTGTCAACAGAACCCAACGCATAGCCCATCGCTCTTAGCGTTTTAATTAACGGCCGCGGGAAACCTTTATCAATTTTCGCCCGCAGTTTCGACATGTGCACATCGATCAAATTGGTCTGCGGATCGAAATGATAGCCCCATACGCGCTCCAGCAGCATGGTGCGCGTAATCGCCTGCCCGGGATTTTCCATCAGTATAATCAATAGCTTGATTTCTTTATCCGTCAGGTCGATGCGCTGACCGCCACGCCAGGCGACCCGTTGCAGACGGTCGAGTTGCAGATCTTCAAACGTCAGTACCGAGGAATTATCGGCATGGCGTTTACCGCGCCGCGCCATAATATCCAGACGCAGTCTCAGTTCATTAAAATTAAATGGTTTGCCGAGATAATCTTCCGCTCCCAGCTCCAGTCCCATCACCCGGTCGACATCGCGATCCAGGGCGGAAAGCAGCATTATCGGCGGGTGACGCGATCCCTGTAATTCACGCAGCACGGTAAACCCGTCCATAATCGGCAGCATTCGGTCCAGCAGCACCACGTCATAAACTTCGTCCTTTATTGCTTTTAACGCGTGTGCGCCGTCATGCACCATACGACAGGAGTAACCGTGCGAATGTAATTTGGAGCCCAACCAATGGCACAGTACAGAATCATCATCAACCACCAGTACGCGCATATTTTTCCCCTACCACGGCTATTCGCCTATTTAATTTATGGTTAATGTCTATTTATTATTTCAGGCGCCATAACAGGCAACGCCGATGACGCACCGTTCGGCGCGGCGTCAGCAGAAAACAGCTATTTAAGAATTATTAGGCGGATAATAACAATCATTATCATTTAGTGACAAGTTATTTACCATCGCCGGGAGGAATTTTGCGCCCAAAGATTGAGCAAGACCCCCGCCGGCGGAGCGGCGGGGAATAGCAGGGAAGATAAAAATCAACGGGATAGGACGTAACCTTACCTCAACCTTATTCCCTTTCGCTCAGCACCGCCTCCAGCAGATCCAGTTCGCGCAGCATCTTTTGCAGCGTTTCATTGCTGATTTGCTGAGTGGCGCGCAGGTGATAAAGCTCCGCTCGTTCCGAATTCAGCGCCGTCAGCCGGAAACGGCGCTCCAGATTTTCAACCAGCAGATTGTGTTCCGGATCGCCCTGATCGGCGATTTGCCGGCGCAAATTGCCGATCACCCTGGCGCTGACCTCCTTCAGCACCTGCTCGTCAATATTCTCTTCACGATCGGCGGCCAGCCGCTCTTCCATTTTATGCAGGCTGTTGATGGCCACTTCCGCTACGGCGGCACGCGCCATGCGTTCCTCTTTGACGTACACCGCCTTATCCGCCATCACGATTCCCCGCAACAGCAGCGGCAGCGCCAGTACGCCGCACAGCAGGGAAAACAGGATCACGCCGGTGGCGATAAACACCAGTTGATAACGCGACGGAAAAGCGGTGCCGTCGGTCAGCAGCAGGGGAATGGAGAGCACGCCCGCCAGCGTAATGGCGCCGCGTACGCCGGCAAAGGAGGAGATCCACAGTTCGCGGGTGGTGAATTCGGCAAACACCATCGGCTTCTTTTTCTGGATATGCAGGCTGAATCTTTTCATCATCCACAGCCAGCCAAAGCGCAAAAATAGCAGCGCCGCATAAATCACCGCGATATCGGTGAACAGCATCCAGGTTTCCACCGTCGGATCCAGCTCCGCCTGGGTGATCGAGGTATCCAGAATGCCCGGCAGTTGCAGTCCCAGCATAATGAACACCATGCCGTTAAACACGAACTCCAGCATCGACCAGACGCTGTTGGCCCGCAGCCGCATCGCCAACGGCGCATTGCGGATGATCCCGGACTGGCCGATGGTCATCCCGGAAGCGACCGCCGCCAGAATGCCGGAAACCCCAATGTGCTCGGCGATCAGATAGGCAGCGAAAGGCAACAGCAGCAGCAATACGATTTGCGTTGCCGCGTCGTTGCCGCTCCAGCGGCTGATGATGCGCAACGATTTACTGTACAGCCAGGTGACCGCCACGCCGGCCAGCAGCCCGCCCAGCGCCACTTTAGTAAACGCCAGCGTGGCGCCGGAAACGCTGAACACCATGGTTCCCATGGCGATGGCGACGGCAAACTTCAGCGACACCAGGCCGGAAGCGTCATTCATTAACGCTTCGCCCTGCAGGATCCCCATCAGTTTTTTCGGAATGCGATCCTCGCCGACGATGCCGGAAAGCGCCACGGCGTCGGTGGGAGACAGCACCGCCGCCAGCGCGAAAGCGGCAATCAGCGGCATGCCGGGCACCATCCAGTAGATGAAGTACCCCACTCCCACCACGGTAATCAATACCAGAATCAGCGCCAAACCTATAATCTCGCGCCCGTGCTTGAGAAATTCGCGCGTCGGCGTCTTCCAGCCGTCGGCGAACAGCAGCGGCGGGATAAACAGCACCATAAACAGCTCGGGATTGAAATCGACGTGCAAACCGAACTGGGGCCAGGCGAGGATGGCGCCAACGGCGATTTGCATTAACGGCAGAGGAACCTGAAAGGGTAAAATTCGTGTAACCACCCCCGACAGAGAAACCATCAGGGTCAAAATAAGAATAGTAAAAAAGATTTCCATGCTTTCCTTAGACTATCTCCCGCTGCATTAAAAGGTTGGCGATCGGCCTGCCCGTCCCTAGAGGTACGGCCCGACGGTTTAACGCATTTATTCTGGCACTAAAACGGGCGTCTGAGCGTAGAAATTTCCACTTTCGCGCATTTTTTTTCACCCGCCGAACGCCGACGGATAACCGATGACGCCTCGAACGGGATAGCGCAGGGTTATTCCGTTTGCCACCACTCCACCCGCCGGGCAAAAGGATCGGCTTCATGCCAGATCTTTTCCGGCGTCAGGCGTAATACCCGCGCCTGGTTTTCACTGTAGGTCGGCCAGTTTATCTCTCCATGGGCGGGGCGCTGATGGTGAATAAAAGCGGACCACAGGGCGTGAAGGGCGCGGGCGAAAGCGGCGTCCGCGATGCGCTGATAAGGCTTGAGATGGCTGAGGTCGGCGCCGTCCCGATACCACACGTGCCCGGCTTCGGCGCCGTGGGGCGCCCCCAGTTCATCCGCCGCCAGCGCGCCGTAAAGATATTTATAAACCGGCTGACGGCGGGCGTGAAACCGGGCAAAACGGGTCGACGGATTGTGAAAAACCAGATCGCCGCCGATCGCCCGCCACAGCCCGAGCGCGCTATGGCCGGGCAGCAGCGCCCGATAGCGCCGGACAATCTCCGCGCCGCTCAGTCCGCAGGGTCTGACGCGCGCATCCAGCAGGCGCGCCGCATCGGCAAAGCTCAGCGCCGCATGCATCTGCGAGTGGGTGACATATTCTCCCGTCGTGCAGCCAATCATCATCGGCACCGGCGCAGTCAGACCGGCTTCCGCCGCCCGCTCCGGGTGCGACGGCAATGACATACCGTCGATAACCGGCACAAAAGGGACGCCCAGCATGGTTATGGCGCCGTCCCGCGCATAGTCATGCTGGTGATAGGACTCGTCGCAAACGGATTTTTGCGCCAGCAGCAGGCGTTCCAGCGGCACCGTCCTCAGATCGCGCGCGTCCGCGTTCAGCGCGCGCAATACCCTGGCGGTCACCTTGCGCGCCTCATCCGGCGAAACGATCGCGGTGCTCGCCCCGCTTTGCAGCAACGCCCGGGAAAACAGCCCCGCGGCCTGCGGCATCGCCATCACCGCGGCGACGGAAAAACCGCCGGCCGAACGCCCGGCGAAAGTCACGCGCCGGGGGTCGCCGCCAAAGGCGGCGATATTCCGCTGCACCCACCGCAATGCCGCGATTTGATCCAACAGCCCGCGGTTATCGGGATATTCGCCGCCCAGATGCATAAACCCCAGCGCCCCCAGGCGATAATTCACGCTGACTTCCACAATGCCGCTGGCGGCGAACGCGCCGGTTTGCAACAGGGCTTCATTGGCCGAACCCACCGCGTAGCCGCCGCCGTGGATCCACACCAGCACCGGCGCGCATCCGCCAAGGTCGGGTGAGCGGATATTCAGGGTCAGAAAATCGCTTCCCGCCGCCAGATGCGAGGCGGCGGCGCAGCCCACCGGCCCATAGGTGGGCTGCTGAGGACAGACGCTGCCGAAGGTTTTCGCCGGGCGGATCCCCGGCCAGGCCGCCGCCGGCTGCGGCGCGCAAAATCGATTTTCCACAGTAATCGGCGCGGCGTAGGGTATCCCCAGAAAGGTGGCGATGCCGTTTTCCATCACGCCGTCCACCCGGCCGGCCTGCGTTTCCACGATCATCATATTTTTTTCCGCTATTCGAGAAGGATAAAAGCGAGGCCTCACAGCGCCCTGCGTAGCCCGACCAGCCGCTCCAGAATCACCACCACCAGCACCGAAATCAAAATCAGCATCACGGAAAGCGCCGCGATTTGCGGGTCGGTGGAGTATTCCAGGTAGTGATAAATTTCGGTCGGCAGCGTCGAGGTATGGGTTGAGACGATAAACAGCGACAGCGTGGCCTCATCAAAGGAGATCAGAAAAGCGATCACCGCGCCCGCTATCAGTCCCGGCCGGATTAACGGCAGGGTAATGCGCCGGAATACCGTAAACGGCCGGGCGCCGTGGATCAACGCCGCCTCTTCCAGCCGGGGAGCAACCGCCAGCAGGCTCATGCTGATGGTGCGCACGGTGTAGGGAATGGTAATGCCCAGATGAGCCAGAATAATACCGCCATAGCTATCGAGCAGCCCCAGCGGCGCAAGCACCAGCATCAGCCCCACCGCCAGCACGATATGCGGCACCAAAAACGGGGCGGCCACCAGAAATGCGATTAGCCGTCGTCCGCGGAAACGGTAGCGGGTTATCGCCAGCGCCAGCAGAATGCCGGCGACGACGGCAATCGTACCGACGGTGACGCCAATAACCAGACTACGCCAGAAAGCGGCGATAAATTCAGCATTATCAAGCACCTTTCGATAGGAGCCCCAGGAGAAGCTTTCCGGCGGAAAAGAGAGATATTGCCGGGTATCAAACGAAATGATCAACACCACGATAATCGGGGCCAGCAGAAAAAGATAAATCAGCGCGATCAGGGCATGCCAGGCAACCCTGCCGGCCGCGATACGGCGACGCGTCATGCCGCGCCCTCCCCTTCCACAGAGCGCAATGCCCGTTGATACAGGAAAATAATGCCGCCGAACAGCAGCAGCAGGATAAACGACAGGGCCGCGGCCAGCGGCCAGTTTAGGGTCACCGTGGCTTCGCTGAATATTTCCGTGCCCAGCACGAAAACCCGCCCGCCGCCCATCAGCCGCGGCGTGACGAACGCCGATATGCTCAGCACAAAGACCAGCAGGGCGGCGGTTAAAATCCCCGGCAGGCTTAACGGCAGAATAATGCGATAAAAGATCTGCCAGCGATTGGCCCCCAAAGTGCTGGCGGCTTCCTCCAACTGGCGGTTCAGCCTGCCGAAGCCGCTCAGCATCGCCAGAATGGCGTAGGGCATCAGAATCTCCACCAGGGCGATGCCGGCCCCCAGCGCGTTATTGGTTAATTTCAGCGGAAACTCAATCAGCGACAGCCACAGCAATAGACTGTTTATCACCCCTTTATCCCCCAGCAATACCATCCAGCCGTAGGTTCTGACCACCATGGAGGTCAGTAACGGCGCCACGGCCAGCGCCGTTAATACGCCTCGCCAGCGGCTGGTGCTGCGCACCAGGAATAACGCCACCGGATAGGAAAGCGCCACCGCCGCCGCGCTGACGCCAAGGCCCAACGCCAGCGTATTGCCGGCCACCCGCCAGTAAAAAGGATCGAGCACGATGCTTTGATAAGACGCCAGCGTCCAGGAGGCATCGTCGCCGCTGAACGCCGATGGGGAAAGGGAAGCACGCATCAGCCAGAGCAGCGGCGCAAGGAAGGTGACGCCCAGCGCCAGTAGGCCGGGCAACAGCAGCATCAACAACAGGGCGCGCCGATGTGTCCGCTCTTTCATGGGGTTTTCCGCCGGATTAAGGTGACGTCGGCGGGATCGACGGTCAGGGTAATCGACTCGCCCACCTGCGGCGCATAGCCGACATGGGTAAATATCTCCGCCTGCAACCGATGCTGGCCGCAAACCACCGTCAGCGACTGCACCTGTCCGCGATAGACGATGCGCTCGACGATGCCGCTGAAGCGATTAACGCCGGCGTTATTCCCCGCCAGGGCCGGCGCCAGACGGTGAGGACGAATCAACAACCGCGCCGTCTCGCCCGGCGCCGCCTCGCCGGCAAGGCGAATGGCGCCTAATCCGTCGATTTCAGCTACCCCCTCGCCGGTTATGCGCGCCGAGAAAAAGTTGCCGTTGCCGATAAAGCGGGCCACAAAGTCGCTTTGCGGACGATCGAAAATATCGCCCGGGGTGCCGATTTGTTCCAGACGGCCGTCGGACATCACCACCAGACGATCCGCCATCGACAGCGCCTCATCCTGATCGTGAGTGACAAAAATGGCGGTAACGCCGGTGCGCCGCTGAATGTCGCGGATCTCATCGCGCATCTCATCGCGCAGCTTGGCATCAAGATTGGATAGCGGTTCATCAAACAGCAACAGCGCCGGTTCAATCACCAGCGAGCGCGCAATGGCCGCCCGCTGTTGCTGTCCGCCGGAAAGCTGGCCGACGCGGCGCTCGCCGAAACCGCTCAGCTTCACCAGATCCAGCGCTTTCCTGACGCGCTCATCCCGTTCCGTGCGGCCCACCCCGCGCGCGTCCAGACCGAAGGCGATATTCTGGGCAATGGTCATATGCGGGAAC
This sequence comes from Brenneria corticis, assembly GCF_003115855.1. Taxonomy (GTDB): domain Bacteria; phylum Pseudomonadota; class Gammaproteobacteria; order Enterobacterales; family Enterobacteriaceae; genus Brenneria; species Brenneria corticis. The sequence goes on from NZ_KZ819074.1 coordinate 125,996, forward strand.
AGCGCATAGGACTGGAAAACCATGCCGATATTGCGCTGATAAACGGGAATGGCCGAGATATCCCGCCCGTTCAGGCTTATCGTGCCGGCATCCGGCTCTATCAGCCCGGCGATCATGCGTAAAATCGTCGTCTTGCCGCAGCCGGAGGGACCGAGCAGCGCCAGCATTTCCCCCTGGGATAGCGAAAAGCTGACGTGGTCGACGGACGGCGCGGCGCAACCCGGATACGTTTTGACCAGACCGTCCACCACAACATGGAAATCAGACATATAAACCCTGTCGGCAGCAATGATCAGTTAAGCGCAATGACTTCGCGGCGAATCCGCTGGATCCACGGCGCGTATTGTTCCGCCACCCAGGGCCAGTCCAGCGACATCTGCGCCGCCTGCGCCTCCTTGCTGCCGTAGATTCGTTCGGCGACGGCGTCCGGCAGCGTCACCGCCTGATTCACCGGTCCGTAGAAACTCTTTTCGGCAAACAGGGTCTGCGCCTGCGCGCCGATGGCGTAATTGACGAACAGCTGAGCCGCATGGGCATTCGCGGAGCCTTTCACCAGATTAATGGTGTTGGTCTGACCGATGCTGCCTTCTTTCGGCAAGGCGATGCCGATTTTGCCCCCTTGCGTATCGTGAAGATATTGCGCCCGGCCATTCCAGCAGATCGCCAAATCCGCCTCGCCGCTCTGAATCACCGCGTAGCAGTCCGGCGCCGGATCCCAGGTGGATACATTAGGAGCGATTTGCTTGAGCACATTAATACCCGGTTCAATACTCCGTTTGTAATCGCCGCCCTGCAGTCTGGTCAGAATGGGGAGCAGAATCACCCCGCGGGTATCCGCCAGGGGCGCCGCTATTTTCCCTTTGTACCGACTATCCGTCAGATCGTTCCAACTGCCGGGAGGCTGTTTAACATTATCGGTGTTATACAGAATGGACAGGTTATCCTGGGAGAAGGCGATGGTGCGATTAGCGTCAATATTGGCCCAGGCGGGAATATCTTTTAAATTGCCGACGATGTTCGGATCGAGCGGCGCAAACAAGCCCTGTTTATTGGCGCGGATCGCCACCGCCACATCAATCAGCGCCACATCTATCTTGGGATTATTTTTCTGCAACGTCAGCAACGCCAGAGACTCGGCCGAATTCTTGCTTTGCTGGTAATTCACTTCAATATGAGGATATTTGGCTTTAAAGGGTTCGATAACGAATTTTTTATAATTATCGGCAAATACGCCGGAGAAACCGACGATATTAACCACCCCGCGCTCCTCAGCATGGGCCGAAACGGAAATCAGCGCACAGCAGACGATGGCGCTTAGCCCTGCGGCCATTTTTAATAATGAAAAGCGGGATAAGGTATTTTTTTTCATTGGATTGCCTCAGATTAATCAAACCGCGTCAGCCGCGGGCCGCCATGCCGCATCAAGCACGCGCAGCCAGTTGTCGCCCAACAGTTTCAGGATCAGTTCGGGCCGCCAGCCGCGGGTAAACATGCGCTCAGTCAGGTTGGGAATATCGCTGATACGCGCAATTCCCTGCGGCTTATTGATTTTTACCGAACCAAATTCGGTTAACTTGCGAGCGGTGCCCTTATCCCGATTGGCCCACAGCAAATACGGCCCCGGCCGCGGACGGCCCTGCGAGAAATCGGTACCGATGCCCACATGATCTTCCCCAACCAGTTCAATGACATAACTCATGGCATCGAGATAATCCTCAATGGTGGCGTCATTGCCTGCCGCCAGCCCCGGAGCAAACAGGCTGATGCCGATTATCCCGCCGTTTTCGGCGCAGCCCTGCAGCAGCTCATCGGGCTTATTGCGCTTAACGTCCTTCAGCGCCCGCGGCAGCACATGGGAAATGCATACCGGCGCGGTTCATTTCCGCCAGCACTTCTTTGCCGAACCCGGTCAATCCGCCGTCATGCTCCTCCAGATACCCCGCGCCGGAGTAGTTCTGGGTGTTGTAGGTCAGTTGCATCACGCCGACGCCCAGATCCTTGAAAATTTCGATATAGTCCAGCTTATCTTCCAGCGGCGAGGTGTTTTGCCAGCCAAGAATGATCCCGGTGCGATTTTCTCGTTTGGCCGCGGCAATATCGGCCACCGTTTTTACCGGGCGGATTAAATCGCTGTTTTCGCGCAGCAGGCGTTTCCACTGCGAGACATAGGCAATCCCTTCGCGAAAATTTTCCCATAGCACAGAGGAGCAATTAACCGCGGTCAAACCCGCGGCGCGCATTTCAATAAAATTTTCACGCGTCCATTCGCTGGTTTGCAAGCCGTCGATAACCCTGGCCCGCTGGTGTAATTGCCCGGCGCTCATAAAATTATCACCTGAATGTAATACGATTAGTTTCTGACGTAGATTCAGTGGAATTGACGATCAAGATGCGCGCAGGCTATTTTCCCGCGTGCTGGAAAAATAAATCCCGCCGCTAGTTTTATTAAAAGTAGATTCTCTCACCCCACCATTATTAATCCTTACTTATTATTCATTATTTGCATTCTAAGCCACCTTTTATGTGATTTGTTAATTATAAATTTCGCTTAGCTTATGAGCCAAATAAAAAACATTATGATTCCATAGGGAATATTGGCGTCGCGATGCCGGTGATAAATGATAGCGGGAAAATCAGGAAAAACGTGGGAAAGGAATAAGGTTGTACGGGGGACGACGCCCCCCGTATCCGCGCCGGATTACAGCGCCCAGCCGCCGGCGTAGAACGCCACCAGCGCAACGGCGATAAGCACGGTGCCGATATTCAGCTTGCGCCATTCGCCGGAGAAAATACGCCCCAGCACCAGCGAACCGAAGCCCAGCATAATACCGGTCACGATATTACAGGTCAGCACGATAAATACCGCGCAAACCAGGCCTGACATCGCATCAACGAAGTCGTCAAAGTTCAGTTTAGATACGTTGCCCAGCATCAGCAAACCGACGTACATCAGCGCGGGCGCGGTAGCATAGCCGGGAACCAGATAGGACAGCGGCGACAAAAACAGAATCAGCAGGAACAGCACCCCGACCACCGTCGCGGTCAGACCGGTTTTCCCCCCCGCGGCGGTGCCCGCCGCGGATTCAATATATACCGCCGCCGGAGAAGTCCCCACCAGGCTGGAAAGAATACTGCTGACGGAGTCGGAGGTCAGCGCTTTGCCGCCATTGATGATTTGTCCGTCCTTATCCAGCAGATTCGCCTGGCCGGCAACCGCGCGGATCGTACCGGTCGCATCAAACACCGCCGTCATCACCAGCGCCAGAACGCTGGGCAATATCACTGGCTGCAACGCGCCGATGATATCCAGACTGAAAATCAGCGAAGTCCCGTCCTCGCCGGTCAGCGTCGGCCAGGCAAACCAGCCCTGATATTTCACGCTCGGATCGAAGATCAGACCGATAATGGAAATCACGATGATAACCAGCAAAATACCGCCCGGAACGCGGCGTTTTTCCAAGCCGATGGTAGCGGCCAGACCCAGCAACGCCATGATAACCGGGAAAGAAGTAAAATCGCCCAGGGCGACGGGCAGTCCCTCAATCGGGTTTTTAATCACCAGCCCGATGCCGTTGGCGGCAATAATCAGCAGGAACAGACCGATGCCGATCCCCGTTCCGTGCGCCACCCCCAGCGGGAGATTACGCAGGATCCAGGTACGGATCCCGGTGGCGGAAATAACGGTGAACAGCACCCCCATAAGGAAAATCGCCCCCAGCGCCACCGGAATGCTGATCTGCTGACCCAATACCAGACTAAACGCCGTAAAGGCGGTCAGGGAAATCGCACAGCCGATAGCCAGCGGCAGGTTGGCCCACAGGCCCATCAGCAATGAACCCAACCCGGCGACCAGACAGGTTGCGACAAACACCGCCGCCGGAGGGAAGCCGGCTTTGCCCAACATGCCCGGTACGACAATCACCGAGTAGACCATGGCCAGGAAGGTGGTTAATCCGGCCAACACTTCCTGACGCACGCTGCTTCCGCGCTGCGTTATTTTAAAAAATGCATCAAGCGCGCTATCCGCCTGACGAGTGGTATTTGACATGGTGGTATCCCCTGAGATGTCATCATTATTAAGGTCAATGCGGTTCTGTTCACCCGGCCTTGCACCGGGCATGCGTCAATGACGCACCATGAACCATAAGGCCGTGCACGCAAACGATTACCTCGCGCGATGCAAAACCACAAAATTGTGCCAGGTTATGCGAAGCAAACGATTATCCTGCTTCCCCGGCCTCCATTTCAACTGCTAATCAACACTATTTACCTATAGTCGCCGCATAATCGCGCGCCGGCCATTCCGCTGATAAAAAGCGACGTCGGCAGATCGCCGGGAGAGAAACAGCGAAAGGGAAAGTTTTGATGGCGACAAGATGAATCAAAACGGCGGTTTACTTCAAACAAACTCAGCATTCATTTTTTGTGACTTGCATCACAAAAAAAATTGACCGGCCATATCAACGCGAGTATGCTTTGAAACGTGACGAGAATCACAGAAATAAATTCGCTAACGAGGAATCCGCAAAATGAAACTGCTGAAAAAAATCATCGCCATATTTGAAAACACCAACGTAAGCTTTGGTACTTTCAACCTCTGAGAGCAGAAAACGTGAAGGGGATAAAAATGAACATTGTCCGTAAAATCAATAAACTATTAAACGCGCTGGGCAAAACCTACTGCGGTAGCAACCCCCTCGCCATCTTCCGTTAATCGTACCGGGTGATTGCCGCCCGATTAGATTACCGCTGAGTCACTCACTGGCGCCGGATCCCGTGACAACGGCGATCGCCAGCGCCAGAGTACCGCACAGCCCCAACCCTCTCAGGCGTACAGCGAAACTTCCCCGCTGGGGCGGGTTTTAAAACGGCGATGCAGCCAAAGATATTGCTCCGGCGCGCGCATGATTTCCTTTTCTATCACTTTGTTCATGTAACAGGCGGCTTGCTGCTCGTCATGATACGGATAATCCTGCAACTCAGGCTGAATCACCAGCTTATACCCGGAAGCGTCAGGCTTGCGGATAAGCACCGTGGTGACCATCGCCGGCCTGGCTAAACGCGCAATGGTAAAAGTGCCGTTGGTGGTCGCCGCTTTCTTCACGGCGAAGAATGGCGCAAAAACGCTGCCTTTCGGGCCGTAGTCCTGATCCGGAGCAAACCATACGGCCTCGCCCCCTTTCAGCGCACGAACCATGCCGCGCAGATCCTTACGATCGATCATCGCCTTGTTGGAACGGGAGCGCCCCCAGGTTTGTACCAGCTCCATCACTTTATTGTTATGCGGCCGATACATCGCCATCAGTGGCTGGCACAACCCCATCGCCCTGCCGCCCAGTTCCAGCGACATAAAGTGGATGCCAATCACCATCACCCCGCGCTCTTTGGCGCAGGCTTGCTGTAAATTTTCCAGTCCCGACACGGCAAACCAGCGGCGAACACGGCGATCCGACCAAAACCAGGCCATACCCGTTTCCACCAGCGCCATTCCCAGCGAAGAGAAATTATTGACGATCATCGCTTCCCGCTCCGCGGCAGAAACAGCGGGAAAGCAAAGTTCAAGGTTACGCCGGGCAATCGCCACTCTGCGTTTAAGAAAAAAGCGGGAAAAGCGGCCGACGCTGCTGCCGATTTTCATCAGCAGCGGATAGGGAAGTTGCACCAGCAGAAACAGGAAGCCGAGACCGAACCATGTGATCCAGTAACGAGGATGGAGGAAAGCCCTGGTAAATGTTTGTTTAATTCTCATGAGACTCATCTTTAAGTGTTCAAAGCGCGTACCGCATAAAGAAAGCACTCCTGTACGTTACATCGATATGACACTACCTACCGTATAATAGTTGCCGTGTTGCACGCAATTCAGTCTAACCGCCTCAGTCTTTATGGTTCAGGGAAAGCGGGTTTGGAAGGGGCATGAGACGTATTCAGGTCCCACCAGCCAATCGGCAACAGCTGCGGACATGATACTCGATTCGGAATAAGGATAGGAGTAGTAACAATAGAAATAATTAAGCCCCTCAGAATATCTGCGGGGCTTAATGCATAATCAGGTTTTTTCAGCGATGAACCGGACGAAAGCGCTAAAGCCAGGTAAGGTTCATCGGCGGAAGACCATTAGATTACGGAAACATTCACTGCTGATGGGCCTTTCTGGCCGCTTTCAACGCTGAATTCCACTTTCTGGCCTTCGTCCAGGCTTTTGTAGTCGTTACCCTGGCCTTGGATGGCGGAGAAGTGAACGAATACGTCTTTGCTGCCGTCAGTCGGGGTGATGAAACCAAAACCTTTACCAGCGTCAAACCATTTTACCAATCCAGTCATTTTATTAGACATAGAGAATTTCCTTTATATATTTAGATAGCCACTATAGGGCGGAGATGGTCTGTCACAGTGATTACTTATGGGCACTTATAAGAAGGAAATTCGTCGGATAAGAGATTGGGTGCATCGCTTGAACTAGGAACCGCTTAATTACAATGTCTTTCATAAATAGGTCTGCATTCCAGGCCGTTGAAGCTATTAACGCACGAACGAATTTTTATAGCAAGCCTTTCTTGCAAAGAATTCTGGATGTCCGTCATCGCAATATAATGACCATTCAGATTCGCACAGCGTACGGCAATCGGGATAAGCCAGGAAGAAATATCCCCCATCCTTATGATAACTATCACTTTACTTTTAAATAATTTATTCCCCCATCTGGCGTCGTTAACATCATTCCCCGCTTTCCAATGTAAAATGTGGTATGCTGGCGCATCGAAAAAAGCCGGAGGTAATCAATGAATACCCATAATTTGACCTGGTATCCGGCACAGCGCTCACGCGTTGAAGCCATTATTGGCCGGGCTACCCGTGTTGGTTTGCAAACAAGGCAGACCGGTAAATACACGCACATTGCTTGATTTTATGTATGTGCAACTCAACGACATGGGAAAAAGAGAAGATATGGAAGGGATGATGACCGCCATTTCCATTCTGGAAAAAAACCAGGACGCGCACGCCAAAGAATAGCCGCCCTGGTTGTTTGAATAAGCTTGGCAATATCCGCGCCCATTAACGACAGGTCAGCCTATTATTATTTCAGGCTGGCAAGAATAATACCAAACGCTTAATCAAGGCTATCACCTTGTATCTTATCAGTCATAGCCATCTAGCCGATACTTTCAGAGGCGCTATCCGAGGTCAATCTCAGAACAGTGCCGGCTTCACCCCGAACCATCGATTGACCGCTCTCCCCTCACCGCATCCATAAATCTTACCAGCGTGCCGATTAGGCTCGGGAAATTCAGGCCGTAATCGGCTATGCCAGAATATTTTAGAATGATCAAAGGTTTAACCTATCAAATAGTCAGAATTGATCGATAAATCAATCGTTTTAGCAGGTTAATATATATATATTGATCAGTTTTACTGATCGATCAATAATGCTCAAAACAGAGCCAAATAGGGAATTATGATGGCCGTCAAGTCAATCTCATATGCTAAGAAGCACTATGTTATGGAACCCATCTATAGCTGCCAGAACCGGCTATTCGCGATGGAGCTGCTTACTCGTTTTAATGACCAGGGGCTATATTCGGAAAAATACATTCAGAGGATGAGCTCATCTGAAAAGCAAGCGTTACTGGTGAACCAGTTGGAATCGATTACAGAAAAGCAATGCTATTTTATAGATAACAGCATACTGCTATCAGTGAACATTGATTTCGCCATGGCGATGTTTTTGTCCCAGGATTCGTATACCAGGAATTTACTGGATAAATTACCCTTTATTCGTCTGGAGATAAGCGAAAACTTCCCGAACCTTAGTGATGGGCTACGTAATCCACTCCTTGCAAAACTCTATGAACGTTACCTGCTGTGGCTGGACGACTTTGGCAGTGGAAACGCCAATATTTATGCGCTCAGCCAATCTACCTTTAGCTACGTCAAACTGGATAAGAACTTTTACTGGGAAATGATAAGAAACGGAAAGGAACATACCTTACCTGTACTGATATCAAACATTAAAAAATACTGCCAAGGCGTCATTATAGAGGGAGTACAAAACCATTCAGAATATTTCCTTTTAAAAACTTGCGGCATAGACGGAATGCAAGGGCATATTTACCCGAGCTATAGATTAGATAATTTACCAATATTAAAAAAATGAGCCTACCGATCATATTATTAGCATCAATTTTAATCACTATCTATTCCTTCATAAAACACCGTAAAAATATAAATAAAGATAAATTAATCAAAAAACGAAAAATGAGAAAACGAAGGTTGGATAGATAATGACTATTCCCGTGCTTGCAATGGCAGGGGATCGCTCTGTCCCCGGAACGGGCTCGCCGCCGCCTGGCGGGCGGCCTTGAGGTCACTTTTACGCCGGATAGTAAAGCGTTGCGCGCGCAGGACCGACGGCATCCAAAGTCGACCAGACTGCCGGTACAATTGGTGCGCTATTGTTTAGCGTCACGCGAAAACTTCGCGGGCAAATTATTATTTTTGAATACATATAGGCCGCCGACCATAAAGTGTTGCGCCAAACTCCGCTGCATAACAGTTCAAATGAAAAAATTTCGCTTTGGTGAAATTATATATTGATAAGTAATATTTTCTTTCAAATCCCCCCCCTGTTTAATTTTGCACTAAACAAAATTTTTTCAATATTATTCAACGGCATAGCCTATCAAAATAGGCTGGATCGATCGGCCAATCAATCATTTTAAGCAATTAATAATCATATATTGATCAGTTTTACTGATCGATCAATAATATTCCGCACCTTCGTAAACAGGGAGTCGGAAGATGGTAGATTCAATATTAGACTTAAACGGCAGGTGGCACTATGTTACCCAGCCCATTTATAATTACCAGTACAAAATGTTCGCCATGGAATTGCTTGCCCGGGATAAGGATGGACGACTGAGTACCGAAAAACGCATTCAAGCCATGAGCCCGTCAGAAAAGCAAATCTTATTGATTGAGCAACTGGAATGTATTTCAGAGAAACGATCATACTTCATTGATAACGACGTCCTGGTAACCGTAAACATTGATTTCGGTACGGCGACTTTTCTATTACAGGATCGCTATCTGAGTGATTTACTAGACAATTCCCCCTTTATCCATCTGAAAATAGATGAATTATTCCCAAATCTTAACGATGGGAAGCGCAATCCGTTGCTGGCACAATTGCACGAACGCTATCCGCTCTGGCTGAATGATTTGGGCAGAGGCAACGCCAGCCTCTATGCCGTTACCCAGTCTGTTTTCAGCTATATCAAATTGGATAAAAATTTCTATTTGGAGATGATGAAAAGTCGCAAAGATCATATTTTCCCGGTACTGGTGAAAAATATAAAAAAATTCTGCCGCGGCGTCATTATTGACGGCCTTCAGGACTATTCAGAATATGAGTATTTGAAACACTGCGGAATTGAAGGGGTGCAAGGAAACATTTACCCGACTTACCTGCTCGATAACTTACCGGAATTGCCAACGCAAGCCAACGCGCGACCGCCATGGCGCACATGATGTGAAAATCTTTTCTTTCCACTGTCTGTCGTTCGCTATCCGCAGTTGTTCAATCAGAAATACCCGTCATATTGCAATCCACAGGAAACTTAAGCGTTTTTCCTCCATAATCAATTAATCAGCATAATGCGTCTCACAGGTAAAACGGCTGACGGAACGTCTCCTCATCAAACAGGATTGAGCCTATCGAAAATATTAAATATCATTAAAATCAAATAGATAAATATTAATAAATCTGAATGGAGGACATATTATGCCGCAGATTTTTACGCTCACCCTTGCCCCGTCTCTGGATTGCGCCACAACCACGCCCAGAATTTACCCTGAAGGGAAACTACGCTGCACGGCCCCGGTGTTCGAACCCGGAGGCGGCGGCATTAATGTTGCCCGGGCCATTGTCCATCTGGGGGGAGAAGCCCGGGCAATTTTTCCGATTGGCGGTCCTACGGGCGAGCATCTGGCCGAGTTGCTCGAACAAGAAGGCGTAGGAACCGAAACGCTGCGTACGCAGGACTGGACGCGGCAGAACCTGCACGTTCACGCCGATAATAGCGGTGAACAGTTCCGTTTTGTGATGCCCGGCGCCAGGCTGGCCGCAAGCGAGTTCAACCAGTTGGCCGAGCGGGTATTGCAGATCCCGGCGGGGTCGCTATTGGTTATCAGCGGCAGCCTGCCGCCCGGTTGCGACGTCGATAAGCTGGCCCATCTGGTGAAACAGGCCCAGGCGGGCGGGTTAAGCTGTATTGTCGATAGCTCCGGCGTCGCATTGCAAGCCTGCCTGCAACTGGGGGGACTGGCGCTGGTGAAACCTAACCAGAATGAGCTGTCGGCCCTGATCGGACACCCGCTGGAAAGCCCGGATGACGTCTATAACGCGGCGGCTGAACTGGTGCGCAAAGGCGCGGCTGAGCGGGTGGTGGTGTCGCTGGGTCCGCAGGGGGCGTTGGCAATCGATGGTAAAGACTGTATCCAGGCCGTACCGCCGCCGGTGAAGAAAATGAGCACCGTAGGCGCCGGGGACAGTATGGTCGGCGCCATGGCATTAAAGCTGGCCGCCGGCGCCGAGCTGGGCGATATGGTGCGCTATGGCGTCGCCGCAGGGACAGCGGCGACGCTGAACCACGGCACGCGTCTGTGCGCGAAGGAGGATACGCAGCGCCTGTATGAGTACATTTGCCAGAGCAAGGCGTTATCCGCCTGAATGGGGTCGATCCCGCTGGGGCTGAGCAATAAATATTTCAGCCCCGTCAACGCCTTATGATGAGAGCAAAAAGCGATCAAGATGTCTGCGCAACTGCTCATTCTCTTTCTTGAGTTCGTCGATTCTGTCCAGCAGGGTCAGCGTCATCGCAATGCCCGACCAGTCCAGATCCAGCTCGGCCTGTAGCCGCCGGGCACGCCGCAGGCAGCTCACCGCGTCATAATCAAAAACCCAGCGCGGTTTATCCCGCTCCAACGGCGCAATAACGCCCAGCCCGACGACTTCAATCAGTTCGTCCTGAGAGATATTTACTGACTGACACAGTTCCACCACGGTAAATGTCATTTCTTCAGCCATCATATTTACTCCCATCCATCCCGAGGATTAAACGCAGCCTGCTCGGCCAACTGTTTCCACAGGGCGCTGGCCTTTTCATCCGGTTTCGGGGGCATAACCACTTTCAGGATGGCGTACATATCGCCCTCCCCTTTCTTGCTGACCAACCCTTTACCCTTAATCCGCAACCGCTTGCCGCTTTGGCTGCCGGGCGGCACCGTCAGCGCAATCTTGCCCGTCAGGGTTGGCACTTCGATAGTGGCGCCCAACGCCGCTTCCCAGGGGGCCAGCGGCACCACGATATGCAGATCGTGCCCGTCAATATCAAACAGCGGATGCGGAGCAATGCGGATAACCAGAAATAAATCACCGTTCGGCCCGCCGCCGACGCCGGCGCTCCCCTGTCCTTTCAAACGGATGCGTTCGCCATTCCCGACGCCCGCCGGAATTTTCACATTCAGCGTTTTGGTAATTTCTTTCGTTTGGCGGCCCAGCTCGTCATAAACCGGCAAACGATAGGAAATCGGCCGCGTTTGCTCGACCAGCGTCTCTTCTAAAAACAGGGGCACTTCCATCTCGAAATCCTGGCCGCGACCGCTGTGGGGAGCATGCGCGGAAGCTCGCCGCCCCGCTCCCGCGCGAGCGCCAAAAATGGATTCAAAGAAATCGGAAAAATCATGCGCGTCGCCCTGCGAACCCTGCCAGGTTTGCTCGCGACCGCCATAGTCCGGCGGCGGTTCGGAAAAGCGGGGATCGTTGCGGTGCTGCCTCAGCTCATCGTATTCGGCGCGGCGCTCGCTGTCTTTCAGCACCTCATAGGCTTCGGCAACTTCCTTAAACTTGCTTTCTGCATTCTGCTCGGAGCTGACATCGGGGTGATATTTACGCGCCAGCCTGCGGTAGGCCGTTTTGATCGTTTTCAGATCGGCGGACGGGTCTACTTCCAACGCGGCATAGTAATCTTTAAACTCCATGCGGTAATACCCTCAATTCAATGGGTTATGCGATAGAAATCTTTTTTATCTGTTCGATATGCTACTCATTCTGTTTCGATCATACACCTTTGATAAACTCTCCACCTCCCTTAAAAACATAGACAATCAGCCGATATTGCGGTGAAGATCGGCAAAATAATTGCAGGAAGGAATAGCGTGGCGAGCTTGAGGATATTGCCCGGCAAAGCCGGGCATGGTGATTAAAGCAATACGGTCAGAAGTTGTAGGTTACGCTGGCGTGATAGGCGCGACCCGGTTCGTTATAGGTCGATGCCCCTTCGCTTTCACGGTAGACTCGTTTATCCAACAAGTTGTTGATGCCCGCATTGACGCGCACGTTTTTGGTGAGGTCATAGTTCACCCCAATGCCCACCACGGAATAAGCGCCGATCTTCTTGTCAGACAGACCGCCGGCTTCAAGGTTGTTTTCCGCGTTCTGACGCGGCTTCTGGCGGCCGTACAGGGTCCAGGCCACGTTCGCGGACAGATCCTCCGTCACCTGCCAATCGAGCATGGTGTTGACGGTGTATTTGGGAATAATCGACAGCGGGTTACCGGTATCCTTATCCTTGGAGTTAAACATATAGGTGGCGTTGGTGCGCCAGTTCAGCGTGTCGCGCACTACCGGCACCACCAGATTGGCTTCCAGCCCTTCAACAATCGCCTTACCGCCGTTTTCCCAGCGCAAAACGTTATAACCGTTGGATGCCGTACCAATGACATCTGAGCCGGAAACAATTTTGTTCTTATAATCATTGCGGAAATAGGTGATGCCGGCATCGTAACCATCATGGGTAAACTCCACCCCGATCTCTTTATTGATGCTGATTTCCGGCTTCAGGTCTTCATTACCTATCAGGTAACATTGTGTGTAACCTATAGGGCAACCGTTACCACGCGTCGCCAACAAATACCCTTCCGTTGACTGATACAGGTTAGGCGCCTTAAATACGCGGGCAATACCCGCTTTCAGTTTGAAATATTCACCCAGTTCCTGGGAAGCATTCAGGCTCGGACTCCAGTTGGCGCCAAACTTGTTATGGTAGTCGAAACGCAAGCCGGGGATGATATTGGTGCCCGGCACGGCTTCGATATTGTCTTCGAAATAAAGTGCGCTTAACTCCGCACTGTTTGTCGAACTCCGGTTGGTCATTGATTGGCCATCAATGATAACGCCTGACGCATCGGTCGCGGTCATCGAGGCCGGATCGTTCAGCTCTTCACTGTTCCATTCGGCGCCTAAAGTGGCGGTCTGCTCCACCAACAGATGAAACGGGATATTTAACTCGCCGTTGGCCTTGTAGTTTTCCAGCCGGCTGGTCTTATATTCGGTGCCATCGTTAATCATCCCTTCGACGCGCCCCGTCGTTCCTTCCGGTAGCCGCGTATTATTGGTCTTCTCATAGTAGAATCCCAGGCGCGACTGGCCCCAGTCCCAGATACCGTTGTGGGTCACGCCGTAAGTCTGGCGGTACAGGCGGTTGGTTTCCTGGCCGTACAGCGACTCAACCAGACCATTGGGGGAAATGTTACCGTTACTGTTCTGAGTATCCCCGGCATAAATATTGCCTTGACGGCTGTAGCCATATTCGAAATCCACGATCTGCTGGGGATTGATCTTCCATGACAGCAGCGTATTGATATCTTTGTTGCGCACCCCTTCACGCCCGGCAGCGTTGGAACCGTTCTGCGCGCTGTTGATATCATAAGCATCGGCGTCGGTGCGGTTGATATTGCCGTACAGCCGCATGGTCAGCACGTCATCGATCAGCGGACCATTCAGGCTGAAGTTGGCGCGCCGGGTATCGCCTTCCTTGCTGTCTTCCGGCTGGTTGGTATATAGGGATAGCGAACCGTGCCAATCGTTGGTGGGACGCTTGGTAATAATATTCACCACCCCGCCCGCCGCGCCGGAACCGTAGCGCGCCGCCGCCGGTCCTCTAAGCACTTCGATACGCTCCACCATTTCTACCGGCACCCAGTTGGTATCGCCGCGGGTGTCGCGTTCGCCGCGCCAGCCATAACGCACGGAATTGCGCGCAGTGACCGGCTTGCCGTCGATCAGAATCAGGGTATTTTCCGGCCCCATGCCGCGAATATCGATCTGGCGGTTGTTGCCGCGCTGACCGGTAGAACTATTGCCGGTCAGGTTGACGCCGGGCATTTTGCGGATAATGTCCGACAGATCATTTACCGGAGGAGATTTCCGAATATCTTCGGAGGTAATAATAGAGACACCCGGCTGCTGCTTCAGCGCCTCCTCAGCCGTCGCCTGGACTAGCACGGTATCTTCTGGCGTTTCTTCCGCCGCACAGACGTTCCCACTCAGCATCCCAGCCAATAGCACGGCCAAAGGTCGCTTAATGTAAATACTTGTTACATCCATTAAATTTATCCCTATTTGTGTGTTCATTTGCAAGCGAATGATTATGGTAATAATAATAATTATCATTGTATATACGCTAAAAAGAGCACCACATTTTCTGCACAATCAGGGGCTGATGATTAATATTGATGCGCCGGCAAAGCGTCCGTTCTCGGCGCCAGAGTGGAAGTGGGTTCGGTTCAGGTCTTGGACGTTCCCGCCAATGCCGCCAGCAGTTGTGCCAGCGCTTGCGGATGCGTAATCATCGCATCATGCGTTGCATCCAACTCGGCGTAATGCCAATCAGCAGTCTGCCGAACCCGCGCCAGCGAGCGTTCCAGCAGTTCGCCGGGAGCCCTGGTACAGCGGATATAATTTTTATGGGCGATCCCCATAGGATGCGCGCAGCGAATGCGCTCGAAATAGCTCCCCACCGGCTGTGGCGTCAGCCTGGCGTCAACCCACGCCTGGTCCGCGTCGCCGACGCCGAAAGCCGCCGAGGGCAAAGGGGGAATATGCCAGTCGGGATCGCCGTCTCTGGCTTCGGCATAGCGTTCAATCAGCATCGGAGCATGGTCGAGCAGCATTTCGCCATCGGCGGGCAGGAAAGCATCAAGCAGGATCAGGCGCCTGACCCGACCGACCAACCGGGAAGCCGCTGCCGTCGCGGGAAAACCGCCATAGCTGTGGCCCACAAGGGTGACGTCCCGCAAATCGGCATCGCGCACCAGGTCCACGATATCGGCGACGTGCGTACTTAATCCAATCGCTCGCGAGAGTTCCCCGCGCCGTTCGGCCAACCCGGCAAGCGTAGGGGTGAACACCTGATATCCCTCGTCGCGCAGCAGCGCCGCGACGCGATCCCAGCACCATCCGCCATGCCAGGCGCCGTGCACCAAAACGAAATTCGACATAGATCGGTTGCTCTATTCAGGTTAGGTACGTGCAATAGCAGAATACATAATCCAGCCAGTGCGGGCGACTCACGAAAGTCATTATGATAAATAACTTATTATTGAGGTTGTCGGTGGATTTTACTGGATGTCATGAGATGAAGTGGAGCGAGTGAAGGGAATCGAACCCTCGTATAGAGCTTGGGAAGCTCTCGTTCTACCATTGAACTACACTCGCGCCGGAGATGCGCCTGGCATTATAGCGCTATCCCGTTGCCGGGCAAGTAAAAAACCCCGGTAAACTGCTGGTAGAATAATCAATCAACTTATCTGGCGACGCATCAACATATTGATGGCGCTCCCCGGCCGTGTTTCCCGGTAGATTATCCGGCGGCAACGGCGCTTGCTTCGCCCTTATCGTCGCCGGCGCATTCAGCGAAAGGGGTCGGTCGTCTCATCCTGCATTTTTTTCACTTTGCCTCGGAACGTTGAATTTCTTTCATATCCCCACGCGATTCAGACATGGTATGTTCGAAAATTCTATAAAAATGTGGTTCCCACGAAAAAAAAGAGAGCAGCGATGGAAAACCTAAAAACCGCTACCCCCCCATTTCGCGCCGACGTTGTCGGCAGTTATTTGCGTCCGGATTATTTGCATGCGGCGCGCGCGCAATATGCCAAGGGCGAGATCGATCATAACGAATTAAAACGCATTGAAGATAAGGCCATCAGCGAATTGGTCGCCAAACAGAAGGCGGCCGGTCTTCAGGTCATCACGGACGGCGAATTCCGTCGCAGTTGGTGGCATCTGGATTTCATGTGGGGGCTTAATGGCGTTGAAAAAGCGAGTTTGTCGCGTGGTTACAATTTCTCCGGCACGGAAACCCGTCCCGAAACAGCCAGATTGACCGGCAAAATCAGCGGCGAAAATCATCCTTTCATCGACCATTTTCGCTTTCTGTCTACGTTCGCCGAAAGCGGCATTGTTCCTCGTCTCACCATCCCCGCTCCCGCCCAGTTTCTGAAAGAGCTATACCGGCCGGATAACCGGGAAAGCACGCTGAAATACTATCCCCGCCAGAGCGATCTGGTCGCGGATATCGCCGCCGCCTATCAGACCTTTATTCGTGAAGTGTATGCGGCCGGCTGCCGCAGCCTACAGCTCGATGATTGCACATGGGGCATGATGGTGGACGCGCGTTATAACAACGCCGGCGTCGCCGTCAAAGAAGAAGGCGCGTGTGGTTGTGCTCAACACGCCGATCATACCGTTATCAGCGATAACGTTCAGGAACTGGCGGAACTGCTGCTGGAGGTCAACAACGCGGCGATTGCCGGCGCTCCGCAAGATCTGGCGCTGGCGACGCACGTTTGCCGCGGCAACTATCGCTCGACCTGGGCGGCGAGCGGCGGTTATCAACCTATCGCCGGCATCCTGTTTGGAAAAGAAAACGTTGCCGCCTACTACCTTGAATTCGATACCGAGCGCGCCGGCGATTTTTCTCCTCTGGCGGAAGTTTCCGGCGACAAGCAGGTCGTGTTGGGACTGATTTCATCCAAAATCGGCGAGCTTGAAGATAAACAGGCGGTCATCGCGCGTATTAAAGAAGCGACCCGTTATCTCCCGCTTGAACGTTTGTGTTTAAGCACTCAATGCGGATTCGCTTCGACTGAGGAAGGCAACGCGCTGACGGAACAGCAGCAATGGGCCAAGATCGCGCTGGTTAAAGAGATCGCCGACGAAGTCTGGGGCGGCTAATCGCGATTCCCCAAATCATGCAGTAAAAAAAACCGACGCCCAAGGCGCCGGTTTTTTATTTCAACCAACGTGGCCGCGCGTTATTTCTGCGGACGCATCGCCGGGAACAGAATCACGTCGCGGATGGTGTGGCTGTTGGTGAACAGCATAATCATACGGTCGATGCCGATGCCCAGACCGGCGGTCGGCGGCAAACCATGCTCCAGCGCGGTGACGTAGTCTTCATCGTAGAACATGGCTTCGTCGTCGCCGGCGTCTTTGGCGCTGACCTGCTGGGCGAAACGCTCAGCCTGATCTTCCGCGTCGTTCAACTCGGAGAAACCGTTGCCGATTTCCCGACCGCCGATAAAGAACTCGAAGCGATCGGTGATGTCCGGGTTCCGATCGTTACGGCGCGCCAGCGGCGACACTTCCGCCGGGTATTCGGTAATAAAGGTCGGCTGAATCAGATTGCTTTCCGCCGTCTCTTCAAAGATCTCGGTGACGATGCGGCCCAGCCCCCAGCTCTTCTCGATTTTGATGCCCAGCGATTCGGCAATCGCCGTGGCCTTCGCCAAATCGTCCAGGTCGGCGACGTTGGTTTCCGGGCGGTATTTGCAGATGGCTTCGCGCATGGTCAGCTTCTCAAACGGCTTGCCGAAGTCGAAGGTCTGATCGCCGTATTCGATGGTCGTGGCGCCCAGCACGTCCTGCGTCAGGGTGCGGAACAGCGTTTCCGTCAACACGATCAGATCTTTATAGTCGGCATAGGCCATATAAAGCTCCATCATGGTGAACTCGGGGTTATGGCGCGGGGAGATGCCCTCATTGCGGAAGTTGCGGTTGATTTCAAACACCCGTTCAAAACCGCCCACCACCAGGCGTTTCAGATACAGCTCCGGCGCAATACGCAGATACATATCGATATCCAGCGCATTGTGATGGGTTACAAACGGACGCGCCGCCGCGCCGCCGGGGATCACCTGCATCATCGGCGTTTCCACTTCCATAAAACCGTGGTCGACCATAAAGCGACGGATCGCCGCCATCACCTGGGAGCGGATACGGAAAGTATGGCGGGATTCTTCATTGGCGATCAGATCCAGGTAGCGCTGACGGTAGCGGGTCTCCTGATCCGCCAGGCCGTGGAATTTGTCCGGCAGCGGACGCAGGGCCTTGGTCAGCAAGCGCAGTTCGGTACAGTGCACCGAAAGCTCGCCGGTTTTGGTTTTGAACAGCTTGCCGCGCGCGCCGAGAATGTCGCCCAAATCCCACTTTTTAAACTGCTCGTTGTAGACGCCTTCCGCCAGATCGTCGCGGGAAACGTACAGCTGAATACGCCCGCCCACGTCCTGCAGCGTGACGAAAGAGGCTTTCCCCATAATGCGGCGGGTCATCATGCGGCCGGCTACGGTCACTTCGATGTTCAACGCTTCCAGCTCTTCGTTTTCTTTGCCGTCGTAGTCGGCGTGCAGGCGATCGGAGGTGCTGTCGCGGCGGAAATCATTGGGAAATGCAATACCGTGCTCACGCAGCGTCACCAGCTTTTCACGGCGCGCTTTCAGTTCGTTATTAAGATCCTGCGCCTGATCGGCACCCTGTGATTGTGATTCAGCCATGTGAATTCCTTATAATCCCGCTTTTAAACTTGCTTCAATAAATTTGTCCAGATCGCCATCCAGCACCGCCTGGGTGTTGCGTGTCTCCACCCCGGTGCGTAAATCCTTGATGCGCGAATCATCCAGCACATAGGAGCGAATCTGGCTGCCCCAGCCGATATCCGACTTGTTGTCTTCCATCACCTGCTTCTCAGCGTTTTTCTTTTGCATCTCAAACTCGTACAGCTTGGCTTTCAGCTGTTTCATCGCCTGATCTTTGTTTTTGTGCTGGGAGCGGTCATTCTGACACTGGGTGACGATATTGGTCGGAAGATGGGTAATACGCACCGCGGATTCGGTCCGGTTTACGTGCTGACCGCCGGCGCCCGAGGCGCGATAAACGTCAATACGCAGGTCGGCCGGGTTGATTTCGATATCGATATCGTCATCCACTTCGGGATAGACGAAAGCGGAACTGAACGAGGTATGACGGCGGCCGCCGGAGTCGAACGGACTTTTACGCACCAGGCGATGGACGCCGGTTTCGGTGCGCAGCCAGCCAAAGGCGTAGTCGCCCATAATCTTGATGGTGGCGGATTTGGTGCCGGCCACTTCGCCGTCGGACTCTTCGATAATTTCGGTTTTGAACCCTTTGGCTTCCGCCCAGCGCAGGTACATACGCACCAGCATGCTGGCCCAGTCCTGGGCTTCGGTGCCGCCGGAGCCGGCCTGAATATCCAGATAGCAGTCCGCGCTGTCGTACTCGCCGGAGAACATGCGGCGAAATTCGAGCTGGCCCAGTTTGTTTTCCAGCGCGTCCAGTTCGGCCGCGGTTTCATTGAAGGTGTCTTCGTCGTCTTCTTCCACCGCCAGCTCCAGCAGGCCGGCGACGTCTTCCAGCCCCTGCGTCATCTGATCGATGGTGTCGACGATGGCTTCCAGCGAGGAGCGCTCTTTACCCAGCGCCTGCGCGCGTTCCGGCTCGTTCCAGACGTCCGGCTGCTCCAGTTCGGCGTTTACTTCTTCGAGGCGTTCTTTCTTGGCATCGTAGTCAAAGATACCCCCTAAGGACGGCCGTACGCTCCGACAGGTCCTGAATGCGGTTTTTTACCGGATTAATTTCAAACATGATTTTTATTTCTTACGTTAAGTCGTTGACAACGGAATGGTGTAAACGCGCCATTCTAGCGGATTAAACGCGCGTTTTATACTCTTTCGTCAGCCAGGTTACAGCGGCCACAGGTGCTGGATCAGCAGTTGCACCGAACGCTTGCCGCGAAACTCGTTGACGTCCAGCTTATAGGCCAGCTCCGCTTCGCGCACGCTGCTGTCCGGCCACAGCTTGGTATCGACGTTAAAGGCGATGCCGTCCAGCAGCGGGCCGCCGCTTAGCGGTTCCACCATCACTTTCAGGTGACGCTCGCCCACCAGCCGCTGTTGCAGAATGCGAAACCGGCCGTCGAAGGTCGGCTCGGGAAAAGCCTGTCCCCACGGCCCGGCGTCGCGCAGCATCTCCGCCGTGGACAGACAGAGCTCCGGCAGGGTCAGTTCGCCGTCCGACCAGAGCACGCCTTCCAGCTGCGAGGCATCCAGCCATTCGCCCACCAGTTCGCCAAAGCGCTGGCGGAAAGGCTCAAACTGCGTCTCTTGCAGCGTGAGTCCCGCCGCCATCGCATGGCCGCCGAACTTGTCCATCATCCCCGGATAGCGCGTATCCAGCCGCTCCAGCGCATCGCGCAGGTGCAGCCCGGCGATGGAGCGTCCCGACCCTTTCAGCAAGCCGTCCCCCGCCGGGGCAAAGGCGATCACCGGCCGATGAAAGCGATCCTTGATGCGCGACGCCAGAATGCCCACCACCCCCTGATGCCATTCCGGATGGTACATCGCCAGCCCGTAGGGCAGCGCGTCGCGGCTTTGCTCCAGCGTTTCGCACAGGCGCAGCGCTTCCACCTGCATCCCCTGTTCGATTTCGCGGCGCGTCTGATTCAGGGCGTCCAGATCGCTGGCCAGCATGCGCGCCTGCACGATATCGTCACTGAGCAACAGCGCCACCCCGACCGACATATCGTCCAGCCGTCCGGCGGCGTTGAGCCGCGGCCCCAGCGCGAAGCCCAGATCGCCGGCGACCAGCTGACCCGCTTCGCGGTTCGCCACTTCCAGCAGCGCCCGGATGCCGGGCCGGCACCTGCCGGCGCGAATGCGGCTCAGCCCCTGCGCCACCAGAATGCGGTTGTTGGCGTCCAGCGGCACCACGTCCGCCACCGTGCCCAGCGCCACCAGGTCCAGCAGTTCGGCCAGCTTCGGCTCCGCCAGCCCTTGTTCGGTAAACCAGCCGCTCTCCCGCAGGCGCACGCACAGCGCCATCATCAGATAAAACGCCACGCCGACGCCCGCCAGCGCTTTCGACGGAAAGGCGCAGTCGCGCAGGTTGGGGTTAATCATGGCATCGGCGGCGGGCAGGGTTTCTCCCGGCAGATGGTGGTCGGTCACCAGCACCGCGATGCCGCGCCGGTGCGCCTCCTCCACCCCGGCATGGGAGGAAATGCCGTTATCCACCGTGACGATAACCTCGGCGCCCAGCTTAGCGGCCTGCGCGACCACTTCCGGGCTTAATCCGTAGCCATCCTCAAAGCGGTTCGGCACCAGATACTTCACGTTAACGCCGCCCATGCCGCGCAGCGCCAGCACCGTCAGCGCGGTGCTGGTGGCGCCGTCAGCATCGAAATCGCCGACGATCACCATGCAGCGCCGGTCCGCCAGCGCCCGCTGCAGAAAATCGACCGCCTTTTCAATGCCGCTCAATAGACGGTAGTCCAGCAGGCCGCGCAGGCTGCGTTCCAGCTCCTGCGCGCCTCTGACGCCGCGCTGCGCGTACAGGCGGCGCAACAGCGGCGGCAAGGTCGCCGGTAAATCACTCTCCTCCGCCAGCGGACGCCGGCGAAGCTGGGTTATCAGTTCCACAGTGTAATCAACCACCCGTCTTCAGCGACGCGCTGTGCGCGTCCAGCATCGCTAGCATCTCTTTCGGCCCCTGATAGCCGGCCACCACCGTGCCGTCCTCCAGTACGATGGCCGGGGTTCCCTGCACGCCGAACTGCACGCCAAGCTGATAGTGAGCGGCGATATGGGTTTTGCAGGTGGCGGGGGAAATCGCTTCGCCTTTCAGCGCGTCATCAAACGCCTTGTTGCGGTTCGCCACGCACCAGATGGACTGCATATCCTTTTCGGCCTGCGAGTTCAGCCCCTGGCGCGGAAAGGCCAGATAACGCACGGTAATACCCAGCGCGTTGTAATCCTTCATCTGCTCGTGCAGCTTGTGGCAATAACCGCAGGTGATATCGGTAAATACCGTGATCGCATATTTTTCCTGTGGGGCCTTGTAGACGATCATCTGCTCCCGCAGCGCGTCCATTTTTCCCTTCAGCAGCTGATTGGTCACGTTGAGCGGCGCTTTGCCGCCGACGTCGTACAGCGGGCCCTGAATAAGATGCTTGCCGTCGTCGCTGATATAAAACGCGCCGCTGTCCGTCAGCACGGTTTTCATGCCGGAAAGCGGCGACGGCTGAATCTCGGCATCCTGCATCCCCAGGCGGGTCAGAGTCTGTTTTATCGCCGCATCGTCGGCGTGGGCAAAACCAGCAGCCGTTGCCGCCAATAGAGAAAGCAGTAGTAACCCTTTTTTCATTTCATCAATCCTGTTTCGGTTTATCGCCTAATACGCCGCTGACCGACACGCCGGTGACAGCCATCACGCCCGCGGATGGTGCATCTGATGGAGTTGTTTCAGACGTTCCGTCGCCACGTGGGTATAAATCTGCGTCGTGGAGAGATCGCTGTGTCCCAGCAACATCTGCACCACCCGTAAGTCAGCGCCGTGGTTCAATAAATGGGTGGCGAACGCATGACGCAGCACATGCGGTGAAAGTTTTTCGCTATCGATCGACGCCAGAATCGCATAGTGCTTGATGCGATGCCAGAACGTCTGACGCGTCATCTGCTGCGCGCGGTTGCTGGGAAACATCACATCCAGCGCGCGCCCGTTAAGTAACCACGGACGCCCATATTCCAGATATTGCTCGATCCAGTACACCGCTTCTTCGCCCAGCGGCACCAGCCGCTCTTTATCGCCTTTCCCGACCACCCGCACCACCCCCTGACGCAGGCTGACATCGCTAATCGTCAACCCCACCAGTTCGGAAACGCGCAGCCCGGTGGCATACAATACCTCAAGCATGGCTTTATCGCGCAATTCCAACGGCTGATCGACGCTGGGCGCGCGCAGCAGCGCTTCAACCTGAGCCTCGCTCAAATCTTTCGGCAAACGCTGCGGCAGCTTGGGGGATGACAACACCGCGCTGGGATCGTCGCCGCGGATTTTTTCCCGGTAAAGGTACTGGAACAGCCGGCGCATGGCGCTCAACAAACGCGCCGAACTGCTTGCCTTATAGCCGCCTTCAAGGCGCTCGGCCAGGAAAGATTGCAGATCGACGGCCTGCGCCTTGAGCAGGTCGCTATCGTGATGCGCCAGCCACTCCGCCAGCGAGCGTAAATCCAGGCGGTAAGAGGCCAGCGTATTTTCCGCCAGATTACGCTCCAGCCACAGCGCATCGAGAAATTGCTCAATAAATGCCTGATCCTGCTCGTGCATCGCGCCGCCCCCTTTCACTGATGAACCGCTATTATGCCTGAGCAATCCGCTAAGGCGCTAATCGCCGGCGTTCGCCGCGAATAATCGCAGCGATTGCCGAATCTCACTTATTCCGTTATATCTGACATCGTCATAACATTCTCTGGTAAAAACATCATACGATAAGATTATATTTTACGTATTGCGGATATGCCGGAATAGGCTCCACACGCCGGTTCTCGTCCCGTCATCTCCCCACGGAATCTCCGTTGAAAAGCGCTTTTTTCTATGCATAGAATGGTCGTTCGTGTTGTTAAAAAAGATGAATGAATTACCATGCAAGCCACCATCACTCCCGCTATCGATGCCGACGCTCCGCCGGTCAATTCCAGAAGTAAAGTGATCATTGCCTCGCTGGTGGGAACCGCGATTGAATTTTTTGATTTCTATATTTACGCCACCGCCGCCGTGCTGGTGTTTCCACATATTTTCTTCCCGCAGGGCGACCCGGCGGCGGCCACGCTACAGTCGCTGGCGACCTTTGCCATAGCCTTTATCGCCCGGCCGATCGGCTCGGCGGTATTCGGTCATTTCGGCGACCGCGCCGGCCGCAAGGTCACGCTGGTGGCGTCATTGCTGACCATGGGTATTTCAACGGTGCTGATCGGCCTGTTGCCAAGCTATGAAACCATCGGCATTCTTGCTCCCATCCTGCTGGCGCTGGCGCGTTTCGGCCAGGGTCTGGGGCTGGGCGGCGAATGGGGCGGCGCGGCGCTGCTGGCGACCGAGAACGCCCCGGCCCATAAACGCGCGCTGTACGGTTCATTCCCGCAGCTCGGCGCGCCGATCGGCTTCTTCTTCGCCAACGGCACCTTCCTGCTGCTCTCCTGGCTGCTGACCAATGAACAATTTATGCAATGGGGCTGGCGCGTACCCTTTATTTTCTCCGCCGTGCTGGTGCTGATCGGCCTGTACGTGCGCGTCTCCCTGCATGAAACGCCGGTATTCGCCAAAGTCGCCAAAGCGGGCAAACAGGTGCGGGTTCCCATCGGAACGCTGTTCAGCAAACATATGAAAGCCACTATTATCGGCACCTTCATCATGCTGGCGACCTACACGCTGTTCTATATCATGACCGTCTACTCCATGACCTACGGCACCACGCCGGCGCCGAACGGGCTGGGCTTTTCGCGCAATACCTTCCTGTGGATGCTGATGATCGCGGTGATCGCTTTCGCCGTTATCATCCCGCTGTCGGGCTATCTGGCCGATGCCTTCGGACGGCGGAAAACCATGATTGCCGTGACCTGCCTGATGCTGCTGTTCGCCATGCTGTTCCCGTCGATGCTGGGTTCCGGCAATCAGGCCATCGTGATGGCTTTCCTGATTTGCGGCATGGGCATGATGGGGCTGACGTTCGGCCCGATGGGCGCGCTGCTGCCGGAGCTGTTCCCGACGGAAGTGCGCTATACCGGGGCTTCTTTCTCTTATAACGTCTCGTCCATTCTCGGTGCGTCCGTCGCGCCCTATATCGCCACCTGGCTGACCGTCACTTACGGTCTGTTCTACGTGGGGGTTTATCTGGCGGCAATGGCGTCGCTGACGCTGATCGCATTGCTGCTGAGTAAAGAGACGCGCCATCAGTCTCTCTGAATCGGCGCTATCGTGAAAGCCGTTCGGCTTTCACGACGCCTGCCTGGCGCCGCCTTTTCTTACTGGCGGCGCTTGTCATTCCTTATGTAGGCATTCATCTGACTATATGCACGCGGGATTCATAAGGGACGATCTCTCCATCCGGCTGCAGTCTATACCGTTGATTAGATGTCCTGAGCGTGATACTGCCCGCGCCATTGTCATTTATGGAAAAAAGAAGTTGTTTCTCAATGCAGTTTTTCTCTGCCGGCATATCCTTAAAGCACAGACGGTCATATTCACTTTCCTTGTAACCCTCGCCGAAGTCCCAGAAGGTAATATTGAAGGAACCATAAGACGAGCGTTTGGGGATGGCGTATTTCTCTTTCAGCATCGCTCTATTCTTCAGCCACCAGTCGATCTTTCCCCGGTTGGTCAGCGGAAAGTTCAGTACCAGCACATGGCTAAAATCACTGTGTTGATGAATAGCCACGATTTTTACCGGCCGGGAAAGCCAGATAATGACGTACACGGCGGCTAATACAGCCAAAACGGCAATTACACGCTTTTTCGACAAAATCTTCATATACCCTTCGTCCCGGTCATTTCCACCTCGGTTTCCATCTCGGTGATAAACGGCCGCTGCGCCAGCGGGCCGTAATGTTGCAGAACAAACCAGATGCGAAAGAAACGCATCTGCCGAAATGTCCACTGCAAAATATCCTCGTCATCCAGCCCGAAATGGTCCTGCACCCGGTAGTGAATCACCGCCCGGAAGCCGTTATCATCAATATGCAGGGACTTCAGGGTGATATGAGCCGCCCAGATATCATGGACGGTGATGCCCATACCGTTAACGCTGTCAACGGGTCTGTTAAACTTCGGCAATTTGCTACCCATTATCGCTTCTTTGATTTTGTTTTCTGCCGCTGCCGGAAATAGTTTGTTTTTCCAGTCGATATTTTCACGAAGAGACTCCTTGATATTGAGCAATGTGCTGTCTTCCGACAAATCGCCGACAAGCTGTTCTCTCAGCGCCCGATCAAGCAGCGGGCTGCGGAAGGTCGCGCCATTGCCATACCGCATATGGTCGATCATCTGATAGATAAGGGGCGAGTATGGGCCGTGCATGGCGAAAGGCCATGCGAGATCGTGAAATTCGGCGAACAGGCGGTTCAGGCATTCTTCTGTGGAGAGGTATCTGATGTTTGGCCTGCGGCCCAATTCATACTGGTAAGTCCATCTGGGATCCTCAATCTCGGCCCGCGTATAGGGATTAACCCGCATGGAAACGTCCGCGAGGCTGAAGATAGTTTTGAGGGTGGATTCGCTATGGTCGCCATAGCGCATGTCCGGCGCCTGATAGTCATCCATTTTATTCTGGCTTGCAAAAACGCGATGAGGAAAATGCAACGCGACAGGTCTTATCGTTAATTCAGTCATTATTTGGAAATCCTTTTACCCTGTATGATCATTGGAAAGCCATCGCCGCGCGGGCCATATCTTCCTTCCGTCTCAAACAATAATAACCCGCGCAGTTTACCCTATACGTACGGTAGCGTCATTATCGGTACAAGCAATCAGAACAGGTACAAGCCTGACTGACGCATGCTATAACGATTGCGTTCGATGAAGACGCTTGATTTTACGCAACAAGACGATCATGCTCAGCGCTATGCAAAACTGTTTGCTGCAATACCCGTCATTACATTGAATGAAAGAGAATCATAGCTTTACGGAACACACGATGAAAATTGGTCTGTTTTACGGCTCCAGCACCTGCTATACCGAAATGGCGGCAGAAAAAATCCGCGACATCCTGGGTGAGGATCTGGTGGATCTGCACAACGTCAAAGATGTCTCCCCGCAACGGATGGAAGAGTACGGCATATTGATTCTGGGCATTCCCACCTGGGATTTCGGCGAACTTCAGGAAGACTGGGAGGCCGTGTGGCAACATCTGCCCACGCTGAATCTGCAAGGTAAGATCGTGGCGCTATACGGCATGGGCGATCAGTTGGGATA
The DNA here is from genome assembly GCF_003115855.1 of Brenneria corticis. Lineage (GTDB taxonomy): Bacteria > Pseudomonadota > Gammaproteobacteria > Enterobacterales > Enterobacteriaceae > Brenneria > Brenneria corticis. The sequence goes on from NZ_KZ819074.1 coordinate 152,931, forward strand.
CGGCGAGTGGTTTCTGGACGCGCTGGGGATGCTGCACGCTCAACTACAGCCGCTGGGGGTGAAATTTATCGGCTACTGGCCGACGGAAGGCTACGAGTTCACCAGCCCGAAACCGCTCGCCGCCGATGGCAAACAGTTTGTCGGGCTGGCGCTGGATGAGGTCAATCAGTACGATCTCAGCGACGAGCGCATTGAGCAATGGTGCGAACAGATTTTGCTGGAAATGGAACCGCTGCTGTAAACGCCGTTATCGTTTCTGTAACCACCATCTTGCGCGCGCGGGCGCATCAAAAAAGCTCCAGGCCACAAAGCGGCTCTGTTTCTGCCCCTGCGCCATATCGATGGTCGCCACTTTCTCCGCGCCGACGTTTTCCAGCGCCCGATACAGCTCGGGCAGGTTTTCTTTGCGCGACACCAGCGAAGTGAACCACAGGCACTGGCGGGCGAAGCCGGCGCTCTCGTTAATCATCTGACTGATAAATGCGGTTTCTCCGCCTTCGCACCACAGCTCATCCTGCTGGCCGCCGAAGTTGAGCGGCGAGTTTTTATCCAGGCCAAGATTATGCAGCTTGCGCTGCGACCCCTGACGCGCCTCGGCGGCGGAAGCGTGGAACGGCGGATTACACAGCACGGCGTCGAAAATTTCGTTCTTGTGAATGATACCGGCAAGAATCGCTTTGCTGTTTTTCTGGCGGCGTAAGCGAATGGCCCGATTCAGGCCGGGGTTCGCCTCGAGGGTGGCGTTGGCCGCCTGCATCGCCTGCGGATTAATTTCGCTGCCGGTAAAACGCCAGCCATATTCACGAAAGCCGATCAGCGGATAGATGCAGTTGGCGCCGCAGCCGACGTCCAGCACCGACGCCCCGCGCGGCACCACGGATTGATTATCCTCCGCCAGCAGATCGGCCAGATGATGAAGGTAATCCGCCCGGCCGGGCACCGGCGGACAGAGAAAGCCGTCCGGAATAATCCAGTGTTCAATCTGGTAGAAATGGTGCAGCAGCGCCTGATTCAGCGCCTTGACGGCCTGCGGGTCGGAGAAATCAACCGACTCGTCACCGTAAGCATTCACCTTGACGAAAGGTATCAGCGCCGGGTGGATTTGCTTCAGCGCGGTAAAATCATAGCGACCGCGGTGGCGGTTACGCGGGTGCAGCCTGTTTTTCTGCGCGGCATGGTTATCTTTGGGCGTTGTCATCGGCTTCTCTCTTGTTGAATGGCGCGTAAGATACCCGCTGCGCTAAGCCGCGTAAATCATTGCCGTCAATTTCTATGCTGCAGCAGCAATTGGCGCAGATGGCGCCACTCGTCGTTCCCCATGCTGTCCGACGCCAGCCACAGACGCTGCCGTTCTTTACCATCCATCGATTTCAGCGACAGCAGAATGCCGTTCTTCAGTACCCACGGACGTTTGGTAATCTGCCAGTCCTGTTGCTGCCAGCGCAGGTGCGTTGCTCCGCGCAGGGAAATCTCCCCCTGGCGAACTTTGATGTTGCGCTGGCTGCGGATAAAACCGAACACCACCAGCGTCACCAGCCCCAGCCACAGTGCGGTATAGCTATCCGGCCAGGGAGCCAGCAGTATCAGTAAAACCAGTAATCCGTGCACAACCAGCGATAACAACTGCATGCGCCAGGAAACGCGCAGGTCACATTGCCACTGGGCCACGGGCTTTATTTCGCGTCTGGATTAGGGAGATCATACGTTTCAGATCCTGATCTTGCGGTTCACCGTGGTTCATCAGCCAGTTAAACAGATCCGGATCGTCGCACTGCAGCAGGCGGACGAACGTCCGCTTATCGCCATCGCTTAGCGCATCATACTCATGCTCAAAAAAAGGCATGATAGAAATATCCAGCTCACGCATACCGCGTCGACATGCCCAGTGAATGCGTGATTTGTTATCGATTTCCATGCTTATACCACCTTGTTTATCGATGCTGACTATCAGTGTAACTCGATTTCCGCTGTAAATGTTCAACTAATAGTAACACTTTGACATATTTTAGCGGCCGATTGACCGCCGTAGCGCAGGCTTACGAGGCCCCTCGCACAATAACCGCTTGCAAACCCCGGCCGCTCTTTTACCATTAGACCATTCGCTTATTGCCCAAGCAGCAGGATGGTTCTATGGCTCATCAACCCGCTTTCGTCTCACAACCACCGTTCGCCTCCACCCAGTTACCCGCGACGCTGATTTCGCTTGATGACTGGGCGCTGGTCACTTTGACCGGCCCCGATACCGTCAAGTACCTTCAGGGACAGGTCACCGCCGATGTGGATGCGCTGCCCGCCGACCAGCATGTACTCTGCGCGCACTGCGACGCCAAGGGAAAAATGTGGAGCGGCCTGCGCCTGTTCCAGCGTGGGGAAGGCTTCGCCTTTATCGAACGGCGCAACCTGCGCGATACCCAACTCAACGAGCTGAAAAAATACGCCGTTTTTTCCAAAACCACGATGGCGGCAGACGACGATATCATTCTGCTGGGTGCCGCCGGCGCGCAGATCCGCGAACGCCTGCAGCCGATTTTCGCCGTTCTGCCGGACGCCGAGCATCCGGTGGTTCAACATCAGGGCGCCACCCTGCTCCATTTTTCGCACCCGGCGGAGCGTTTCCTGCTGGTGCTGGACGCGGAGCAGTGCGCGACGCTGCTGCAACGCCTGGCAGGCCAGACCGAATTAAATGATAGCCGCCAATGGCTGGCCTTGGATATTGAATCCGGTCTGCCGATCGTTGACAGCGTAAACAGTGCGCAGTTCATCCCGCAAGCGGCTAATTTACAGGCATTAAACGGGATAAGCTTCAGCAAAGGATGCTACGCCGGGCAGGAAATGGTCGCCCGCGCCAAGTACCGGGGCGCCAACAAGCGGGCGCTCTACTGGCTGGCCGGGCAGGCAAGCCGGGTTCCCGAGGCCGGGGAGGATCTTGAATTACAGCTGGGGGAAAACTGGCGCCGCACCGGCACCGTACTGGCGGCCTGCCGCTTGCGGGATGAAAGCGTCTGGGTGCAGGCGGTGCTGAACAACGATCTGGAGGCCGGCAGCGCCCTGCGCGTGCGCGACGATGCCGACGGCAAACTGACGATCCAGCCGCTGCCTTATATTATTGAAGGCTGAATGCCCTTTCAGATGACTGGCCGTTTGCCCGCTTGATTTAAGCGTTCCCAGCCATGCTTTATGCCATTGCGTAACCTGTGCGCCAGACTTTGACTGGCGCATTTTTATTCATCATAATCCAGAGTAATGAAAGGGACGCCCATGCCTGTGATACTGAGATTCAGAGGTTTTACGTTTTTCTTCTACTCGAATGAGGGCAATCCTCAGGAACCAGCGCATATTCATGTACGGAACTCAGAAGCCGAGGCCAAATTCTGGCTAACGCCAGAGGTTAAACTTGCTCGAAATGACGGGTTTAATGCCCGGGTATTGAAGGAGCTATCTGAGATTATTGATACTAATAAAGCGTCATTTCTGGAGGCCTGGAGTGACTATTTCAGCTAAGAAGATTCATTTCGATGAATTTAATATGTGGGTAGAGCTTAGTGATGCCCGAACCCTTGGCGTACCGTTAGCCTGGTTTCCCCGGTTGTTGCATGCAACGGAAGCGGAGCGGAATAGCTATGAGTTGAGTCCTCGTGGAATCCACTGGGACAAGCTTGACGAAGACATTTCCGTTGAAGGTTTGCTGGATGGCCGTGGCGATGTGACCCACCTCCCTCATAGCGCAGCTTAATCTTTTGTCGGGTTATGATGGCTGCGAGCTGCTGGCAAGGAATCACGGCTTGGATAAAGCCAGTGCGATAGAATAAGACGTTGTTCGTCAGCCGTTACCGAACTTACACGTACAGATAAATCGCCAGAAAGTGGCAGACGCTGCCGCCCAGCACAAAACCGTGCCAGATAGCGTGGTTGTAGGGAATGCGGTTGCAGGCGTAAAAGATCACCCCCAGCGTATAAATCGCGCCGCCGACGGCCAGCAGCGTGATACCGGTAAGGGATAATGTCATCGCCAGTTGATAGATCACCACCAACGATAACCAGCCCATCACCAGATAGGTGATCAGCGAGAGCACTTCAAAACGGTGGGCAAACGCCAGCTTAAAGATCACCCCCAGCAGCGCCATACTCCAGATCACCACCATCAGCCCCTGAGCCAGCGGCGAGTTAAGCCCCACCAGCAGGAAAGGCGTATAGGTGCCGGCAATCAGCACGTAAATCGCACAGTGATCGAACTTCTTCAGCCAGTGCTTGGCGCGCGGCGAAGGAATGGCATGGTACAGCGTGGAAGCTAGAAACAAGAGAATAATACTGCCGCCGTACAGGCTGTAGCTGGTGATGGCCACGCCGTCCGCGCCATTATTCACCGCTTGCACCAACAGCAGCACCAGACCGACAATACCGAAAACCAGGCCGATTCCGTGGCTGACGCTATTGGCGATCTCCTCCGCCACCGAGTATCCCGATTCCCACAAATTCTTTGACATATTGCCCTTACTTATCAATAACACCGGCCGCTAAGGCCCGATAACACAGAGGTTAACGCACCGGAGGCATAACCTTTGAGCAGCTTAGCCGAGAATAGTTTCAGTGTACACGTTTGACATCCTCCCCGCCCTAAAGGACAGGGATCCCTACCGTGTTCAGACCGAAGCCCGACTCACCTCGGCGGGTTCCTGCTTCACCGGACGGCCTGACTGCACCGTTCCTCCACTGGCCAACACGGCGTGTCCCGCCGCTAAAATATTTCGGGCGCCGTTGATATCCGCATTGGCGCGATAGCCACAGGCCAGACATTCAAACTGGCTTTGCGTACGGCGATTTCCTTTCGCCACATGCCCGCAGCACCCGCACTTCTGGCTGGTATAGGCGGGCGCTATCGCCAGTACCCGACCACCCCGCCAGCACTGCTTGTATTCCAGTTGGCGGCGCATTTCGTACCAGCCCTGATCCAGTATCGAACGGTTTAGCCCTGACTTTGCCCGGACGTTGCGCCCCGGCTGGCTGGCCGTTCCCGCTGCCGACTTTGACATGTTTTTCACCTGCAAGTCCTCAATGACGATCATCGCGTGGTTATTGCTGATAGCCGTGGTGACCTTGTGCAGGTAGTCGTGGCGGATATTGGCGATATGGCTGTACAGGCGCTGGACTTTGCGTTTCTGCTTCTTCCAGTTGTGACTGAACTTCACTTTGCGGCTTAACTGCCGCTGGAGCCGCGCCAGCTTGCGCTGACTGGCCTTGAAACTGTTCACCGGCTGGTAGATCGTGCCGTCGGACAGCGTGGCGAGCTTTGCTACACCGGCGTCCAGCCCCACCATCGACGTGGACTGGTGTACCGGTTCCGCCATCTCATATTCCGTCTGGATGCTGATGTACCACTTGCCGCATGACTGGCTGACGGTGACGTTTTTCACCTCGCCGATGACCGGGCGGCTATTGCGATAGCGTATCCAGCCCAGCTTAGGTAAAGAGATACGGCTGTTTTCCTGATCGAGATTCACCCCTTGCGGGTAACGGAAAGCGTCATGCCGGCCGCGCTTTTTGAACCGTGGCGGTTCCGCCCGCTTCTGGAAGAAGTTTTTATAGGCCCGCTCCAGGTCTTTCAGGGATTGCTGTAGCGGCTGCGAAGGCGTTTCTTTCAGCCACTGTGTTTCCGGCTCGGTTTTCCATCGAACCAGCCATGAAGTCATGTTGGCGTAGCCGATATATTTGCTCCCGCCTTCATAATTTTCGTTTTGCAACGCCAGCGCTTTGTTGAATACGAAACGACACGCCCCGGCGAAGCGCCGCATATCACGCTCTTGCTCACCATTTGGTCTTAACTGGAATTTGAAAGCTTGTCGTCGTTTCATAGCGACGATTATACTTTGGCCTGTGAAAAATGAAATCGATGTTGAAATGGGCGGCGAAGGAGATCACATTCACCTGCTGCTCAACTACCCGCTCAAACTGTCGGTGTCCCGCATGGTTAATAGCTTCAAGGGAGTATCGAGCAGATTACTACGTCGCGATCGTCCTGATATAGCCCGTCGGTATTACTACAAGGGTGTGTTGTGGAGTCCGAGTTATTTCGCAGTAGCTGCGGCGGTGCGCCGATTTCGGTCATCAGGCACTATATTGAGCAGCAAGAAACACCACGTTAGGCAGTTCCCACGCCTTATATCCCCGGCCTGAAGATCGAGGCTTTACGGCGTAACCGGGTAAGCCAAAATAATTACCCGACATTACATTTCGCTTTTAACCGCAATGATGCGTATAAATCTCCGGTTACTTCCCCTACAATGACCAACTTTTAAAGCTCACCTATTGTGAAGCGATATCCTGCTTTGATAACTATCGGGTTTTGACATTTTGCGCGCCTGTAATCACTTACCCGATTTTAACTGAAAGAGGTTGTTCCCATGTCGTTTGCTCCCGCCGTTCTCGATTTCGGTTCACTGACCGAGGTGGTCGCTTTTCTGATGGAAATTGACAAGCTGAAAAGCGTGCAGCGCCGTTCAAAAATTATTGGCAGCCCGCGCCATGAGGACTCCGCCGAGCACAGCTGGCATTTTGCCGTCGCCGCCATGAGCCTGGCGCCTTACGCCGGGAAAGAGGTCGATATCAACCGCGTTATTCAAATGGCGCTGATTCACGATATCGTCGAAATCGATGCCGGCGACGTCATGGTTTACGACTTGCCCGCCCGCGTCGCGGTACAGGCTCAGGAAGCGCTGGCCGCCGCGCGGATTTTCGGCCTGCTGCCGGAACCGCAGCGCCAACGGTTCCACCAGCTGTGGCTGGAATACGAAGCGGGTGAAACCGCCGACGCCCAATTTGCCCTGATGCTCGATCGCGTGCTGCCGGTACTGATGAACCTGCATAATCAGGGGCAAAGCTGGGTGGAGAACGGCATCCGGCTGGATCAGGTTCTGGGCCGCGCCGAGTTTATCGCCGGGATTAACCCGGAGCTGTGGCGGCACCTGAAACAGCATCTGCAAGACGCGCAGGACAAGGGCTGGCTGCTGTAACCTATTCACCGATTTTGCCGTTTCCGGCATAATTTCAGCCGCCAGCCAAGGTTCAAAGGCAAGCGGCGTTTGAGCCGCCCTATTCCGCCGGCTTCAGCGCCGTCCTCTCCACATACGGCTTCATAATGCCGTCCGCCTCCTGTTGGGCGCGGGCCGCGGCGTCATCCACCTTGGCGTCGGGATCGTTAAGCAAGGCCGCCAGCTGATTTTCCATCGCCTTACGCACGGCGACGGTCTCGTAGGTGGCGTACCACGGATGGGCGTACTGCAGCTGCGACAGCGCCGTTTTCGCCCGCGGATCCTGCGCCAGATAGTTTTTCATCTCCGGCAGATCGTAAGCGGCCATGCGAGGGGCGAAATAGCCGGTGAAGCGGCTCCAGCTTCCGTTCACTTCCGGGCTGACCAGATAGCTCAGAAACTGCCAGGCGGCTTTTTTCTGTTCCTCGGAAATGCCTTTAAAACTCACCAGGCTGGCGCCGCCGATGGTCACGCCGCGGCGCACTTTCTCCGGCATCATCGCCACGCCCAGCGGAAAATCTTTGGTGTTCTCGCGCATAAAGCCCAACGCCCCGGTGCTAAGCATCGCCATGCCCAGCTTGCCGGAGAAGAACGCGGCGCTGATCTGCTTGGAATTAAGTACGCCGGCGGGCATCACCTTGTGGCGATAAACCAGATCGCGCCAGAACTGCAACGCCCCTTTGGTGGAGGCGGTGTTGTAATAGACTTCACCGGGATAGTCGGCGTTGTAGTAAGCGCCGCCGTTGGCGCGCGTCAGAGAAGAGAGCATCCAGCCGCCGTAATCATCGTTGGTGGAGGGGATCATAATTCCCCACTGCCCTTTGGCCGGATCGGTCAGTTTTTTGGCCACCGCGACCACCTCGTCCCAGGTCTGCGGCGGCTGGTCGAATCCGGCCTGCTTCAGCAGAGTCTCGTTGTAGTACAGGATCGGCGTGGAGTTGTGGAACGGAATGGCGTAGGTCACCCCCATCACCTGCGCGTTCTGATGCAGCGCCGGCCAGAAATTTTCACTCAGAAACGGCGTGGCTTGCTCGTCGCCGTATTTAAACAACTCATCCATCGGCAGGATCTGATCCTTGATAACCAGATCGGCGGTGAAATTGGCCGACATGATCACCAGCGCGGGCGGATCCCCCGCCTTCGCGGCGGCTTCGGCCTTTACCTTGGTGGTGTCGTAGCCGCCGGTAAAAATACCGCGCACCTCCACCCGATCCTGCGACGCATTGTAGTCGCTAATGATCCGTTTCATTTCCATCGTCAGCTTGCCGTCCACCGGCGCGGGAAACATAAAGTCGATACTCTGTCTGGCCAGCGCCTGGCTGGCACTGAGCAGCGCGACGGCCAGCGCCACGACACGGTACTTACGCATGTTTTTTCTCCTGGGATAAATTACGGGCGGTGCGCCCGGAAAACCAATGACAATCCTGTAGCGAAAAGCTCAGCGTCAGCGCGGCGCCGACCGCCGGCACGCCCTGGCGATTGGCGCGCCGGTAGCGCAACGCGCCCAGCGGGGTATCCACCTGTATCAGGTATTCCGCGCCGAACAGCTCGCGCTGCGTCACCGTGGCCGGCAGTTGCACCCGCCCTGCCGCCGCGCCCTGCTCGGTAATATGTTCCGGACGAATGCCCAGCAGCACCGCCGTCAACGTGCGGGTTTCGTCCGTTTCCGGCAGCGCGATCTGTTGATCGAGCAGCTCAGCCTGCCCCGACGCGCAGGGCAACGAGATCATATTCATCGTCGGGGTGCCGATAAATCCCGCCACAAACACGTTGGCGGGATGGGCATACAGCTGTTCGGGCGTGCCTACCTGCTGCAATTCGCCCCGATCCAGCACGGCGATGCGATCGGCCATGGTCATGGCCTCAATCTGATCGTGGGTGACGTAAACGGTGGTGGTTTGCAACTGCCGATGCAGCGCCATAATCCCGTCGCGCACGTCGCTGCGCAGCCGGGCGTCCAGGTTGGACAACGGCTCATCCATCAGAAACAGGCGCGGATCGCGGACAATCGCCCGCGCCATCGCCACCCGCTGACGCTGGCCGCCGGAGAGTTTTCCCGGCTTGCGGCTCAGCAGGTCTTCAAGCTGCAACAGGCTGGCGACCCGCCGCACCCGCTCCGGATACTCCGCCTTCGGCTCGCCGCGCATACGCATGCCGAAGGTGATGTTCTGCCCCACGGTCAGGTGGGGAAACAGCGCGTAGTTCTGGAAGATGAGTGAAAAATTACGCTGCTTCGGGCTCCAGCCGGTGATATCTTCCTCGCCGAGCAGAATTTGCCCCTCGCTGACGCTCTCCAAACCCGCCAGCATACGCAACAGGGTGCTTTTGCCGCAGCCGGACGGGCCGACCAGCACCAGAAATTCCCCGGCGGCGATATCCAGCGACAACGATTGCAACGCCGGGGTCTGTTCAAACCGCTTGCTGATATTGCGTAACCGAATCACAGCCATGGCTCATCCACCGGGCAGCTGATCCGCGGATCGTAGCGATAAGGACCGGCAAACGGCGCCAGCGACTGGCAATAGCTGACCAGACCGGTAAGCGGAACGTGGCGGTGCATAACGAAAGAGGCCGGTTCAAGATTGTAGTAAGGCGCGTCGTCATGATGAAAATAGGGCACCTGGTGCACCGTGCCCGGCACGGTGGCGACAATCGCCTGCCGATATTGGGTAACGATCAGGCGATGGTTATGGCCGCAGAACACCCGCGTCAGCTGCGGGAAACGCTCGATCAACTGCAATATTTCGCGGCCGTTTTCGCAGGCGATGGGATCCATCTGCGCCGACCCCAGCGGCAGCGGCGGATGGTGCATGAAGATCGCGCTTTCCCGCTCCTGATGCGCCGTTAACTGCTGCTCCAGCCAGTCAAGCGTCGCCGGCGTCAGCCAGCCTTTCGACTGCCCGGTCAAACTGCTGTCGATAAACAACAGCCGTAGCGGGAAGTCGTCCACCGCATAGCGGATATTTTCCGCGTCGTCCCCCAGCTGCGGGCACAGCGGACGCATGGCGTCGAGAAAATGGTGTTTGTCGTCGTGATTGCCCGGGATCACGTACAGCGGATAGTCCAGCATCTGCAGCACGCGGCGCGCCACCTGATACTCCCGCGGGCAGCCGCAGTTGACGATATCGCCGCTCACCACCACCGCGTCCGGCCGTTCCGTCAGCGCGTTCAGCTGACTGACCACCTGCGCATTCTGACCGTTGACATCAATAAATTCATATAACTTGCGCCCCTCACTGCGAAAATGCAGATCGGAAATCTGTGCCAGCAACATGGCGTTTCTCCTACTTGATACCCGAAAAACCAAAACTACTCAGAAACTGTTTTTGGAACAGTACGAACGCCAGCATCAGCGGCAAACACACCAGCAGCGTGCCGGCGCAAATCAGCCCCCACTGCCCGCCGGACTCCGCGCCCATGGCAAACGACACCAGACCGATGGTCAGCACCTGTTTGTCCGGGTCGTTGAGCACCATCAGCGGCCACAGATATTCGTTCCAGTGGTAGGTGATGCTGACGGTGGCGAAAGCCAGAATCGACGGCCAGGTCATGGGGATCAGCACGTGGAACACCACCTGCCACCAGCGGCAGCCCTCCATCAGCGCCGCCTCTTCAATTTCTTTGGAAATATTGAGAAACGCCTGGCGCATCAGGAATACGCCGAACGCCGAGGCAAAATAGGGCATCATCACCCCGGTCAGGGTATTGAGCAGGCCCAGCTGTTTCAGCGTCATCATGTTCGGCACCATCATTACCACCGGCATGATCATCAGTTGGATCAGCAGCAGATAGAACAGCAGGGTTTTGCCGCGAAACTGGTGGTAGGCGAAGATGTATCCGGCGGTGGTGATGGTCGCCAACTGCACCAGAAAGGTGCCCAGCGCGAAAATCAGCGTGTTGGCGTACAGGCGGGGCCAGTCGGCGCTGCTCCACGCCTCGCGGAAGTTATCCAGCGTCAGCGGAAAACGGGGCAACAGCGAAGCCATATCCGCGCCAAAACTGCCGGTGCTGACGGACGACGACAGCATCCACAGAAAGGGGCTGATCCACAGCAGCGCGGCGCAGATCAACAGCAGCGGCAGCGTCAGGCGGCTGGTCGCCCGCAGCGGGCGGAAACGCTCAGCGCTCATAGTGCGCTCCTTTTTCCAGCACGCGCAGGTTCAGCACCGAGAACGCGAACAGCAGCAGCAGCGTGAGAAAGGTGGCGGCGGAGGCTTTACCGAGATCGTGGGTATCGTTCGCCAGATCCTGAATGTAATACAGCAGCACGTTGGTGGCGTTGTTCGGCCCGCCGCGCGTCATCACCGCCACGTGGTCGATCTGGGTAATGGCGTAAATAAAGGCGATGGTGACGACAAAGGCGGTGGTCGGCCGCAGCAGCGGCAGGGTGACATGGAAAAAAACCTGCGATTTCGACGCCCCTTCCATAATGGCGGCTTCGCGCGCCGACGTGGAAATGGCCTGCAGTCCGGCCAGAAAAAACAGCATGTAGTAACCGGCGAATTTCCAGATGCCGATAACGCTCACCGCCGCCAGCGCCGTATCGCTCATGCCCAGGTAGTTATTGTTCATCGGGCCGAAAACTTTCGCCAGATAGTAATCCAACAGCCCCAGCCCCGGCATAAAGATAAACAGCCACAGCGTCGCCGCGCTGACCAACGGCACAATCATCGGAAAGAAAAAGGCGGTGCGCAGCCAGCGGTTGATGGGGGTGTTTTCCCACAGCATCACCGCCAGCAGCAAGGCCAGCAGCACGCCGGGGATCACGGTCAGCAGGATATACAGCACATTGTTCCACAGCGCCTGCCAGAACACCGCGTCCCGCAGCAGGCGCTCCACGTTGTCCAGGCCGACGAACTGCGGCTGGCCGGCGTTCATCCGGGTGTCATAGAGGCTGTCGATGGCCGAACGCAGCAGCGGGAAATAGGTAAAGGCGAACAGGAAAATCAGCGTTGGCAACAGCACCAGGTAAGGAAAATATTTTGCACGCATAACGCATCAGTCACGAAGAGTGAAACACCAGGGGATCACCATAAAGACTTGATATGTCAGCGGGGAGACGGTTCGGTGACAGTTTGTTTGCAGGCGAGGAGACACACCGGGATAACACGGGGTTTACCTGGTTGACAAAATCTTTGACATGCATAACGCAGGTGACTAGATTGCTAAATATGTGCGTGACGCCGTTAGGGGAACGCAAAGGGTCGATAGCTAAAAAATAGCGAGCGGAGGGGTATCACATGATGCATAAATTCAAAGGAAATAGGATTTATGATGCAAAAAGCCTCGGTCTTGAACAAGTCGTTACGGCAAAGGAACTGATAGACATAACAAAAGCCGATCGCGATCGCATCTCATCGGTTAAATTTACTCCCCCGGAAATTGGCGGGAAAGGGTTCGGCACCTTTCATATAAAATTTCGCCATAATAAATATATCGTTTCTGAGGATTAGAAATGTCAGAGCTCATGGATGATAGGCGCGGTAAACAAAGCGGCAAAGAACATCAGGATGTTCTGGTAGAGAAAATAATTGAAAACCAGCGGCTTGATATTGCTGTAAAAGAAAAAGAACAGGAAGCCCGCGTAAAAGAAATAGAATCAAATGAAAGATTAGGGCTTCGCGCCATTGAGGCCCAAGAGAAGGTTCAGACCGCGCTTGGAAAAAGAGAGACCACCAACATATCCATTCGTGTTGGTGGTTTTGTTTTATGCTTTTTTGCCATTTTGATTTTTATTGGCTTTGCGATAAAAAACGATGCAAAGGATATCGTTATAGAGCTAATGAAATATATCGTGCCGCTCGTCATTGGCGGCGTCGGCGGTTTTTATCTTGGCAAATCGAAAGGCAAAGAAGAAAGCGAGAAAGACTAAAGCCCGAGACGGCGATAATCAGCCCGCCGGATAACGGGCGGGCTGATCGCTCAAAGGCGGCGGATTTACCGGTAATCCTCCAGCGGCACGCAGGAGCAGAACAGATGGCGGTCGCCGTAGACATCGTCCAGCCGTTTTACCGTCGGCCAGTATTTGTTTTCGCTGCCCGCTGGGAATACCGCCAGCTCGCGGCTATAGGGATGCGGCCACTCCGCGGCCAGTTCGTCCTGGGTGTGCGGGGCGTTCACCAGCGGATTATCTTCCAGCGGCCACTCGCCGTTGACCACGCGATCGATCTCCGCGCGGATCGCCAGCATGGCGTCGATAAACCGATCCAGCTCGGCCTGACTTTCCGACTCGGTGGGTTCGACCATCAGCGTACCGGCCACCGGGAACGACATGGTGGGGGCGTGAAAACCGTAATCAATCAGCCGCTTGGCGATATCCATTTCGCTAATGCCGCTGCTCTCCTTCAGCGGACGGATATCCAGAATGCATTCATGGGCGACGCGCCCGTCCCGTCCGCTATACAGCACCGGATACGCCGACTGGAGTCGCGTCGCGATGTAGTTGGCGTTGAGGATCGCCATCTGGCTCGCCTGTTTCAGCCCTTGCGCGCCCATCATGCGGATATACATCCAGCTGATGGGCAGGATGGAGGCGCTGCCGAACGGCGCGGCGGAGACCGCGCCCTGCCCGGTCAGCATACCGTCGATTTTGACCACCTGATGCCCCGGCACAAAGGGCGCCAGATGGGCTTTTACCCCGATCGGCCCCATGCCCGGACCGCCGCCGCCGTGCGGAATGCAGAAGGTTTTATGCAGGTTGAGGTGGGAAACGTCGGCGCCGATATAGCCCGGCGAGGTAATGCCGACCTGCGCATTCATATTGGCGCCGTCCAGATACACCTGGCCGCCGAACTGATGCACGATCTGGCACACCTCGCGGATGGTTTCCTCATACACGCCGTGGGTGGACGGATAGGTCACCATAATGCAAGCCAGCCGTTCGCCCGCCGAGCGCGCCTTTTCCCGCAGATCGTGCAGGTCGATATTGCCCTGCTTGTCGCAGGCCACCACCACCACGCTCATCCCCGCCATCTGCGCCGACGCCGGATTGGTGCCGTGCGCCGAACTGGGGATCAGACAGACGTCGCGGGCGGATTCGTTGCGGCTGTGGTGATAACGCCGGATCGCCAGCAACCCGGCGTACTCTCCCTGCGCGCCGGAGTTAGGCTGCATGCACACCGCGTCGTACCCCGTCAGCAGCACCAGCCAGCCGGCGAGCTGCTCGATCATCTTGCGGTAGCCCAGCGCCTGCTCCGGCGGACAGAACGGATGCAGATCGGCGAATTCCGGCCAGGTAATCGGCAGCATTTCCGCGGCGGCGTTAAGCTTCATGGTGCAGGACCCCAACGGGATCATCGCCCGATTGAGCGCCAGATCCTTGCGTTCCAGACGATGCAGATAGCGCATCATCTCGGTTTCGCTGTGATAGCGGTTAAACACCGGGTGGGCAAGAATGGCGTCATCCCGTTGCAACGCGGCGGGAATCGACGTCGCCTGCTCGCCCACCGCCGCATCGAGCGCGTCGATATTTAGCCCGTGGGCGTATCCCAGCAGGATGGAAAACAGCGTCAGCACGTCTTCCCGATCGGTGGCTTCATCCAGCGTAATCCCCACCGCGCCGTCAAGATCGGCGCGCAGGTTGACGCCAAAGCTCAGCGCCCGGCTCAATATCGCCTCTTTGTCCTCCACCTCAACGGTCAGGGTGTCGAACCAGCTGTGGTGGCGCAGCGTCAGCCCGCCCCGCCGCAGCCCGAGCGCCAGAATATCCGTCAGCCGATGGATGCGCCCGGCGATGCGCCGCAGCCCCTGCGGGCCGTGGAATACGGCGTACAGGCTGGCGATATTGGCCAGCAGCACCTGCGAGGTGCAGATATTGGAGTTGGCTTTCTCGCGGCGGATATGCTGCTCGCGGGTCTGCATCGCCATACGCAGCGCGGTGTTGCCCGCGGCGTCGCGCGACACGCCGATAATCCGTCCCGGCATGGCGCGTTTGTATTCGTCCCGACAGGCGAAGAACGCGGCATGCGGCCCGCCGTAGCCCATCGGCACGCCAAAGCGCTGGGCGGAGCCGAAGACGATATCCGCCCCCTGTTTGCCCGGCGCGGTCAACAGCACCAGCGCCATGATATCGGCGGCGACGCAGCTGATCACCTTGCGCTGCTTCAGGGCGGCCATCAGATCGCGGTAATCATGCAGTTCGCCGCTGGTCCCCGCCTGTTGCAATAACACGCCGAACACCGCGTCGTCCGCCAGCGCCTCCTGCGCCTTGCCCACTACCACCTCGAAGCCGAAGGTCTGGGCGCGCGTGCGCACCACGTCCAGCGTTTGCGGGTGAACGTCATCGGCGACAAAGAAACGATCGGCCTGCTTCAGCTTGCTGATGCGTTTGGCCATCGCCATGGCTTCCGCCGCCGCCGTGGCTTCATCCAGCAACGAGGCGGACGCCAGTTCCAGGCCGGTCAAATCCTGCGTCACCTGCTGAAAATTCAGTAATGCTTCCAGACGCCCCTGCGACACCTCCGGCTGATACGGCGTATAGGCGGTGTACCAACCCGGATTTTCCAGCACGTTGCGTAAAATCACCGGCGGCATCAGCACCGCGCCGTAGCCCATGCCGATATAGCTTTTGTAACGCTGATTCAGGCCGGCGATATCTTTCAGTTCCGCCAACGCCTGATGCTCCGTCGCCGCGTCGCCCACCGCCGGCGGACCGGGCAACTGGATATCGGCGGGCACAATCTGGCGGATTAGCTCGTCGAGCGACGCCGCGCCGACCGCCGCCAGCATATGCTGGCGCTGGCCGGCGGAGGGACCGATATGGCGTTCAGCGAAAGCGCCGTTATATTCAAGCTGACTGAGAGTCTGGGTCATTACGAAAATTTCCTGCATCACACATATTGCGAGGGCACAAAATAAAACGCCCGGCTCGGCTGAGTCCGGGCGCCAACATTATTCGTCTTCTTCCAGCGTCGCCTGATATGCCTCGGCATCAAGCAGCTCATCCAGGTCGGACTCGTCGGACGAGCGGATACGGAACAGCCAGCCGTCGGCATAGGGCGCGCTGTTAACCAGCTCGGGGGCGTTTTCCAACTCGTCATTGACTTCGATAATTTCACCGCTGATCGGCGCATAGATATCGGAAGCCGCCTTGACCGACTCGGCGACGGCGCAGTCATCGCCCGCGGCGACGATGGTGCCGACTTCAGGCAAATCGATAAACACCATATCGCCCAATAACTCCTGCGCGTGATCGGTGATGCCAACGCTATATATGCCTTCGCCTTCAGACAGCACCCATTCATGGGAAGCGGTATATTTTAGTTCTGCTGGTACATCGCTCATTGCCACTCTCTCCTTTCCTTCACAAAACGGTTAAAACCGGCCGGTTGATGAATACTGCACCATCAGTTAATGCTGAAAACGGGCTTTCCGCCACGGACAAAGCCGGGTTTGGTGACGTGCACAGGAAGTTCGCGGTTGCGGATCTGCACAATCGCCTGTTTGCCGATGCCGGCCGGGACGCGCGCCAGCGCGATACTCAGCCCCAGCGTAGGGGAAAAAGAGCCGCTGGTAATCACTCCTTCCCGCATCACGCCGTCGCCATCAGTAAAGCGCACCGACAGGCCATTACGCAATACGCCTTTTTCCGTCAGCACCAGCCCGACCAACCGCTCGGTGCCTTTTTCCCGCTGGCGCTCCAGCGCCTCACGGCCGATAAACTGACGATCCTCCGGCTGCCAGGCGATGGTCCAGCCCATATTGGCGGCCAGCGGCGAAATGCCTTCGTCCATATCCTGCCCGTAAAGATTCATCCCGGCCTCCAGCCGCAGGGTGTCGCGCGCCCCCAGGCCGCAAGGCTTGACGCCCTCGGACAACAGCCGCTGCCAGAGGTCGACCGCCTGCTCCCGCGGCAGCGCGATCTCGTAGCCCGCCTCGCCGGTATAGCCGGTCGTGGCGATGAAAAAGTCATCGACCTGCGCGCCGAAAAAGGGCTTCATGCCCGCGACCTGCTCACGCTGGGCGTCATTCAGCAAGCGCTGCGCCTTTTGCTGCGCCTGCGGTCCCTGAACCGCCACCAGCGCCAGATCGTCCCGCACGCGGATATCCAGCATAAACGGCTCGGCGTGCCGGGCGATCCAGGCCAGATCCTTGTCGCGGGTGGCCGAATTCACCACCAGCCGGAAATAGTCTTCCGCCAGAAAGTAGACGATCAGATCGTCAATCACGCCGCCGGACGCATTCAGCATGCCGGTATAGAGCGCCTTGCCCGGCTGGGTGAGCTTCGCCACGTCGTTCGCCAGCAGGTAGCGCAGAAATTCGCGGGTTCGCACGCCGTGCAAATCCACGATGGTCATATGGGATACATCGAACATGCCGGCGTCGCGCCGCGCGATATGGTGCTCATCAAGCTGGGAGCCGTAATGCAGCGGCATCATCCAGCCGTGAAAATCCACCATTTTGGCGCCGTCCGCCAGGTGCTGCTGATACAACGGAGTCTGCTTTGCCATCTTTTCCCTCTGTGCGGTGCATGCGCTCAGGCGATAAAAAAACGCCGCGCAAACGATATCGTGCCATTGAACTTACCACCGAAGCGCGGGTTAAACTATCCCCACAGGCATAAGTTAAACTATATGGCAGCAGTCTGAAACGCCGGGCGTCGCAAAGGCTATAAACAGCTAAATAGTCCAAATATAGTTAAATATAAAGCATAAATATTATGCAATAAGCGCAGAGTAGCGAATGATTGATATGAAAAACGGCCGGGCCGCTCGCCGGCGGGCGTAAAAAACAGCGCCGTGCATTAGTTAAAATAATGCGAAAAAAGCGCTGAAATTAGATTATTTCAACCAAAACGCCGCCGCGTTTCGCCCCCCTGCCCCCCTTCGACTACTGCGGCAACCCCTGTTCAATACGCTGTATCAGATAGGGGAAAAACGGATTGGAGGAGAGACGCAGCAGCGTGTCCAGATCCACCACCAGCACCGAGCGTTCGCCACGGGCGGCGATCATCCCCAGCGGCAGGCCGAACTCGCGGGGATTTTGCGAAAAACGGCCGTAAAGAGAGTCGCTATCCGGAAATGGCAGCGCCACGTGCGACAGCGAGTAAATATCCGGCGGATAGTCGATACCCAGATCGCGGGAATACTCCCGCGCCGTTCCGGCTTTGACATCAAAGGCGACGGCACGGGCGCTGTCCGGGGCGGCATTGGTGATTACCGTGGTGTCGTAATGGCGCGGCGCGGCGGGCAATAGCTGACTGACGGCGCCGTTGGCCGAATCTCGCAGTAAAGGGCCGAAGTTAATGGTGCGGTTGACGTCAAACAGCACCAGTTGGCTGCCGTTGGCCGGCAACAGATTATAAAACGACGACACCACCGCCCGCGTGCTCACGGTGAAATCCATCACCGACTGAAAGGTCAGCACCGGAGGCAGGCCCGCCAGCGCCTGGTTTTGCGCTTTGCGGGTCAGCTGTCGCTGCAACTCATGGGTCAGCAGCCAGGACTGCCGCGCGCCGTTCACCGGAAACGAATTGTATTTGAACGGGTTGAATTCCGGCAAAATGCCCAGCCACGCCGCTTTGGCGAACGCGGGAAAGAGCGCGGGCAGCCCGGCGAGACCGGCAAAGCGGGCGTAGCTGGTGACGCCGATCATCGGCGAAATCAATATCAGCCGATCAGGGCGGCTCAGCGCCGGATCGTCCAGCGCATCCAGGGCGTATTTCAGCGCCAGCGCCCCGCCGTTGGAAAACCCCACCATATGCAGCGGCAACGGCTTACCCGAATCCTGCGCCAGATAGCGGCCGGCCTCACGCACCGCCAGACGGGTGGCCGCCAGCCAGTCCTCCCAGTGAACATCCGTCAGCGCGCCGGGAACCGTACCGTGAGCGGGCAGCCGAATGCCGACCACCACAAAACCGCGCTGGCGATAAAGCCGCGCGATATGCCGCAGGCTGTAAGGAGAATCCGTTAATCCATGCAGCACCACCACCGCGCCTTTCGGCGCGCCGTCCGGCATCAGCTGGTAGGAACGATTCCAGTCATGCTGAAACTTGCCCGGATACACCGGGCTGCCGGCAAAATAACGGTTAATGGGCCGTTGTTCATCCTCGTCCAGCTCCTGGGTGACATGCTGATTGATCTGCTGGAAAATGCGCTCTTCCGCGCGCAGATAAGCCGGCCAGTCCGCCCGGTCAAGCTCGTCCGCCGACAGTTCATCCGGCACAAAGGTATGCCAGGGCGCCAGCGCCGGCCCGCGCTGCGTATCATAAATACGGATGGCCAGCAGCGTTATCGCCGCCGCCGCAACAATAATCACCGCGCGTTTAATCATCCGCCTGACGGATCCGATCAGCATGCTAATGTCCCTTCCCGTTTGCCGTTTCGCCGCCCGTTTTCAACGCGGACCGCACGTCTGAAAGCGTAAACCATCCCGGCCGCCGATGGTATTAAACTTCGTTCAGCGTACAGTCCCCGCAGCGGGCGACGCCGGGAA
The DNA here is from genome assembly GCF_003115855.1 of Brenneria corticis. Lineage (GTDB taxonomy): Bacteria > Pseudomonadota > Gammaproteobacteria > Enterobacterales > Enterobacteriaceae > Brenneria > Brenneria corticis. The sequence goes on from NZ_KZ819074.1 coordinate 172,388, forward strand.
TACGATAGCGCTGGCAACAGCTGCGGCGCCGCATAAGGCCGCCGCAAGGAATAATGGTGCGATAGAGGGGATTTTCACCGCCGTCCAGCAGTGAACGGGAAAAGAACAGATCGTGACGCAGCAGGCCAAGTTGGTCAGGCGCCATCAGCGGCGCCATCTCCCCCAAAAACCAATGCATCAGATAGCCGGTGTTATTCCAGGTGAGCCGGGCGTTAAGCGCGCCGAAGCTATCCAGCGTGTTGATGACCGGCGCGATATGCTGATGCAGCAACCGCTCCAGCCGGGCCCGCGGCGAGTCGCCGGCTATTTCCGGCGGCAGCGCCTGCGGCGCGATATAAAACACCGCCGGGTGTCCTTTACTGGCGTGGAATGCGACATATATCCGGCTCGGAGAGCAGTCCAGCAGCGCGGCGTGCTTCAGCGATACCAGCATCAACGGCGGCACCAGCAGCCCGAAATACCACTGCGCCCATAATGATTGCAGCGGCTTTTCCTCATGCGGCTTATCCGGATGTTCCCGATACAGTTCATTACCGTAGCGCCGCACCAGCCGCTGAAACACCTCGGGCCGCGACCACTCGGCGAGCGTCATGGCGCCCTCCGGGGGAGCCTCGCCGAATTTAACGCTATTCAGACAGTGCGGGCGATACCGGCGCAACACGGCGTTTAACTCGGCGGCCAGCCGCCGGTCGCCGCCGGAAAACGCCGGGTGCGCGACGGTGCTGACGATATTTTTGACGGTTGGCATAGGCGGTTCCGCTAGGGTAGCCGAATAAACGGGAAACGAAATGATAACTATTGCCAATAGTATCCGTGTTTATCGCTTATGACAAACCGCGCGCTTCCCGTTAATGCCTCCCCGGTCGCAACCAGCCGGCGCCCAACGCGCAGGGACTAGATAAGCTGGCTGATATTCAGATCTTCCATCAAACGCTGATTGTCGGAATAGTCCACCGGAATGGCGATCACCGCCGGCCCCTGAACATCCATCGCCTGGCGCAATTTACTCACCAGCTCGTCCTCCGCTTCGACCGCAAAGCCTTGCGCGCCGAACGCATCCGCATAGGCTTTAAAATCGATCGGCCCGAATTTGACGCCGGAAGAACGGTGATACTTTTTCTCTTCCTGGATCTCGACCATGTTATAGGCGTTATCCACCCAGATAATATGCAGCACATTGCTGTTCAGGCGCACGGCGGTTTCAAGCTCCATGCTGGACTGCATAAAACCGCCGTCCCCTGAAACCGAAATCACTTTCTGACCGGGGTGAATCAGCGACGCGGCAATCGCCCAGGGCAACGCGACGCCCATGGTTTGCTGACCGTTGGTCATCAGCACCTGCCGCGCCCGGAAGCTGTACAGATAGCGCGCCAGCCAGATGTGAAAACTGCCCATATCGACGCACATCGTGACGTCATGGTTGACGATGTCCTGCATCGCCCGCACCAGCCGCAGCGGATGGATCGCAAAGCCGCGCATATTCATGCCGCGCGTCGCCAGATCGCGCCGTTGCTGACAGCGATCGCGCAGAATAGCCTGCGCCTGCGGCGAAAGGGTCAACGGCGCGCGGATACAACCGGCCAGCGCATCGACGGTGGTGGTGATATCGCCAATCAGCTCCACGTCGGGCAGGTAGGCGCTGTCGATATTGGCGGGCAGCACGTCGATATGCACCAGCGCCGCTTTGCCGCTGTTCCACAGTACCGGGTCATACTCCACCGGGCTGTAGCCGACCGTAATAATCAGATCGGCCTGCTGCAGCAGCTTATCGCCCGCCTGATTGTTGAACAGGCCGACGCGCCCGGCGAAATGGTCGAAACTTTGCTGGTCAACGGCGCCGGCGGCCTGGTAGGTGCTGGTTACCGGCAGTTGGCTTTGATGCAGCAAGCGGCGTAACGCCTCGGCGGTTTTCGGCTGGCTCGCCATCAATCCCAGCAGCAAAACAGGATTTTTGGCCCGCTGGATCATCCGCGCGACCTTGTCGATCTCCGCCTGGGGCGCGCCGTTCAGCGCGGGGAGTTCAGGGCGGACCAGTACGGCGCTGGTCACCGGATCGTTGATGATATCCTGGGGCAGGCTGATGAAAGAGGCGCCGGGGTGTCCCGTTTCCGCGGCGCGGAAGGCGTTCGCCAGCACTTCGGAAATCGCCGACGAGGCCCTGACTTCCGCGCTGAATTTGGTTACCGGCTGGAACAGGCTGACGGTGTCCAGGCTTTGATGCGTCAGCTTAAGGCTCTCCGCGCGCTTCACCGCGCCGCCGATGGCCACCAGCGGGTCGCCCTCCGAGGTGGCGGTCGCCAGTCCGGTCACCAGATTGCAGCAGCCCGGTCCGGAGGTCACCAGCGTCACGCCGGCTTTTCCGGTCAGTCGGCCGATGGCCGCCGCCATAAAAGCGCCGTTGGCTTCATGGCGCACCGGGATGGTTTGAATCGGCGAGTCTTCCAGGGCATCGAAAACGCGATCGATTTTCGCTCCCGGAATACCAAATACATATTGCACCCCCTGCCGCTCCAGATGTTTCACCACCAGGGCGGCGCCACAGTTCCAGCTCTGCTGACCTGTTGAATTTTCCATTGTCTCACACTCCTCTGAGATGTTTCGTATTCTGCCGTTGTTTAACTTTCCACTGCCTGGATAGCGCTATCAAGATTTTCAGGTGACAGGTCAGCACCGAGAAAATCACGATCCTGCGGCAGGTCGATTATCAGTTTGGAGATCACCCCAAACGTCAGAACGCCGCTTTCCATCTCATAATCAAGGATGTGTCCTCCTCCTTGGCGATCGTCGGTAATAAAATGCTCATGATAGCCGGCAACGTTGATTCCCTGCGTATAGGCCGGACTGCGAAAACCGATGACGCTTCCCTGACAATGTTCAAAATGGAACGTCGGCTGCTGGGCGATGGCTTCCAGCATCGGTTTATACGGGCGTTTCTGGCGCGGCACGGTACGGGTTTCAACGTACTTGAAGCGGCCGTCGATGCGCAGGGCGCAAAACAGATTATCCGTCCCTACCAGGCTATCTATTTTCTGGTGCAGACTGTGACGATCGATCGGACTGTTGAAATGGACTTCTTCCGTCGGACGGAAAAACGTCATCACCGCGAAAGGGGTCTTCTGGTGCGGCTTGGCCGCCCGCGCGCTGCCGTCGGAGCGCAGTTGGAAAATAAGGCGGTTGAAGGCCACCAGCTCGCCGTCCAGATTGTTAAACGTCCCTAATCCAAAATCGCCATGCTGCAATAACTCCTCCATCGTCCGACTACCTTCGTACACGCCATTGATTAAACCACTCATTAGTGAGGTTTGATAAATAACGCATTCCGGATGGTGCTGCCGATGTTCAAGCGCATACGCTGCGATCTCTTCCACGCAAGGGTTTACGCCACTATCTTCTTTCATAGGCCTTCTCTTTCGATGGGTTATTACTTAAATTTCTCTAACTCATGCTTAAAGATTGACGCCAACTCAGGCAAAGTTCCAATATACAAACCTCGTCATTTCAAGATCTGAAAAATATGGAGGCCGCTAATGGAATTTCGTTACCTGCGCTACTTTGTTGCCGTCGCCGAGACCCGGCATTTCACGCGCGCGGCGGAAAGCCTGGGCATATCGCAGCCGCCGCTCAGCCAGCAAATCAAAAAACTTGAACATGAAATAGGCACGCCGTTATTCAAACGGCTGACGCGCGGCGTTGAAATGACGGAAGCGGGAAAAGTGTTATATGAAGATGCCTGCCAGATCCTGAAACTGACCGATGCCGCCGTTGACCGCGCCAGAAGCATCGCCAGGGGAGAAGAAGGGAATTTCAACGTCGGATTTTCCTCCTCCGCCTCTTTTCACCCGGTGGTGTTACGGCTACTGCACGCCTATCGCCAGCGCTATCCGAATGTGTCGTTAAGCCCGCGAACGGATAATCCCCCGCAGTTGCTTACCGAGCTGCACAACAGAAATATCGACGTCGCCTTTCTTCGTCTGCCATGCAATATCGGCGGCGAATTCAAGAGCGAGGTTCTGGCCGAAGAACCGATGAAACTGGTGCTGCCCGCCGATCACGCGCTGAATAATAAAAAACGCATCCATTTGAGCGAGCTGAAACAGGAATCGTTGATCACCTTCCCGCGGGAAATTTGCCCCGGATTGCACGATATGGTTATTCGCGCCTGCTACTTATCCGGCTACGAGCCCCGGCTTAGCCAGCAGGCGCCGCAGCTCACGGCCACCATCGGCATGGTGTCGGCGGGCTTCGGCATCGCCATCATTCCCGAGTCGCTCTCCTGCATCAAAATAGGCAATGTGTCCTATCACGCCATAGAAGATATCCGCCTGACTACCCAGATCATCATGGTCTGGCGCCAGCACGAGCATAGGCCGATCGCCATGAATATGGTGCAGCTGTCGCGCAATCAGCGGCAAACCGGCTGACAATATTCCCGGCGCCCGCTGATGACAAAGCGCCGCCAAAAGAGTGGTAATTGATATAAATTATTATATGCTATTGGTTATCATTATCATTCTTGGCGGATATGAAATGCTGACAGCGATGATTACCGCATGCGGTTTATGGGGCGTTAGCTGGTGTATGGGAAAACAGCTGTCGAGCGCCTGGGGGGTATTATTGCCCTGCGCCGTCATGCCGTTACTGGCCGCCCTTGATCTTAACCTGATGCATCTGAAGGTGATTATCGCCGTCGCCCTGTTGGCGACGCTGGCGATGTTATTTCATCACCGTCTGCGACACTATTTGCTGCTGCCGTCCTGCATCGCGTTGGCGGGCGGAGTGGCGGCGCTGACCCTGATGTTTAATTTAACGCTGGGATAAACGGGTAACTAATCAGAGAGGGAAAAAGATTAACAGAGAAGTGGTGCGAAGAGAGGGACTTGAACCCTCACGCCCGTTAAGGCACTAACACCTGAAGCTAGCGCGTCTACCAATTCCGCCACCTTCGCACAGGTAAAGCTCAATTTGCGCCGCCGACCGACCCGTACCACCGCATGGTGCGAAGAGAGGGACTTGAACCCTCACGTCCGTTAAGACACTAACACCTGAAGCTAGCGCGTCTACCAATTCCGCCACCTTCGCAATGCAGCTGCGATACGAATTTACCGTGAAGCACAGTTATTGTGCGGCACATTACTACGAAACACAATCGTGGCGATGTGGTGCGAAGAGAGGGACTTGAACCCTCACGCCCGTTAAGGCACTAACACCTGAAGCTAGCGCGTCTACCAATTCCGCCACCTTCGCAATCCAGCAACACTGCCTTACGCAATGCCACCACGGAGGCGAATTCTAGAGGTTTTGGCGTCAAGGTCAATGATTATTTCCTCCGAAATGCGGGGGTTGCTGCAAAATTCATCACCTTCAGGATGACGATGGCCGGGCAAAGCGTTCATTCAGCCATTCGATAAATACCCGGATGCGCGGAGCAAGGAAACGCCCCGGCGGATACATCACATACAGCGGCATATCCGGCGGAGGCGTATCCTTAAGAATTTCAACCAGTTCGCCGCTGTCCAGCCAGCGCTGCAAGCTGTGCCGCGGCGCCTGAATCAGCCCGAACCCGGCGCGGCAGGCCGCCACGTAGGCATCGGCCCCGTTTACCTCCAGCTTGCCGGGCAGCATAGAGGTGACGCACTCGCCTTTCAGCATAAACTCCAGCGGATAGCGCCGCCCGGTGCGCAATGAAAAGTAGCCCACAGCCTGATGCGCGGTCAGATCGTCCAGCGACCGGGGCATGCCGAACTCGGCGAGATAGCCGGCGGACGCGCAGGTCGCCTGCGGCAGCGCCGGCAAATGGTGGGTCGCCAGCGAATCATCCTCTATCCGCCAGGCGCGCAGTACGCAATCCACCCCTTCGCGCAGTACGTTGATGGCCGAATCGTTGGCGCTCAGCGACAGGGTAATACGCGGATAGCGCTGATAAAATTCGCTCAGGGCCGGGATCACCACCTCACGGGCCAGCGAGTGCGGCATATCAACCCGTACGTTGCCTGCCGGCTGATGCCGCTGCTGGGTAAAAAGCGCATTCGTCTCTTCAATCTCCGCCAGCAGTTGGATACAGCGCTGATAATAAATCTGGCCCTCCGCGGTGATCTGCACCTGACGGGTGGTTCTCTGCAACAGACGCACGCCCAGACGGCTCTCAAGCCGTTTAACGGCATGGCTCACCGTGGCGCGCGGCAAAGACAGCATTTCAGCCGCCCGGCTAAAGCTCCCCAGCTCCGCGATACGCACAAAAATGCGCATCGCCTGAATCTGATCCATCATGTCCCCATTGTTGTTGATTTTTGAATAGTGTTGCATGAAATGGGTTATTTATCTTTATCCAATAAACAACCACACTGATCCGGCTTTCCACCCCCACATGAGGACGACAGGATGCAACAACGTCAACTAGGTCTTAACGGCCCGTCGGTTTCCGCGCTTGGGCTAGGCTGCATGGGAATGAGCGATTTTTACTCCACCGCTCAGGATGAAAAAGAGGCCATCGCCACGCTGCACCGGACATTGGAGTTAGGCATCACGCTGCTTGATACCGCGGATATGTACGGCCCGCATACCAATGAGCAGTTGGTCGGCAAAGCCATCAAGGGGAAACGCCAGCAGGTTTTCCTGGCCACCAAGTTCGGCATTCTGCGCGATCCGGCCGACCCCGATCTGCGCGGCGTCAGCGGCAAGCCGGAGTATATCCGCCGGGCGATTGAGGGCAGCCTGTCGCGGCTGGGCGTAGAGGTGATCGACCTCTACTATCAGCATCGCGTCGACCCGACGGTGCCGATTGAAGAGAGCGTCGGAACGCTGGCCGACCTGGTCAAGGAAGGGAAAATTCGCTATATCGGCCTGAGCGAGGCCTCCGCCGAAACGCTGGAACGCGCTCATCGGGTGCATCCCATCACCGCCCTGCAGAGCGAATATTCGCTATGGACGCGGGATGTGGAAACCGACATCCTGCCCGCCTGCCGGCGTCTTGGCATCGGTTTCGTGCCCTACAGCCCGTTGGGACGCGGTTTCCTGACCGGGGCCATCCGCAGCCCGGACGACCTGGCCGCCGATGATTTCCGCCGCAGCAACCCGCGTTTTGCCGGAGACAACTTCGCCAAAAACCGGCAATTGGTGGACAAGGTGAATCAGTTGGCCAAAGAAAAGGGCGTGGCGCCCTCACAGCTGGCGCTGGCCTGGGTACTGGCGCAGGGAGAGCATATTGTGCCGATTCCGGGAACCAAACGCCGCCGCTATCTGGAGGAGAACATCGGCGCGCTGGACGTCTCCCTGAGCGCGGACGAGCTGGCGGCGATCGAAGCCATCTTTCCTTTCAACGCCGCGGCGGGGGACCGCTACGGCGCCGAGGGAATGGCGACGCTCGATCGCTGAGTCTTAACGGCGGCCTTTGGCGGCGCGCGGCGGACGGCCGACCGTCGCCTGATAGACCTTGAAACGCCCGGTTTGCGCCAGCACCTCGTGGCTGCCGAACGCCGCATCCAGCAGCGCCGGATAAGGCAGAAACGCATTGGCGACGATGCGCAGCTGCCCGCCGATCGGCAGATGGGCCACCGCGCCGCGGATCAGCATTTCCACCGCCTGCAGGCTGGTTTGCAACCCGTCGTGGAACGGCGGGTTGGAGACGATCAGGTCGAAACGGCCGTTAATCTCCGAGTACACGTTACTGGCGATCACCTCCCCTTCCAGCTGATTCGCCGCCAGCGTCGCCCGGCTTGAGGCCAGCGCCCCGGCGCTGACGTCGCTGAGCGTCAGGCGGATTTTCGGCGACCGCTTCGCCAGCACCGCGGCCAGCACGCCGGCGCCGCAGGCGATATCCAGCACTTTGCCTTTCATATGCGGCTCAAAGGTGGAAAGCAGCAGTTGGCTGCCCGGATCCAGCCCGTCGCGGCTGAATACGCCGGGCAGCGCCTTCACGGTAACGCCGTCAATCACGTACTCGTCCCACCACTCCGCCAGGTCGAAGGCGGTCTGTTTTTCAATCCGTCCGTGGTACAGCCCGCAGCGCCGGGCGCTGTCGATTTTGGTTAACGGCGCGACGTCGGCCAGCATATTTTCCGCGCTGCGCACGCCGCTGCGGTTTTCCCCCACCACAAAGATTTCACAGCCGACCGGCAGCAGCGACAGCAGGTTAAACAGCTGAAACTCCGCTTCCTGTTTGCTCTTCGGCCAGTAGTAGATCAGCGTATCGCAATCCGCCGCCAGCGCGGCATCCGCCAGCAGACCGTAGTGAATATTATCCTCCAGCGAGCGCTGCAGCTGCTGCCAGTGATGAAACTGGGTGGCGTGGACGCGCACGGCGGCGGCGTCGAACTGCGCGGGCAAGGTGTCTTGTAAATCGCCGGCAAACAGGACCCGGCGGGGGATAAATTCGTCGCTATGGCGCAGTATGACTTCACTGGCTGGGGTTAATGCGGACATCAGGCGGAAGCTCCTTAATAATTGAGCGGGGATTATATACTCTTCATCCCCGAAGTTGCAGCGATGTTGGCGCATGTCGGACGGGTTTGCTAGCATAGGCGGCACAAACGCAATCCGCACGGGATAAAACATGGCACCAAGACGTGACTGGCTGCTACAACAACTGGGTATTACGCAGTGGACGCTAAGGCGCCCTGCGGTGCTGCAGGGTGAAATCGCCGTCAGTCTGCCCGCTCAGGCGCGTCTGGTTATCGTGTCATCGGAACCGCCGGCCGACGACGATCCGCTGCTGGCCGACGTCCTGCGCAGTCTGGCGCTGACGCCGGAGCAGACGTTCACCCTGACGCCGCAGCAGGTGGTGATGCTCCCCGACGACGCCCGCTGCCACAGTTGGCGCCTGGGCGTTGACCAACCGCTGGCGCTGCAAGGCGTTCAACTCACCAGCCCGGCGCTGACCGAGCTTTACCACAACGCCGACGCCAAACGGGCGCTCTGGCGGCAGATTTGTAAACATGAACTTGATATCGCCCCTGACGCCAGCCGATCTGGCGCAAGCCTTTCAGATTGAACAAGCCAGCCACGCCTTTCCCTGGACGGCAAAAACCTTTGCCGGCAATCAGGGCGAACGTTATTTCAACCTCAAGCTGAGCCATAACGGGCAGATGGCGGCTTACGCCATCACCCAGGTGGTGCTGGATGAAGCCACGCTGTTCAACCTTGCCGTTCACCCGGACCATCAGCGCCGCGGTTTTGGCCGCCGGTTGCTGGAGCATGTGATTAACGAGCTGGAGCAACGCGGCATTGTTACGCTGTGGCTGGAGGTGCGCGCCTCGAACCAACCGGCGATAGCGCTGTACGAAAGCCTGGGATTTAACGAAGTATCGCTGCGGCGCGACTACTACCCCACCGCCGCCGGCCGTGAAGACGCCGTTATTATGGCTCTGCCGCTGGGGTAACGGTTGAGCGCCTCCCCCTGATAAGGGGCCGTTGGGTAGCGGCAGGCGTCGCCTGTCGTGTTTCACCCCACCCCGACCCTCCCCTTCGCAGGGGAGGGAGCAAGTTAGCTCCTCCCCCTGCGAAGGGGGAGGCTGGGAGGGGCCGGCGACGGGGATTTAGAAATCGATCGACATCGACAGCTTCAGCGAACGCGGGTCGCCCTGGAAAAGATAGGTGCCGTCATCATTGACGGAGGCCCAGTAGTTCTCATTGGTGACGTTTTCGATATTGGCGCGCCAGGTCAGCGTCTGGTCGTTTAGCGGCATACTGTAACGCACGCCGAGATCCAGCCGCGTCCAGGGCTTCAGCTTCAAGGTATTGTCTTCATTGGCATATTGCGAACCGGAGCGTATCACCGTGCCCGTCGCCGTCAGCCCTTCCACCGGTTTGATATCGTATTCCGCGCCGAACACCAACTGGTAGCGCGGCACGCCGATAACATCCTTGCCGTCGTTGCCGCCGTCCTGCGTTTTCGTCTGCTGCGCCGCGATCCAGGTGGCGCTGCCGTTCAGGCGCAGGCCGAACGTCGGCTCGCCGAAGACGTTCAGCTCCATTCCGCGGTGACGGCGCTCGCCGTACAGGCCGTAGGTCATGGTGGAGCGATCGACGGCTTCGTATGGCCGTTTGATTTCGAATAGCGCCAGCGATCCGCCCACGCGTTGGTAGTCAAACTTGACGCCGACCTCATTCTGTTTGGCGACATAGATGCCGGTAACGTGCCCGCCGTTAACCACCCGTGAATTGTCAAATGAGCGCGGAGCGGCTTTTCCTGGCGACAGCGCCTCGATATGGTTGGCGTACAATGAAATATGTTGCCACGGTTTAACCACCAGACCGTAGGCTGGCGTTACTTTGGTGCGGTTAAAAGCGCTGTCCCTCTCTTCAACGCCATCATAATCATAGTTACGCACCATCACTTCCTGCCGCCGCAGACCGAGCGTCACAGCCACTTTATCGTCCAACACCGACAGCGTGTCGGACAAGGCGATACCCGAACTTCTGATCCGGGCGCGCACGTTCGGGTTATTCATATCGCCATCCGCCCATTCTGTTGGTGGATACCCGATGTCGCCAGGACGGTAGATATTCGTCGGCCCTACGGGCCCGGACATGGTGTAAGCCGTCTTGTTTTTCGCGTATACGCCGGAATAGCCCAGATTGACTTTATGCTTGATAAAACCGGTATCAAACTGCCCGCGAATCCCCAACATACCGGAGAAGGTATCGCGCACCAAGGGTACGCTTAGCCGGGACAACGTTGCATTACCATTATTGTCGATTAATTTCGGCGACGCGTAATTCCCTTCTTCATCCGCGCGGCTGCTGCCGACCCCGGAATAAATCGTCCAGTTATCGGCCACGTCATATTCGCCGCGCCACATGCCGAAGGTGGTTTTCAGATCGGTATAAACCCAGCTGGGACTGTAGTTCAGCGTGGCGTCCGGCGCCTCCGGGATGCGGGTGGCGCTGCCGACCCCGACGCCGATGCGCCCGCCGTGAACGTACTGATGCTGGTAGCCGGCGTCCAGCGAGGTGCGGAAACGATCGCCGCGATAATCGAGCCCGACGGAGGCCAGCGACATGCGATCTTTCTGGTCGTGAATGGCGCTTTCCCCTTCGCGGTGCAACACGTTGACGCGCACGCCGAACGCATTGTTATCGCCGAAACGCCGGCCGATATCCAACGCGCCGCCCACCTTGCCTTTGGATTCATAGTCAACGGTCGCGCGCGTCAGCGCATCATCGGCGGCGTGCTTCGGCTCCACGTTGACCGAACCGCCGACGCCGCTGCCTACGCCGCCGCCGGACACGCCGTTGACAAAGGCATTGGCGCCCTTAAATACCTCTACGCGTTCGATCATATTGGTGGAGACCATCTGGCGCGGCATCACGCCGTACAGGCCGCCGAAGGTGATATCGTCGCCGTCCAGCAAAAAGCCGCGGATACGATAGGTTTCCATGAAATTGCCGTAGCCTTTCAGGGTTTGGATCGAGGCGTCATTCTTCACCACGTCGGCCAGCGTTTCCGCCTGCTGCGAAAGAATCATCTTATCGGTATAGCTGATGACGTTGAACGGCACGTCGCGCGCGTTTTGCTGCCCCAGAAACCCCACCCGTCCGCCATTGGCGATTTGGCCGTCCAGATAGGCGGGAACCAGCTCATCGCCGCCGGAACGGAAATTATCCTCCGGTTTGGCGATAACCGTGATGGTGTCTTTACTGCCCGATACGCCAGGCTGCGTCGCGGAAGCGGAGGTCTCCGCCGCCAGCGGCATGGCGACGCCGGCGGCGGCCGCGCCGATCAGCAACGCAAGCAGCGTCGGCGCGCTGCGGGGAATGCCCGCCTGCTTGGATATTTCTGAAATTGTCATGGGGGTTCCGGGGGAGGTTAAATATAAATAATAATGATTTGCTTTCGTGATTATGCGAATGATTGCAATTATTGCAAGCGACATAATAATTTCCCTGCAAACTTTTTTACCGTGATCAACTTTCCTGATAACCGGGCGCAATAAAGCCCGGCAAAATGGGTCGCCGCCGAGGGTGAAAAAGCTCAGCGGCGCGGCATCGCCGCCATATTGCAAACCTGGCGATGACCGGGAATTTCCCTACCGCACCGCTGCCTTGAAACAAAAATCATTCTCAATTAAAATGTGATGCACATCTTGTTTTTCCCGCTGCCCGCCATTTTCAGGCCATTGACATGTCATCAGTTCGTCTTGATACCGCTGCTGATATCCATCAGCTCTACCGCCAGCACCACGGCTGGTTGCAGGGGCTGCTGCGCAAACGCCTGGGGAATTTGTGTGACGCCGCCGATCTGGCGCAGGACGTTTTTTTACGTCTGCTGCTCAAACCGCGTCAGTTCGACAGCCATGCGGGCGCGCGCGCCTATCTGAGCGTGATGGCGCAGGGAATGTGCGTGGATTTATGGCGCCGGAGGGAAATCGAGCGCGCCTGGCTGAGTTCGCTTGGCGATCTGCCGCAGGACGTCGCCCTGTCGGCGGAGCACAGCAATATCATCCTTGAAACGCTGTATCAGGTTGACGCCATGCTGCGGACGCTGCCGGAAAAGGTGCGCGCCGCCTTTGTGATGGCGCAGATTCAGGGATTGACCTATCGGCAAATCGCCCCACAGCTCGGCGTTTCCGAACGCATGGTGAAAAAATATATGGCGCAGGCCATGCTGCACTGCGTGCTGCTGGAAGCGGAGCTGGAAGGCGGCGCGCCGTTTGAGCGGGCGAACAATGAGCGGTAAACCCGGCTTTAGCGCGCTACAGCAGGCGGCGCAATGGTATGCCCAACTGCTCGATCTCCCCGCCGACGATGAACAGCATCGCCACTGGCAACGCTGGGTGGAGGAGAGCGAGGAGAATCGCCTTGCCTGGGAGTACGTACGGAAAGTCAGCCAGCGTTTTCAGCCTTTGCGCGGCGACACTCGGCAACCCGCCATCAGCGCCCTGCTGCACCAGCCAACCGAAGTCAATCGTCGCGCCGTCCTCAAACTGATGGCTTTCCTGGGCGTCGGTTCGCTTTTATCCTGGGCAACCTATCGCCATACGCCGCTGCGCGGATCGCTGCTGGCGTTAACGGCGGATCACCACAGCGCCACCGGTGAAATCAAACACCTCAGGCTACAGGACGGCACGCAGGTCTGGCTAAATACCGCCAGCGCCATCGACGTACGCTACGACAATCAACGCCGCCGGATCGCGCTGCTGGCGGGCGACGTGCTGATTGACACCGCCCCTGACGTCCGCCCCTTTTTTGTTTCCAGTGCACAGGGGCAAATGCAGGCGCTGGGCACCCGTTTCAGCGTGGAGCAGCGCGAGGAAACCACGCATTTAACCGTCTATCAGGGCGCCGTTGAGGTCACCGCCCGGCATGCGCAGACGCCGCGCCGGGTGGACGCCGGTCAGCAGTTGGATTTTGATCTTCAGGGTCAGGGATCGTTGCTGCCCAGCCAACAAACCGACGCCAGTTGGTCGCAGGGCCTGTTGCAGGCGGACAATATGCCGCTGGGCGAAGTTATCGAGCAACTTTCACGCTACCGCCACGGCTATCTGGCCTGCCAGCCGGATATCGCCGCCCTGCGGGTGATGGGCACTTTCCCGCTGACCGATACGGATAAGGCGCTGGCGATGCTGGAACAGACCTTCCCCATCCGGGTCCAACGGCGTTTTCCCTGGTGGGTGACGGTAGAGAGGAAATAAAAAAAATTATCATTTCGGTTCCCCTTTTGGGCTCGTCCTTCGATTCACAGTAAAAGCACTCTTTTTTCACTCTGGGTCAGAAGGCCAGATCGCTATGTCAATCACACCATTTCTCTCCGGGCGCGGCGCGGGCCGAGCGCCTAAAACCATCGCCGTCGCCATGCGGTTTCTGCTGTGCGGCGCGCCTTTGCTTATCTCTCCCGGCATGGCGCAGGCGGATATTCAGGCAGCGCGCGCCTACGCCATCCCGGCGGGTTCGTTAAGCACTCAGTTAAACCAGTTCTCCGCCCAGTCCGGCGTCTATCTGGTCGGCGACGCCGGCCTGGCAAGCGGCAAAACGGGCGTGACGTTGCAGGGGAATTATGGCGTGGAGGACGGATTCCGCACCCTGTTGACCGGCAGCGGCCTACAGGCGGTGCGGCAGTCTGACGACACCTATATGTTGCAGAAAACGCCGGAGGGCGATGAGATGCTGGTGGTGGCCGCGGTTAACCGTAACGGCATCACCGAAGGCAGCGGTTCCTACACCACCCGCAGTCTGAGCACCGCCACGCAGCTGAATCTGTCGCCGCGCGAAACCCCGCAGTCGGTCAGCGTGGTGACCCGCCAGCGCATGGACGATCAGAATATGACCACGCTGGATGAGGCGATGAGCCAGACCACCGGGGTCAATGTGGTGAATGAAAGTTCCTACCAGGTAAAATTTCAGTCACGCGGTTTTACCATGGATAACGTGCAGGAAGACGGCATCAGTTCGTCGTTCCAGAACAGCGTGAACGGCATGGGATTTTCCGAATCTTCCAGCGAATCCCCCGATTTGGCGATCTACGATCGTGTGGAAATTCTGCGCGGCGCTTCCGGCCTGACGCAGGGCAACGGCGAGCCGGGCGGCACCGTCAACCTGGTGCGTAAAAAACCCACCTATGATTTTCACGCTTCCGGCAGCGTCGGTGCCGGCAGTTGGGATAACTACCGCAATGAAATGGACGTTTCCGGACCGCTGAATGACGACGCCAGCCTGCGCGGCCGCATCGTCGGCGTCTATCAGGATAAACAAAGCTTCGTCGATTACGTCGACAGCGAACGCAAGGTGCTGTTCGGTACGCTGGCCTGGGATATAACGCCCGACACCACGCTTACCGTCGGGATTAACTGGCAGAAAACCGCTACCGTGCCCGATCTCTACGGCTTGCCGCTAGCCACCAACTACGCCAGCCTGAAGCTGCCCCGCTCAACCTTCTTGGGCGCCGGTTGGAACCGCATCACCTATGAAAAAATCAATCCTTTCGCGGAAATCGAACACAACTTCGACAATGACTGGACGCTAAAAAGCGCGCTGAACTATACGCGGTCTAGCGCTGAAGGAAAATTTATCGGCACCTACGGCAGCGCCACCCCGCGGCTGAATAACGCTCTCCAGCGGGAAAACAAGTCCGATCAATGGGGATATAGCCTGAGTCTGAACGGTCCGTTTGAACTGTTGAACCGTAACCATGAGCTGGTGGTCGGCGGCGATTACCAGAAAGAGAACTTCGATAATCTGTTTGGCCGGGTGATGAAAAACGACGCCGTCGATATTTATCGCTGGCAACCCGATTCCCTGCCCGAACCGGACTGGCCGGACTACAGTCGCCGCTACCAGTACAACCTTTACCAACGCGCGCTGTTCGCCACCACCCGGCTGGAACTGGCCGACGACTGGAAGCTGATCCTCGGCAGCCGCTACAGCGCGTTCAGCTACGATATGTACAACACCGACCGAGCCACCGGCAACACCAGCCACGGCAACAGTTACAAGGTGCGCGACAGGCTGACGCCCTACGGCGGACTGCTGTGGGATTTCGCCGAGCATTACACCTGGTACGCCAGCTACAGCGATATCTACAAACCGCAAAGCAGCCTTGACCGCAACGATGCGCTGCTCCCGGCGGTGACCGGCACAAACTATGAAACGGGCGTCAAAGGGGAGTTTTTTGACGGCGATCTGAATGCTTCCGTGGCGCTGTATCGCATTATTCAGGCCAACCGCGCGGTGGCAGACACCAACTGCCCTAACGGCGATTCCTGCTACCGCGCCGCAGGTAAAGTGCGCAGTCAGGGCATCGAACTGGAAGTATCAGGCAAGCTGGCGCAAGGCTGGCAGTTATTTGCCGGATATACGCTGACCAATACCAAGTATCTGGAAGGGAAAGAGAGCGAACGCGGGCAAAACTATAGTCCCTATACCCCGCAGCATATGTTTAAGCTCTACAGCAGTTATAACCTACCGGGCGCGCTGCATCAGTGGACTATCGGCGCCGGGCTGACGGCGCAAACCGATACCGATACCACCTACGACGTCTATCAGGGCGGCTACACGCTGGTTAACGCCAATATCGCTTACCAGTACAGTAAAAATCTGAGCTTTAATCTGGCGGGCAACAATCTGGCCGATAAAACCTATTACCGCACGCTGAATAACCGCAGCATCAACGGTTATAACTTCTACGGCGATCCGCGCAACTTTATGCTGACGGCGAAATATACCTTCTGATTGCCGATGCCGACTCACCGACAGAACGCGGCCCGCCCCTCGAGGACCGCGGGTGTACTAACCTGATGCAAACACTAAAACGCTTTTATCAGCTGATCGCCCCATTCTGGTGTGCCCGCCGCGCGCTCTTATGCTGGCTGTTGCTGCTCGCCGTTATCGCGCTGACGCTGTCGGTGGTCTGGATCAGCGTGCTGTATAACAACTGGAGCAAAGACTTTTACGATGCGCTGGCCGACTATTTTCAGCACGCGTCCATTGCCGCGCTGGCCTGGCGCTATGCGGGCTATACCGCCCTGTTCGTGCTGGCGATCGTCTGCGGCAACTGGCTGAAAAAGCTGCTGATTATCCGCTGCCGCCAGGATATGACGCGGCATTTTGAACGGCTATGGCTGACCCATGGCGCCCACTACCGGCTCAGCCTGCGCGGCGAACCGGACAACCCCGATCAGCGCATCGCCGAGGATATCCGGCTGTTGATTGAACAAAGCCTGGAACTGCTGCTGTCGCTGTTGAAAAACATCGCCCGCTTTTTCTCCTTTATCGTTATCCTGTGGCAGCTGTCCGGCGTGCAAACCTTCAGCATCGGCGGCCACAGCATCACCATTCACGGCTATCTGGTGTGGATCGCGCTGGGTTACGCGCTGATTAACAGCCTTTTCGCCCATCTTCTGGGATATCGGCTGCACGGCCTTAACATCGCCAGGCAGCGCGCCGAGGCGGACTACCGCGCCACGCTGCTGCGGGTGCGCGAGCATAGCGAACAGATCGCGCTTTATCAGGGGGAAGCCGCCGAGCAAACGCGCATGCAGCGGCGCTTCCGGGCGATTGCCGACAACTGGCGCCGCCTGATGGGGCAAGAGTTCCGGCTGGAAAGCTTTATCACCAGCTATTTTCGCCTCAGCCTGATGATCCCGGTGTTCGCCATTCTGCCGGTTTATCTGGCGCGGCAGATCACGCTGGGCGCGGTGATGCAGGCCAGCAGCGCTTTCGGCTACGTGCTGGACGCTTTCGGCTGGTTTATTAATTCCTATCGCCAGCTGGTGGCCTGGTCGGCCACCATCGAGCGACTGTGGGAATTCCAGCACCGCCTGCGGCAGTTGCCGGAGCGGCAAACGCCGCCCCGCGACGGCGATACCCTGCATATCGCGGCGCTCAGCGTACATCGTCCCGACGGCACGCCGTTACTGACGCCGCTAAGCGCCCGTTTGCACGCGGGAGAGTGGGCGCTGCTGTCGGCGGCCAGCGGCGGCGGGAAAACCTCGCTGCTGCGCGCCCTGGCCGGGCTGTGGCCCGCGGCACGGGGGCAATGCAGCTTACCGTCCGGCACGGCGCTGTTTTTGCCGCAAAAGCCCTATCTGCCGGAAGACAGGCTGCGTCAGGTGCTGTGTTATCCGCAGGCGGAGGCGCCGGAGACCGAGTCATTGCGTCTGGCGTTGCAACAGGTGGGACTGACGTCGCTGCTCGACAGGCTGGATGAAACAACCAACTGGAGTCGGGAACTGTCCGGCGGCGAGCAACAGCGGCTGTCGCTGGCGCGGGCGTTGCTGCTGCGCCCCGCGCTGCTGTGTCTGGATGAGGCCACCAGCCAGTTGGATGACGCCGCGGCCCTGCAACTGCTTACGCGGTTACGCCAGGCGCTGCCGCGGACGATCGTACTGGCCGCGAGCCATCAGCCCGCGGTGTGCGCCCGGTTCGAGAAGCGCTTTTGTCTGACGCCCTGCCGCCGGTAGCCGGCCGGCAGGGCTGTGCGGCCGACTTACTCGCTATCGCCCAGCAGAACGGATTCCAGGGCGATTTCGATCATCTCGTTAAACGTGGTCTGGCGTTCTTCGGCGGTGGTTTGTTCGCCGGAGCGGATATGGTCGGAGACGGTGCAGATAGCCAGCGCCTTGGCGCCGAACTCCGCCGCCACGCCGTAAATGCCGGCGGCTTCCATCTCCACGCCCAGAATGCCGTACTTTTCCATCACGTCGAACATTTGCGGGTCCGGCGTATAGAACAGGTCGGCGGAGAAAAGATTGCCGACGCGCACGCTTACGCCGTGGGCTTTGGCGGCATCCACGGCGTTACGCACCATATCGAAATCCGCAATGGCGGCGTAGTCATGGTCTTTAAAGCGCAGGCGGTTTACCTTGGAGTCGGTGCAGGCGCCCATGCCAATCACCACGTCGCGCAGTTTTACGTCGCCGCGCACCGCGCCGCACGAGCCAACGCGGATGATTTTCTTCACGTCGAACTCGGTAATCAGCTCTTTCGCATAGATGGAGCAGGAGGGGATCCCCATGCCGTGGCCCATCACCGAAATCTTGCGGCCTTTATAGGTGCCGGTGAAACCCAACATGCCGCGCACGTTGTTAACTTCGCGGGCATTTTCCAGAAAGGTTTCGGCGATATACTTTGCGCGCAGCGGGTCGCCCGGCATCAGTACCACGTCCGCAAAATCACCCCTTTCCGCATTAATATGTGGCGTAGCCATGCTTTTATTCCTTATTAATCAACATAAAATCACTCGCGCTCCAGCAGGCGCGAGGTTAAAAATACCGGTCGCGCCTGGCGCGACGTAAATTCAGCAATCGTTTGACCCGACCCCACCCCATCCCATCCCTCCCCTTCGCAGGGGAGGGGGAATGTCACTCCTCCCCTGGCAAGGGGGAGGCCGGGAGGGGTCCGCGGTAAGCGTTTTACAATATCGACTTGCCATAATCCATCGCCGATAACCCAAAATACGCCGCCACCGTCTGACCGATATCCGCAAACGTATCGCGGTGCCCGTAGGAGCCGGGTTTCACTTTCGGGCCGTAAATCAGCACCGGCACATTTTCGCGGGTATGGTCGGTGCCGTGCCAGGTCGGGTCGCAGCCGTGGTCGGCGGTGAGGATCAAAATGTCGTCCCCGGTCACCCGCGAAAGCATTTCCGGCAGGCGGCGATCGAACAGCTCCAGCGCGGCGGCGTAGCCCGCCACGTCCCGGCGGTGGCCGTAGGATGAGTCAAAATCGACGAAATTGGTAAATACGATGGTGTTATCCCCCGCTTTGTCCATTTCCTGCAGGGTCGCATCGAAAAGCGCGTCAATTCCCGTGGCCTTCACTTTTTGAGTAATGCCGACCTGCGCGTAAATATCGGCGATCTTGCCCACCGACACCACCTCGCCACCCTGTTCTTCCACCAGCTTTTTCAGGATGGTCGGCGCCGGCGGCTCCACGGCCAGATCGTGCCGGTTGCCGGTGCGCTGGAAGTCGCCGGGCTTATCGCCGACAAACGGACGGGCGATCACCCGGCCGATGTTGTAACCGCCCTCGGTCAACTCTTCGCGGGCGATCTCACAGAGTTCGTAAAGCTTCTCCAGACCGAACGTCTCTTCGTGGCAGGCGATCTGGAATACGGAGTCGGCGGAGGTGTAGAAAATCGGTTTGCCGGTTTTCATATGCTCTTCGCCCAGCTTATCCAGGATCACCGTGCCGGAAGAGTGGCAGTTGCCCAGATAGCCCGGCAGATTGGCGCGTTTCACCAGTTTATCCAGCAGCTCCTGCGGAAAACTGTTTTCTTCATCCTTGAAATAACCCCAGTCGAACAGCACCGGCACCCCGGCGATTTCCCAATGGCCTGACGGGGTATCCTTGCCTGAGGAAATTTCGCTGGCGTACGCGTAGGCGCCGATAATATCCGCCTGCGGATCCAGCCCCGCGGGAAAAGCGCCGGTGGATTCCTCGGCCGCTTTCCCCAGCCCCAAGCGGCTCAGGTTGGGCAAATGCAGCAGCCCTTTGCGCCCCTGGTCGGCCTTGCCCGCCGCGCAGGCCTGGGCGATATGGCCCAGCGTATCCGAGCCCGCATCGCCAAAGCGCTCCGCATCGGCGCTGCTGCCGATGCCAAACGAGTCAAGCACCATAATATAGGCACGTTTCATTATTTCTCTCCTGCGTTGTTACACGCGGCAGGCTGAAAGCCTGCCGGCGTTGGAAAATAGATATCACACCTCGTCCGCGTTCATGCGGCGATAGATAACCGGTGTCGTCGGCGCCGCTTGCTCGCCCACGGCGATCGCCGCGCGCACGTCGTTCGCCGCCTGCCGCCATTGCGCTTCCGTATTGGCGTGGATCACCGCCAGCGGTCGCTGGCCGTCGACGCGCTCTCCCAGGCGAACCACCTCATTCAGCCCCACGCTGTAATCAATGGCGTCGCCGGCCTGGCGGCGTCCGCCCCCCAGCGTCACCACCGCCATGCCCAGCGCCCGGGTATCCATGGCGGTCACAATGCCGTCATGGTCGGCAAAAACGGGCTTGCTTAACGTGGCGGCCGGCAAATAGCGCGCATAATGTTCGACAAAGTCGGCGGGACCGCGCTGCGCCGCCACCATCCGGCCGAACACCTCCGCCGCCTGGCCGTTATCCAGCGCCGTTTGCAGCTGGGCGCGGGCGTCCGCGGCGCTGTCGGCCAACCCGCCGGCCAGCAGCATCTCTTCGCACAGCGCCATCGTCACCTCATTCAGGCGCGGGTTGCGATACTCCCCGGTAAGGAAACGCACCGCCTCGCGCACCTCCAGCGCATTGCCGGCGCTGGAGGCCAGCACCTGATTCATATCGGTCAGCAGCGCGCTGGTACGGCACCCCGCTCGATTGGCGACCCCGACGATCGCCTGCGCCAACTGCTCCGAAAGCGCATAGGTCGGCATAAAGGCGCCGGAACCCACCTTAACATCCATCACCAGCGCATCCAGCCCTTCGGCCAGTTTTTTCGCCAGAATGGAGGCGGTGATCAGCGGTATCGAATCCACCGTGGCGGTAATATCGCGCGTGGCGTAAAAACGCTTATCCGCCGGCGCCAGCGAGCTGGTCTGGCCGATAATCGCCACGCCGACCTGCTGGATGATGCGCCGGAAAGCGGCGTCATCCGGGAAGATATCCAATCCGGGAATGGATTCCAGCTTATCCAGCGTGCCGCCGGTATGCCCCAGCCCGCGCCCGGAGATCATCGGAACGTATCCTCCGCAGGCGGCGACCATCGGCCCCAGCATCAGCGAGGTCACATCCCCCACGCCGCCGGTCGAGTGTTTATCCACCAGCGGCCCGTTCAAGTTCAGGCGCTTCCAGTCAAGCACCGTGCCGGAATCGCGCATCGCCAGCGTCAGGGAAACGCGCTCCGCCATCGACATATCATGGAAGTAGATGGTCATCGCCAGCGCGGCGATTTGCCCTTCCGACACCGTGTTATCACGGATGCCGTTAACAAAGAAACGGATCTCTTCGTCGCTCAAGGGATTACCGTCACGCTTTTTGCGAATGATTTCCTGAATCAGAAACAAAGCATGCTCTCCTGATAAGTGAATAAAAGCACCGGTTATATGTTGCAATCGCCGGCGGCGCGCGCTCAATAACCGCCGTGCCGGCCCGTTGACTGATGGCCCAACGCCGACAGCAGACTGGTTAGCAAACTCGATGCACCGAAGCGGAAATGCCGCGCGTCAACCCACCCTGGCCCCATAATATCATCGGCCAGTTGCAGATAGATTGCCGCCTCTGCGGCGCTGCGCACGCCGCCCGCCGCCTTGAACCCCACGCGTTCGCCCACGCCTTTATCACGAATCGCCCGCAGCATGATTTCCGCGCTGTGCGGCGTGGCGTTGACCGCGACTTTACCGGTGGAGGTCTTGATAAAATCGGCGCCGGCGTCAATGGCGATCTCGCTGGCCTGGCGGATCAGCGCGTCCTGTTGCAATTCGCCGGTTTCAATAATCACTTTCAGCAGCACGTTGGCCGCCTCGCAGACCGTTTTACACGCCCGCACCAGATCAAACCCGATTTGCGCGTCGCCGGCGATCAATGAACGGTAAGGGAAGACCACATCCACTTCGTCCGCGCCGTAGGCGATCGCCGCGTTGGTTTCCGCCAGCGCGATAGCGATGTCGTCGTTGCCGTGGGGAAAATTGGTTACGGTGGCGATACGGATGTCCGGGGTTCCCTGCTCGCGCAGTACCTTGCGCGCCAGCGGAATAAAGCGCGGATAGATACAGATAGCGGCCGTTTTGCCCGCCGGGCTGTTCGCCTGCTGGCACAGCGCCGTCACTTTCTCATCGCTATCGTCATCGTTAAGGGTGGTTAAATCCATCAGCTCCAGCGCGCGTTGCGCCACAGCGGTTAACGTTGTCATACAGCTCTCCAACTGGTCAGCCGGTCCGACCGGCGGGGGATTATGGCTAGGTAGATATTGGCTAACATCATGGGTATTTGACCATGCCGCGCCGGGTTATTTTGCGTTGCTATTCACACTTAATGTAAAAATGATGTAATGGAGTGGGATTATATGTGATCTGGAGCACATATTGCGCTAATTAATGACGATGACTTCAATCCACCGGATAAGCACCGTAAAATGCCGAAACCTGACGCAGCCAAAACGATAATCCAACCATGACCGAACGCCCCGCCGAACCCTGCTGGTATCTGTATATGCTGCGTACGGCAAGCGGCCTGCTCTACACCGGCATTACCACCGATGTGGCGCGCCGTGTGGCTCAGCATCAGGCGGGAAAAGGCGCGAAGGCATTGCGGGGAAAAGGCGCGTTGACGCTGGTGTTTCAGTGCCCGGCGGGCAGCCGCTCAAGCGCGTTAAAGCTGGAGTACCGCATCAAGCAGTTGAGCAAAGGCCAGAAAGAGAGGCTGGTGCGCGACCAGCCTGCGTCGTTATCCGATGGTCTATGCCAGAAAACGATGGAAGGGCTCGGCATACTCCACTAATCCGCTCGCGCCTTCAAAATGGTTATCCGTCAGCGGGTAAACCTGAAATGCCGCGGCGTCTTCCGGCCAGCGGCAGTGCAGCTGTTGCTGCGCGGCGGAAATAAAGCCAAAGCGGGCATAGTAGGCCGGATCGCCGACCACCACCACGGCGGTGTAGCCGAACTCATTCAGCGCGTCCAACCCCTCGTACACCAGCTGCTGACCAATCCCCTGACGGCGCAGGCTTTCTTCCACCGCCAACGGCGCCAGCGCCACCCACTGGCGGTCTTCTCCTTCGATCAGCACCGGGCTGAAGGCGGCGTATCCCACCACCCCGCCCTCGTCATCCGTCGCCACGATCCCCAGCGTCAACTGACCGTCCTCGCGCAGTTGATGAACCAGCTCGGCTTCGGCGTCGGTCGGAAACGAGCGCCGCAACAGGCTGTCGATCCCCGCGGCGTCGACCGGAATTTCAACGCGTACTAACATGAAGCAGGCGCGTGATCGGTAGATTGCACCACGCCCTCCCGTAGCCCCGCCTCGACAAAATCAGCCAGTTGCAGCAGCCCGATGCGCAGCGGCGCGGGCATGGCTTCCAGCTCGATGGCGTCCATCAGGTTTTTTACGTACAGCCCGAGTTCGGTATCGCCCTCGATGCGCAAACGACGCTGGAAAAACAGCGTGTCGGGATCTTCCTTACGCGCCGCGATCAGCACAAGATCGTTGGCATCGGCGCTGAAGCTGACATCCGCCGTTTCCTCATCGCTCACCGCCAGCCGGTTGTCGCGCAGCGTCATAAACCACTGCAGCCCGACATCCCGCACCTCAATCCTCAGCCAGCGACCTTCCAGAAACGCCAGTTCGCCCTCTTCCAGCGCCTGACGAAACTGCCAGCGCAACATTTTCTCCAGAACCTGACGCTGTATGGCAAAAGGAGTGAGCTTTAATGGTTTGCCCAATAAGCCCGGCCCTTGACGCACAATTTGCGCCCGTAGTTTTTCCAACACTGGCGTACTCCTCTTAAAGCAATCCGACGGTTCAGATAATCTGCACTCATTTTGCCACATCGCGCCAAAGCAGCCGAGGTCTATGTCAATAATTTAGCCGGTTCTTCACCGCTGCCGACAGCGCGGATGCAAGGCTTAGCCGTTCATTACACGATTAGCTGGTTTAAATCAAAGTCCTGCGCTGACAGCTTAATTAAGATCATCTATTGTTAAAAATATTTATCGACTGATAAAAATTTCATTGATCCACCAACATCATTGATCGCCTCGGCGCGTTCGAGTGCTTTGATTAATGAAGGAAAGTGTATGGAACTGCTTTGCCCCGCCGGAAACCTTCCGGCACTAAAAGCCGCTATCGACAATGGCGCGGACGCGGTCTATATCGGCCTGAAAGACGACACCAACGCCCGCCACTTCGCCGGACTCAACTTTACCGACAAGAAACTGCAGGAAGCGCGCGACTACGTGCACCGTCACCGGCGCAAACTGCATATCGCCATCAATACTTTTGCCCACCCGGACGGTTACCAGCGCTGGGAGCGCGCCGTGGATATGGCGGCGCAAACCGGCGCGGACGCGCTGATCCTGGCCGACCTGGCGATGCTGGAATACGCCGCGCGTCGCTACCCCGAGATTGAACGCCACGTCTCGGTGCAGGCTTCCGCCACCAATACCGAGGCGATTCATTTTTACCAGCGCCACTTCGACGTCTCGCGTATCGTGCTGCCCCGGGTGCTTTCCATCCATCAGGTAAAACAGCTGGCGCGCACCAGCCCGGTTCCGCTGGAAGTGTTTGCTTTCGGCAGCCTGTGCATTATGGCGGAAGGGCGCTGCTATCTTTCCTCTTACCTGACCGGCGAGTCGCCGAATACGGTGGGCGCCTGCTCGCCGGCGCGCTTTGTGCGCTGGCAGCAAACCGCGCGCGGGATGGAGTCGCGCCTCAATAACGTGCTGATCGACCGCTATCAGGATGATGAAAACGCCGGCTACCCGACGCTATGCAAGGGACGCTATCTGGTGGACGGGCAGCGCTATCACGTGCTCGAAGAGCCCACCAGCCTGAATACGCTGGAACTGCTGCCCGAACTGCTGGCGGCCAATATCGCGTCGGTAAAAATAGAGGGACGCCAGCGCAGTCCCGCCTATGTCAGCCAGATCACCCGCGTCTGGCGGCAGGCGATTGACCGCTGCGTCGCCGACCCCGCCGCATTCAGCCCGACGCAGGAGTGGATGGATACCCTCGGCGCCGTGGCGGAAGGCACGCAAACCACGCTGGGCGCCTATCACCGCAAATGGCAGTAGCAGGAGACAAGATGAAATATGCACTGGGCGCCATCCTCTACTACTGGCCCAAAGACGATATCGCCGCGTTCTATCAGGCCGCGGCGCACAGCGGCGCGGACATTATCTATCTTGGCGAAACCGTTTGCAGCAAGCGGCGGGCGATGAAAGTCGCCGACTGGCTCGACCTCGCCCGGCAACTCGCCGCCAGCGGCAAACAGGTGGTCATTTCCACGCTGGCGCTGCTCCAGGCGCCGTCGGAGCTGAACGAGCTGAAACGCTACGTGGAAAACGGCGACTTCCTGCTGGAAGCGAACGATCTCGGCGCCGTCAATATGGCGGCCGATCGCCATCTGCCGTTCGTCGCCGGACACGCCCTCAATTGCTATAACGCCTACACCCTGCGCCTGCTGCGCAAACAGGGCATGGTGCGCTGGTGTATGCCGGTCGAGCTCTCCCGCGACTGGCTGCAAAACCTGCTGAACCAGTGCGACGAGTTGGGATTCCGCAACCAGTTTGAGGTTGAAGTGCTGAGCTACGGCCATCTGCCGCTGGCGTATTCCGCCCGCTGCTTTACCGCCCGTTCGGAAAACCGCGCCAAGGATGAGTGCGAAACCTGCTGCATCCATTACCCGCAGGGGCGCAAGGTGCTGTCTCAGGAAAATCAGCAGGTGTTCGTGCTCAACGGCATCCAGACGCAGAGCGGCTACTGCTATAACCTGGGCAACGAACTCTCCGGCATGGCCGGTCTGGTGGATATCGTGCGTCTGTCGCCGCAGGGGATGGAGACGCTGGCGATGGTCGACGCCTTCCGCGCCAACGAAAACGGCCAGGCGCCGCTGGCGCTGGAGCAAAGCGCCGACTGCAACGGCTACTGGCGTCGGGTCGCCGGGCTGGAACTGGTGCCGTAAGGTTCGGGCCGGCGCGCGGGCCGGCCCAATTCAGGTGCGCCGGCTGTTACGCCGGCGCCGTCGCGCTGCCCGCTCGGCCGGTTGATAACGGTAAATTCCGCTGCGGGGTGTCAAATTGCGCCAAACGGCGCAATACTCAAACCTATCTGGAACCTGATAAAGTGAGTCTTTGCCATGTCCGTTGATCTTCAGTCCGTCCCCTTTTCTGTTCTGGATCTGGCGCCGATACCGGTCGGGCTTGCGGCGCGTGATGCCTTCAGCCACTCGCTGGATTTGGCGCAGCATGCTGAACGCTGGGGCTACCACCGCTACTGGCTGGCGGAACACCACAATATGACCGGTATCGCCAGCGCCGCCACCTCGGTGCTGATTGGCTATCTGGCGTCGGGCACGCAGCGTATCCGCCTCGGCTCCGGCGGCGTGATGCTGCCGAATCACTCCCCTCTGGTGATTGCCGAACAGTTCGGCACGCTGGAGTCGCTCTATCCCGGCCGCATCGACCTCGGGATCGGCCGGGCGCCGGGCACCGATCAGAGGACTATGATGGCGCTGCGGCGGCACCTGAACGCCGAAATCGACGATTTCCCCAAAGACGTACGGGAACTGCAACGCTACTTCGCCGACGTGCAGCCGGGACAGGCGGTGCAGGCCGTGCCCGGCCAGGGGTTAGGGGTTCCCGTCTGGCTGCTGGGTTCAAGTTTATACAGCGCGCAGCTGGCCGCCTCTTTAGGGGTGCCTTTCGCCTTTGCCGCCCACTTCGCTCCCGATATGCTGCTGCAGGCGCTACAGGTTTATCGTGAAACCTTTCAACCTTCGGCCGCGCACGCCAAACCCTATGCCATGGTGTGCGTTAACGTGGTCGCCGCCGACAGCGACCGCGACGCCCGTTTCCTGTTTACCTCGATGCAGCAGCAGTTCATCAACCTGCGCCGCGGCACGCCCGGCCCGCTGCCCGCGCCGGTGGAAGATATGGATGCGTTCTGGTCCCCGGCGGAGCAGTTCGGCGTGGAGCAAACATTACGCCTGTCGATCGTCGGCGATCGGGCGAAAGTCCGCCATGGTTTGCAGAGTTTGCTGCGCGAAACGCAGGCGGATGAAGTGATGCTAAACGGCCAGATTTTCGACCATCAGGCGCGCCTGCGATCGTTCGAGATCGCCATCGGCGTTCGGCAGGATGGGCCGCTATAGCCTGGAGGAAAGGGATGCGTTAACGCATCCCTCAAACGCCGCGGCGATTATTGCGCGCCCGCGGCTACGGTCGGCAGATCGTCAAACGAGCGCAGCGCCTTTTTGTCGTAAGGATTGCCAATCCAGCGTACGTCCGGTTTGAAAGCGGGATTGACCAGACTTTTCGCCGGTTCATAAAAGTCATAACTCAGCCCCGCCAAATCAGACCAGGTATGAATCAGATAGGCGTTGCTGTACTTGCGGTCGACATAAGGCGCATAGTCGGCGGCGTGGTTTTTTTGCCACTCCGGCGACATCCACAGCAGAAAAGGAATGGTGTACATCGCCCGGGTCGGCGCGGCTTCGTTGCGGCCCAGCACGTTGTGCGGCGGCGTTTCATAAACATCTTCGCCGTGGTCGGAAAAATAGAGCAGAAAACCATTCGGCCGATGTTTCGCGAAGGTGTTGATCAGGCTATCGACGATACAGTCGTTGTATAGCTCCGCATTGTCATACTGGTTAAAGACTTCGGCCTGCGTATCGCTCAGCGCTGTCGGCAAACCGGCGCGCTCGTGGAACCGGTCGAACGCCGGCGGATAGCGATATTTATAGTTCATATGCGTTCCCAATAGGTGAACGATAATGAATTTCTTCGGCGCCGGATCGGCCATGACTTCCTCAAACGGCGGCAAAACCACATCATCGTACTGCCGGGCGCTCTGGGTGCGCTGGTTGTTGAGATAATACTGCTTGTCCGTCTGCTGTGAAAAAACCGTCAGCATGGTGTTGCGTTTGGTCATCGTCTGTTGGTTGGTGATCCAGAACGTTTTATACCCCGCCTGCTTCATCAGATTCATCAGCGAGGGTTTGCTCAGGTAGAGATCCGGATTTTGTTCATCCGCAAAGGTCAGCGCCTGTTGCAGAATTTCAATGGTGTAAGGGCGCGACGTAACCACATCCTTAAATACCACCAGGTTCGGATCCACCTTGCTTAAGGCATCCAGGCGCGGCGCGGTGGGGCGCGGATAGCCATACAGACTCATACGGCTGCGGGTGGTGGATTCGCCGATAACCAGCACCAGCGTGCGCGGCGTATCGCCGTTGGCGTCTTTAAGGTTTTTCAGCGGCGGCAGCGCCGCATTTTGCTGCAACATCGCTTCCATGCCGTTCAGTTGCTGACGGTATTCCAGATAGCTGCTCAAAAATTGCCAGGGCGCCGTGGTTCCCATCCGTCCGGCCAGATAGCCGACGGTATCTTCCAGCGACAGTTTATTCACCGCCATTTTCTTATAGGCCGGCGCGCCGAAAAGCACGGCGATGATAATTAAAGAGACGCCCGCCTTATATTTGCGCGGCAAATAAACCGGGCGCACTCTTGTCCACAGAAAAAAGGCTATCGCGGTATAAGCCAGCAATATGCCAACCACTTTCAGGCTGAAATACTGGCTCAGATATTCGCCGGCTTCCGTCGTATTTGACTCAAACATCACAAACAGAACGCTTTGCGAAAACTCTTGCTTATAAATCGTATAATAACCGAGCGCAACCACTGAAGAGGCCCACAGCACAATACCCAATACTGCGGTAATTAGCCGGGTTTGACGCGGAAAGAAGAAGACGGGAACCAACCAGAGCAAGCTGAAGAGCAAAGCGTCTCTTAATCCATTAAATCCGCTGTGGCCGGTCAATAAAATCAACAGTTGCAACGCGCAGGAAAAGTACCAGAAAAAGAGTAAAAGCCATCCCAGCCTTCGCCATTGAAAGCGTTTCTCGTTTATAACATCAGACATTTATTCTATTCCAAATAGATAATTTAATAAAAATGTCAAAAGGTATCGATGTGTAAATCTTTCAGAAAATATTATTTTTATAAAGGCGCGACATCCATCGTCTGCTTATTATTAAGCAATGGTGCGCAACATCATTTAACAACCGAGTATTGGAAAGAGACGAGCGCGTTTTCGGTGAGGCGGTAATATCCGCAAAAAAAAACGGTCCCCAGGAGGACCGTCTTTGTTTTTATAGCAAAAAATATCAGGCGATTAAATATCTACCGCAAAGATATTTTATTTCCTGGTGTAACACGGCCTTAAACGTCAGCCGGACGACGGCGCGGAGCGCGCGGCGCGGCATCGCGGTTGAAGGTGCGTTCACGACGCTCGCCGCCGTTCCCTTCGCGGCGTTCGCCGTTACTGTAGGAACGACGAGGCGCGGCGCTCGCGGGACGGCCGGCACGACGTTCGCCGCCGTTGCCGCGCTCATGCGGCTGGGCATCGCCCAGTAGCTGCATGTTCAACGGTTTGTTCAGAATACGGGTACGGGTAAAGTGAGATAACAGGTCACCCGGCATCCCTTTCGGCAGCTCAATCGTCGAGTGGGAGGCAAACAGCTTGATGTTGCCGATATAGCGGCTGCTGATATCGCCTTCGTTGGCAATCGCTCCCACGATGTGGCGAACTTCCACACCGTCATCACGGCCCACTTCAATACGATACAGTTCCATATCGCCCACATCGCGACGTTCACGGCGCGGCGGACGATCGCCATCGCGGCTTTCGCGCGGCTCGCGACGGCGGTCGCCGCGCGCATCGTCACGATCGCGGAATTCACGACGCGGACGACGATCGAATACCGGATCCGGCGGCAGAATCAGCGGACGTTCGCCCTGCGCCATTTTCAGCAACGCCGCGGCCAGGGTTTCGATATCCAGCTCTTCCTGCGGCTGCAGTTTAGCCAGCAGCGCGCGGTACATATCCAGATCGCTGCTTTCCAGCTGTTGCTGCACCTTGGCGGCAAACTTCGCCAGACGGCGCTGTCCCAGCAGTTCGGCATTCGGCAGTTCAACTTCCGGAATGGTCAGCTTCATGGTGCGTTCAATGTTGCGCAGCAAACGGCGTTCGCGGTTTTCCACGAACAGCAGCGCGCGACCGGCGCGGCCGGCGCGGCCGGTACGACCGATACGGTGGACGTAAGACTCGGAATCCATCGGAATGTCGTAGTTGACCACCAGGCTGATGCGCTCGACGTCCAGACCGCGGGCGGCCACGTCGGTGGCAATCAGAATATCCAGACGGCCGTCTTTCAGACGTTCCAGCGTCTGCTCGCGCAGCGCCTGATTCATATCGCCGTTTAGCGCGGCGCTGTTATAGCCGCTGCGCTCCAGCGCTTCGGCCACTTCCAGCGTGGCGTTTTTGGTGCGCACGAAAATAATCGCCGCGTCAAAATCCTCGGATTCCAGGAAGCGAACCAGCGCCTCATTTTTACGCATGCCGGAAACCGTCCAGTAGCTCTGGCTGATATCCGGACGGGTGGTGATGCTGGACTGAATGCGCACTTCCTGCGGATCTTTCATAAAGCGACGCGTAATACGGCGGATCGCTTCCGGCATCGTCGCGGAGAACAGCGCGGTCTGATGTTCCGCCGGGATCTGGGCCATGATGTTTTCCACATCGTCAATAAAGCCCATACGCAGCATTTCATCGGCTTCATCCAGCACCAGGCCGCTCAGGTTGGACAAATTCAGCGTGCCGCGCTTCAGGTGATCCAGCAGACGTCCCGGCGTACCGACCACGATCTGCGCGCCGCCGCGCAGCGCGCGCAGCTGTACGTCGTAACGCTGGCCGCCGTACAGGGCCACCACGCTCACGCCGTGCATATGTTTGGCGAAATCATTACAGGCTTCGGCGACCTGCACCGCCAGTTCGCGGGTCGGCGCCAGCACCAGCATCTGCGGCGCTTTCAGCTCGGGTTTGAGATTGTTGAGCAGCGGCAGCGCAAACGCCGCGGTTTTACCGCTGCCGGTCTGCGCCATACCCAGCACATCGCGACCGCTCAGCAGGTGAGGAATACATTCCGCCTGAATTGGCGATGGTTTTTCGTAGCCCAGATCGGTAAGGGCATTAATGATTGGAGCAGACAGCCCCAACTCAGCAAAAGTGGTTTCAAACTCAGTCATGTACACGTGCCTCATAAATGGCGGCCAGTCTACATAACTCGTCGAGAAAATTTTCAGTCATTTTCATTGAAAAGTGTGAACCGGCTCAAATTGGATTAAAAAGCGAACAAAAAAGCCCTCACCCATAACAGGTGACAACCGAAGTTTTTCAGGCTGAAATAGTTGTTCGTCAGCTATTGCTGGTCCGATCCTGATAGGTCGTCTTGCTCTTGGCCTAATAGCGCCAATTCCAACAATGCATAGCGGTGCTCAACAAAATTATGGACATTGTTGGCAACCGTCAGCTTGAACAGCGCCGAAGCGGTGTTCTTGTCCCCCAGACTTAGGTAGTGCTTACCTAAATAGAAGTCAGTTTCACTGAGATGCTCAGCGAGCGAAGTGTTATCCGTTGCTTCTTCCTGCAAACGCGCCATCAGCACTTTTTCGCTGATTGCGTTCAGGTAGAATTCGACAATATTCCATCCCCACGGTCCTCTCTGCGCCTCGTCATAGCGTTTCTGCAACGCTAATTCGGCCGTCTGCGGATTGATTTCTCGCTCCACCAGATACAGCCACAACGAACGGAAAGGATCATTTGGATCGTCTCGATAAAACGCCAGCAGATCATCCTGCGCTAACAGGTAACGACCGCCATAGTACAAAGCGATGCCCCGGTTTAAACGCGCGTAATTGTAAGTTGGATCAAGCTCTAGTACAGAATCAAACGCTTCATAGGCAGCATCAAAATTGCCTGCCTGCGTTAAATAGATACCCAGATAGTTAAAAACCTCTGGAATATCAGGGCGAATCGCCAACGCTTGTGAAAAATCATTTCGCGCCAACGCCCTCAACCCGAGGCTATCATACAGCACTCCGCGCTCATATAATAGCTGTGCTCGCTCATCATCGGTTAATGCCCGACTGGCAAGGATCTGTTCCATGCGCGCCAGGATTACTTCCTGCTGCAAAGTAGGCTGTAACGGAACCGCCAATACCGCGTCTTTACGCCAATCCGTGTTGCTGCATCCTGCCAGCATGAGTGCTGTCGCAACATAACACCAGCGCAAGAAAGGCTTCATTTCCCACTCCCGAAGACAAACATTGGATGAACATCCTGTCCCGGTCAGCTCAATATAAGGATATCCGATCCTTACGATCACGGCTCCTTACATTGTAAGGAGCCGTACTGCTTTTAACAGTTATTCACCCTCAGAAGGCGCTACGGCCGCTTCCTGAGGTTGAGCATTTGCTTCTTTGATGCTTAAACGCACGCGTCCCTGACGGTCGACTTCCAGTACCTTGACCGGCACTTCCTGACCCATTTGCAGGTAGTCGGTCACTTTCTCAACGCGCTTGTCGGCGATCTGAGAAATATGCACCAGGCCTTCCTTGCCGCCGCCGATGGCGACAAAAGCGCCGAAGTCGACGATGCGCGTCACTTTACCCTGATAGATGCGGCCCACTTCGATTTCAGCGGTGATCTCTTCGATACGGCGAATCGCGTGTTTGGCTTTTTCACCGTCGGTGGAGGCAATCTTCACCGTACCGTCGTCTTCAATCTCAATGGTGGTGCCGGTTTCCTCGGTCAGCGCACGGATAACCGAACCGC
This sequence comes from Brenneria corticis, assembly GCF_003115855.1. Lineage (GTDB taxonomy): Bacteria > Pseudomonadota > Gammaproteobacteria > Enterobacterales > Enterobacteriaceae > Brenneria > Brenneria corticis. The sequence goes on from NZ_KZ819074.1 coordinate 205,169, forward strand.
CTTTACCAATCACATCCTTGATCTTGTCGGTGCTGATCTTGATGGTATGGATACGCGGCGCGAATTCGGAAATATCGCCGCGCGGCGTGCTGATCGCCTGTTCCATCACGCCCAGAATGTGCAGACGGGCGCCTTTGGCCTGGTTCAAGGCAACCTGCATGATTTCGCGGGTAATGCCTTCGATTTTGATATCCATCTGCAACGCGGTGATGCCTTCGCGGCTGCCGGCCACTTTGAAGTCCATATCGCCCAGGTGATCTTCATCGCCCAGAATATCGGACAGCACGACAAAGTTGTCGCCTTCTTTCACCAGCCCCATCGCAATGCCGGCGACGGCCGCTTTAATCGGCACGCCCGCATCCATCAGCGCCAGGGAAGCGCCGCAGACCGAGGCCATGGAAGAAGAGCCGTTGGATTCGGTAATTTCGGAAACCACGCGCACGGTGTACGGGAATTCGTTGGCTTTCGGCATCACCGCCAGCACGCCGCGTTTCGCCAGACGGCCGTGGCCGATTTCACGGCGCTTCGGCGAACCCACCATACCGGTTTCGCCAACGGAGTACGGAGGGAAGTTATAGTGCAGCAGGAAGCGATCGGTACGTTCGCCGGTCAGTTCGTCGATGTTCTGCGCGTCGCGCTCGGTACCCAGCGTGGCGGTAACCAGCGCCTGAGTTTCCCCGCGGGTGAACAGCGCGGAGCCGTGGGTACGCGGCAATACGCCGGTGCGCACGTCCAGACCGCGGATCATGTCTTTTTCGCGACCATCGATACGCGGCTCGCCGCGCAGCACGCGGCTGCGAACCACGTTTTTCTCTACGCTGCCCAGGATGTCCTGGATTTCGCCGGCGTCCAGCGTTTCATCTTCCGCCAATAGCGCCGCGGCAACGTCAGCCTTGATGGCATCAACCTGCGCGTAGCGTTCCTGTTTTTCGGTGATACGGTACGCATCGCCCAGGCGCGCTTCGGACAGGGCTTCCACACGCTGCTGCAGGGAAGCGTTCACTTCCTGCGCGTGCCATTCCCACTTCGGTTTACCGGCTTCGGCAACCAGCGCATTGATGTTTTCGATAACAACCTGCTGTTGCTCATGGCCGAAGACCACGGCGCCCAGCATTTGCTCTTCGCTTAACAGGTCCGCTTCGGATTCCACCATCAATACCGCGCCTTCGGTACCGGCGACCACCAGATCCAGACGGCTCTCTTTCAGTTCGTCAGTGGTCGGGTTCAGCACGTACTGATCGTTCAGGTAACCGACGCGCGCCGCGCCGATCGGCCCGCCGAACGGGATGCCGGACAGGCTCAGCGCGGCGGAGGCGCCGATCAGCGCCACGATATCGGGGCTAACCTGCGGGTTAACGGAAACCACGGTGGCGATAACCTGAACTTCATTCAGGAAGCCTTCCGGGAACAGCGGGCGAATAGGACGGTCGATCAGGCGGGAAATCAGCGTTTCGCCTTCGCTCGGACGGCCTTCGCGACGGAAGAAGCCGCCCGGAATACGTCCGGCGGCGTAGGTGCGTTCCTGGTAGTTAACGGTCAGCGGGAAAAATCCCTGACCGGGTTTGGCCTGTTTGGCGCCGACGACGGTAACAAATACCGCGGTATCATCGATGCTGGCCATAACGGCAGCGGTGGCCTGGCGAGCCATCATACCGGTTTCTAAAGTGACGGTATGCTGACCATATTGAAATTTACGAACGATCGGGTTCAACAAAATAATATCCTTAACTTGGGCGCGTCACGCGTATTCAGCATAGACGCGTCAATAAATCTCCGATCTTTGCACTACATCCTCACGACTAATGACAACCTTTACCCTGCCTATGCAGATAAAGCCTCTCATTAGCCGCGCGAACCTCTGCAATGAAAGATCATAATTAAAACAACACTATACCCGTCATACTTCAAGCTGCAGGTGCGTTGGCTGCATTACTTGGCCCATCCGTGGGCCTCGCCCCGTTGAGGCCGCTGCAAGCAGCGTTCAAATCTGCTCCAGGCAGATTTGTCAGTCACCCGAATCACTTACCTGTGTAAGCTCATCGGGATTCCTTCCCTTGCCGCCTTCCTGCAACTCGAATTATTTAGGGTATACATTACCCTTTCTTACCGGCGCTTCCTAGAAGAAAGGGGCCCAAAGAGGCCCCTTCCTACCGAAACCCGGAAGACTTAGCGACGCAGACCCAGACGCTCGATCAGACTGGTGTAACGTGCCACATCTTTACGCTTCAGGTAGTCCAGCAGCTTACGACGCTGAGAAACCATACGCAGCAGACCACGACGGCTGTGGTGATCCTTTTTGTGCTCGGCAAAGTGACCCTGCAGATGGTTGATCTGCGCGGTCAGCAAAGCAACCTGAACTTCGGTAGAGCCACTGTCGTTAGTGCCACGACCAAATTCCGCAACGATTTTCGCTTTCGCTTCAACACTTAGAGACATAGTAATACTCCAAACATTATAGATAAAAAAACAGGCGCCGATCTCTAATTCAGCCACCTAATAGTCAAGCCGCGCTATTCTACTCTCAGCATCTTGCGATAGCAAGGCGGCGACGGTTTGACTTATTCCTGATACTCGACCACCAGACGGCGGGGAGCGACGCGTCCGTCGCCGTCGATTTCACCCATGCCGATGAACTTGCGCGCTTCGCCTTCGGTGATGCGCACCATGCCGTTCAACGGGGCGTTTGCCGCCTGCACCGGCTGGCCCTGCTTGAGATAACCGGCCACCACGGGCAGTAAGTTCACCTCGGGAAAAATCATCACCGGGCTTTCCATCGGCATCAGCAGGGGGTCAAGGCTCAGGGCCGGCGCACGCTCTTCGGCCTGCGCCTGTTCCAGCAGCGCATTCAGCTGATCCAGCGTCACCATTTTCTCAACCGGGTAGGTCGCCACCTGCAGCCGGCGCAGATAAATCACGTGCGCGCCGCAACCCAGCTTCTCGCCCAGGTCATCGATAATGGTGCGAATGTAGGTGCCTTTCGAACAGTGTATTTCCAGCTCAAGCTCATCCCCTTCCCAGCGGATAAACTGCAACTCATACACGGTGATTTCGCGCGCCTCGCGCGGGACCGTCTGCCCCTGACGGGCATACTCATACAGCGGACGCCCCTGATGCTTCAAGGCGGAATACATTGAAGGCACCTGCGGCGTGGTGCCGCGAAAGCCGTCCAGCGCCTGTTCCAGCTGCGCCGCCGAAAAGCCGATCGGCCGCTGCGCAATCAGGTTGCCGTCCGCATCCGAGGTGTCCGTGCGCTGTCCCAGCCGGGCGATCACCCGATAGCGCTTATCCGAATCCAGCAGGTACTGCGAAAACTTGGTGGCCTCTCCCAGGCAGATCGGCAACATGCCGGTCGCCAGCGGATCCAGCGCGCCGGTGTGGCCCGCCTTATTGGCGTTAAAGATCCGCTTTACCTTCTGCAATACGTCGTTGGAAGACATGCCCTGCGACTTATCCAATAACAATACGCCGTGTACGTCACGGCCGCGGCGACGAGGACGACTCATTAATCCTCCTGGTCTTCACCCGAGGTGGAACGACGCGCCGCGTCATTCCGGACCACGTTGGTAACCAGGTTGGACATGCGCATCCCTTCAACCAGCGAGTTGTCGTAGGAAAAGGTCAATTCGGGAACGACGCGCAGGCGCATCGCTTTTCCCAGCAGCACGCGGATAAAGCCCGACGCATCCTGCAACGCCTTCAGCGCGGTCTTCACCTGCTCCGGTTCGTTATCGTTGAGAAGGGTCACAAAAACTTTGGCGTAAGCCAGATCGCGTGAAACTTCAACGCCGGATACGGTCGCCATACCGATGCGCGGATCCTTCACTTCCCGTTGAATAATAATGGCGATTTCTTTTTGCATTTCCTGCGCCACGCGCTGGGTGCGGCTGAATTCTTTTGCCATGTTGAAATCCTCAAGTAAAAATCGGGGGGCACAAGGCCCCCCATAAGTAACTTATCGCATCGCTTAACGCCGACTTAAGCGATCGTGCGTTTGATCTCGATCGTTTCAAAGACTTCAATCACGTCGCCGGCGCGAACGTCATTGTAGTTCTTCACGCCGATACCGCATTCCATGCCGTTGCGCACTTCGTTGACGTCATCTTTAAAGCGACGCAGGGACTCCAGCTCGCCTTCGTAGATGACCACGTTTTCACGCAGTACGCGAATCTTGTTATGACGTTTAACCACGCCTTCCGTCACCATACAGCCGGCGACCGCGCCGAATTTCGGCGATTTGAACACGTCGCGCACTTCCGCCAGGCCGATGATTTCCTGTTTGTATTCCGGCGCCAGCATGCCGCTCATCGCCTGTTTGACTTCATCAATCAGGTCATAGATGACGGAATAGTAGCGCAGATCCAGACTTTCAGCTTCCACAACGCGGCGGGCGGAGGCATCGGCACGCACGTTAAAGCCAAGGATAATCGCATTCGACGCGGCCGCCAGCGTGGCATCCGTTTCCGTGATGCCGCCCACGCCGGAACCGACGATTTTCACTTTCACTTCGTCGGTGGACAGTTTTTGCAGCGAATCGGAGATGGCTTCACAAGACCCCTGAACGTCAGACTTCAGCACGATATTCAGCTCGGAAACTTCACCTTCCGTCATGTTGGCGAACATGTTTTCCAGTTTGGATTTCTGCTGGCGAGCCAGCTTGACCTCACGGAATTTGCCCTGACGATACAGCGCCACTTCACGGGCCTTCTTCTCGTCGCGGACCACGGTCGCTTCATCGCCCGCCGCCGGCACGCCGGACAGGCCGAGGATTTCCACCGGAATCGACGGGCCGGCTTCGGTGATTTCACGTCCCAGTTCGTCGCGCATGGCGCGAACCCGGCCGTATTCAAAGCCGCACAGCACGATATCGCCTTTGTTCAGCGTACCTTCGCGCACCAGCACGGTGGCGACCGGACCGCGGCCTTTATCCAGGAAGGATTCGATCACCACGCCGCTGGCCATACCGCTGCGGATTGCCTTCAGCTCCAGCACTTCGGCCTGCAGCAAAATGGCGTCCAGCAGTTCGTCGATGCCGGTGCCGGCTTTGGCCGATACGTGCACAAACTGCGATTCGCCGCCCCACTCTTCCGGCATCACGCCGTACTGGGACAGCTCGGTTTTCACCCGATCGGGATCGGCTTCCGGCTTATCGATTTTGTTTACCGCGACAACCACCGGCACCTGGGCCGCTTTGGCGTGCTGAATAGCCTCGATGGTTTGCGGCATCACGCCGTCGTCCGCCGCGACGACCAGCACCACGATATCCGTCGCCTGGGCGCCGCGGGCGCGCATCGCGGTAAACGCGGCGTGTCCGGGGGTATCCAGGAAGGTGATCATGCCGTTATCGGTTTCAACGTGGTAGGCGCCGATATGCTGGGTAATGCCGCCCGCTTCGCCGGCGGCGACTTTGGTTGAACGAATATAGTCCAGCAGCGAGGTTTTACCATGGTCGACGTGCCCCATGATGGTCACCACCGGCGCACGAGATACGGCGGCGGCGCCGGTATCGCGGTCGCTCATTACCGCTTCTTCCAGTTCGTTTTCACGACGCAGGATGACTTTGTGGCCCATTTCTTCCGCCACCAGCTGTGCGGTTTCCTGATCGATAACCTGGTTAATCGTCGCCATGGCGCCCAGTTTCATCATCGTTTTGATGACCTGAGAACCTTTCACCGCCATCTTGTTGGCCAGTTCGGCAACGGTCACCGTTTCACCGATCACCACGTCGCGGTTGACCGCCTGAGCAGGCTTGTTGAAGCTCTGCTGCAGCGTGCTTGGCTTACGCTTGCCTTTACGGGTAACGGCGCGCGCCTCTTCACGGTCGGCTTTCGACTCGGACTGGCGGTTGCCTTTCTTCTGTTTGGTGGTTTTGGCGGCGCGGGTGCGGGTACGACGCTCGCCCTCAACCTGACGATCGTTTTCATCTTCCGCTTCACGGGCGTGATGAGAGGTCGTCACGTGATAATCGGCTGACTCTTCGGGTTTGGCGGTGCTTTCCGCTTCCCAACGGCCGGCATTTTCTTCCGCCATACGGCGGGCTTCTTCCGCGATGCGGCGCGCTTCTTCCTCAACCTTAAGGCGAGCGGCCTCTTCGGCTTTACGTTTCAGTTCCGCGGCTTCGGCTTCCCGACGGGCTTTTTCAGCCTGGGCAGGCTTGGTAATACTATCGTTTTGTTGATTGGTCACTTTTTCTTTTTCCGCTACGTCACGCTTAGCTTTTTCGGCGGCCTCACGTTTGGCTTGCTCTTCGGCAGCACGTTTCGCTTTCTCAGCGGCCTCGCGGCGGGCTTTCTCTTCAGCCTCACGTTTAGCCTGCTCTTCAGCAACGCGTTGTGCCTGTTCTTCCGCTTCACGCCGTGCCTGCTCTTCTTCTTCCGCCTGTTGGGCATCCAGAGGATCGCGTTTTACATAAGTGCGTTTCTTGCGGACTTCGATCTGCACTGACTTACTCTTGCCGCCAGTGCTGGGAATATTTAACGTGCTACGCGTTTTACGCTGCAGTGTCAACTTACCCGGCGCACTTCCGCGCTCGCGGTTCAGATGCGCCAATAAGGTTTCTTTTTCATGCTGAGTCACAGAATCTGCTGCAGACTTGGTAATTCCCGCATCAGCAAACTGCTGTATCAGGCGGTCAACCGGAGTCTGAATCTCTGTGGCCAGCGATTTTACGGTTACATCTGTCATGCTGTTCCTTTCCTGCTACAGTTCGTTATTCGTTGTCGTCGCCAAACCAACAGATATTACGGGCGGCCATAATCAGCTCGCCGGCTTTTTCATCATTAAGCTCTTCGATATCCGTCAGGTCGTCAACGCCCTGCTCAGCAAGATCTTCCAGCGTGCAAATACCGCGTGCTGCCAGCTTAAATGCCAAATCACGCGACAGACCAGGTAAACTGAGCAAATCGTCCGCGGGTTGGCCGTCACCGCGACTTTCTTCCTGCGCCAACGCCAGCGTGGTTAACGCCGCTTTGGCTCGCTCACGCAATGCTTCCACCGTCTCTTCATCAAGACCGTCAATCGCCAGCAGCTCTTTGATTGGCACATAGGCCAGCTCTTCAAGCGAGGAGAAGCCTTCCTCGACCAACACGGTGGCGAACTCTTCATCGATATCCAGATGCTTGGTAAAGACATCGATGGCGGCGTGCGCTTCGGCCTGATGCTTGGCCTGGAGGTCTTCCACGGTCATGACGTTCAGTTCCCAACGGTCGTCTGAACGATGCTGTTTCAGCAGTTGGGAAGCCAGACGCACGTTCTGGCCGTTGCGACCGATAGCCTGGGCCAGATTGCTGGACTCGACGGCGATGTCCATCGTACAGGTATCTTCGTCAACCACGATGGAAACCACGTCGGCCGGGGCCATGGCATTGATAACAAACTGCGCGGGATTATCATCCCACAGGATAATATCAATGCGCTCGCCGCCAAGCTCGCTGGATACCGCCTGAACGCGCGCGCCGCGCATACCTACGCAGGCGCCGACCGGATCGATGCGCTTGTCGTTGGTTTTTACCGCAATTTTCGCACGGGAACCGGGATCGCGGGCGGCGGCCTTGATCTCAATGACCTCTTCGCCGATTTCCGGCACCTCGATACGGAAAAGTTCAATCAGCATTTCCGGGCGGGAACGGCTGACGAACAGTTGAGCGCCGCGGGCTTCGGGGCGAACGGCATACAACACGCCGCGGATGCGATCGCCGGGGCGGAAGTTTTCCCGGGGCAACATATCTTCACGGCCGATGACCGCTTCGGCGTTATTGCCCAAATCCAGAGAGATATTATCACGGTTAACTTTCTTCACCACACCGGTAACAATTTCGCCTTCCTGCTGGCGGAACTGATCGACCACCATGGCGCGCTCGGCTTCGCGGACTTTCTGTACGATAACCTGTTTGGCGGTTTGCGTGGTAATACGGTCGAAGGTGACGGACTCGATCTGATCTTCGACATAATCGCCGACATCAAGAGCGGGATCTTCAAACTGCGCCGCATCCAGCGTAATTTCACGCGTCGGCTGGGTAACCTCGTTCACCACCAGCCAGCGGCGGAAAGTATCGAAATCACCGGTTTTACGGTCGATACTGACGCGAACATCAATTTCCTGCTCGTATTTTTTCTTGGTTGCTGTCGCCAGCGCGGTTTCCAGCGCTTCAAAAATCTTCTCACGCGGGAGGGCTTTTTCGTTGGAAACTGCCTCAACAACAGCCAGAATCTCTTTATTCATCCTAGTTGCCTCATCCAAACTTTAAAAGTGGGGTACCAGGTTCGCTTTCTGGATGTTGCTCAGCGCGAACACTTCGTCTTTTCCTTCCACTGTGATGGTGATCATCTCGCCCTCGACGGCTTTGATGACACCCAGCCATTTACGGCGATTCTGGACTGCCATACGCAGTACCACCGTCACTTCTTCACCAATGAAACGCACATAATGCTCTACCGTGAACAAGGGACGCTCAAGCCCCGGAGAGGATACCTCCAGGTTGTAAGCGACAGTGATAGGATCTTCAACATCCAATACCGCACTGACCTGGTGGCTGACATCAGCACAATCATCAACAGTGATGCCATCTTCACTATCAATATAGATACGCAGCGTCGATTGGCGACCCCGGATGAACTCAATACCGACCAATTCATAGCCTAACGCTTCGACCGGCGCTGAAATCATCTCTGTTAATTTTTGCTCTAACGTGGACAAGCCCACCCCCAAGACATAAAAAAAGGGCCTAATAGCCCAGTAATTCTGTTACCAAATAACAAAAAACCCCGATATATCGGGGCTTTATGCAACTGGACCCTATTACCGCCAAACAGCGCGGCCTAACTTTCGGTTAAGGATTCTTTCAAAAACGACTGTGAAAGCGACCGAGACTTGCCGAACAGCCCGTTTGAAAAAAAACTCTACCAGGAAAGTTAAGTGGTTGCGGGGGCCGGATTTGAACCGACGACCTTCGGGTTATGAGCCCGACGAGCTACCATGCTGCTCCACCCCGCGTCCGAAAACGTGGCAAATACTACGCTGACAACCTCAAAAATGCAAGTTATCTCTGGGATTGGTATGAGGACGGGACTTGCGTATTCAACCTATTGTATTGACACATAAAGGCATCAATCAAATCCGTATTGCAATCTACCCTTAGCGCTATTTGTATCCGCAAGCCAGGGCGCCAAACGTGCGCAGCATGATACCCATGATGCGGGAAGAAATCAAAGCGCGCTTTTACTTTCGCCGCAAAACATTAACCACGCTAATCATTAAAGTCACTAACAGATAGATCCGGCAGCTAACCCACCCGCTGAAACCACGATAATCGATACTCGCCCCCAGCGTTCAACCAAAAAACCAATGACGCGGCAGGAAACAGGATAAACCTGACTCCATCCGGCATCAACGCGGCTTTTTGCATTCCAGGGAAACGTCTGTTTATTACGCCGGCGCGAGGCAATAGCGTCTTAAATCGTGGCAACTGGGGAATTTATGTCTACGCTAAAATAAGTAAGTAAATTTTATAAATAAACCCCTCTAAGAGCACCGAAACATGACGCCGCCAATTCCGTACATGCAGATCCTTTCGCCACCGAATCGCTCCCCGGGCGCCGACAGCCAGCCAAAAACTGACAAGGCGCAATGACCGCCCGCCAACAAACCAACGCCCGGAATCAGCAGACGACACCAAGAGGAGTATTTTATGTCTGAAAAGGAAATCTGCCCGCTTAGCAGCGCCCAGCAGGAAATCTACCTCGCTATCGCCCAGGAAGGCGGCAACAAAAACTATCATCTATGCAACGTGATTGAATTCAGAGGCCAATTCCAACCGTCCCTGCTGAAACAGGCCGTCAACGCCGTTTGCCGACAGACCGAAGCGCTGTGCGCCACCTTTGCAACCGACCCCGTCTCAGGACAATATACCCAATACATTCTGCCCCGCCCGCAGGTATCGTTCTTAGAATGGCATGACTTTTCGGCCTCCCCCGATCCTGAGCGCGCGTGCGACGCGCTGCTGAACCAGTTAATCGACCAGGATATGGATCTTGCCCAGGCGCCGCTGGGGCGCTATCTCCTAGTCAAAGTGGCGGAAAACGTTTACCGCATAATAGAGCTGGGCAGCCACCTTGTTATCGACGGCTGCGGCCACAGCGTGGTTTTTAACAATATAGCCGATTATTACCGCCGGCTGCGGCAAGGGGAAACCGTCCCGCCGCTGCCGACCTTGCCGCTGAAAAGCGTCGTCGAAGCGGAACGGGCTTATCGTGAAAGCGACGACTACGCCAAAGATCGGGCCTACTGGCGCGAATACTGCCTGAAGATGCCGGACGCCACGCAACTGACGCCGGGCGACGCGCCGCTGGCCGCGCTGCACCGGCTGCGCAAAACCTTCTCCGGCGAAACGCTGAACCGTCTTCGCACCCTGGCGTCGCAACGCCGGCTTCGTCTTTCCAGCGTGCTGCTGGCGCTATGCGCCGCCTATCTGCACAAAATGACCGGGCAGCAGGAACTGGCCGTAGGCATGCCGGTCGCCGCCCGTCAGATCAAGGCGCTGCGCGCCATTCCGGCCATGGTGGCCAACATCCTGCCGCTGCACCTCTCCTTCAACGCGCAATCCACGGTGCTTTCGGTCGCCGAAAACGTGCAACGCCAGCTGCGCCACCATCTGGTGCATCAGCGTTACCGCTCTGAAACCATGATCCGCGACCTCTATGCGGAACGCGGGCACAAACCGCTGTTCAACACGCTGCTTAATATCATAGCTTACCGTCAACACAGCGGCTTCGATGACTGCGACGTGGCGGCGCAGAATATCGCCTGCGGCCCGGCACGCCATCTGAACATCGATATTTTCGACCGCAACAGCGACGGTCATCTGGAAATCTGCTTCGACGCCAATGCCGACCTGTATACCCCGGAGGCGCTGGAGCTGCACTACCAGCGGCTAATCCTGCTGCTGGAACGTTTCGTGGACATGCCCGACACGCCGGCGACCGATTACGACCTGTTCCTGCCCGACGAGCGCGCACGTTACTACCCCTTGCCGGCGGCGGCCGAGCCGCAGCCGATATTTCCCGCCGCTTTCGCCGCGATCGTGCAGGCCCATGGCGATGGCGCGGCGCTGCTTCAGGGCGATCGCTCGCTCAGCTACGCGCAGTTGGATAACCATGCCGACCGTCTGGCCTGCCGGCTGCGGACGCTCGGCGTACGCCCCGGCGACGATGTGGCGGTGGTGACGTCGCGCAGCATCGAATGGATGACGGCGGCGGTGGCGTTATTTAAGCTGGGCGCCTGCTACGTGCCGATCGTTCCGGACCTGCCGCAGGCGCGCATCGACTATATATTGCACGATGCCGACCCCGCGCTGCTGATTATTACCGCCGACAGCGCTATCACCACCGTCCTCCCGGCGGAAAAACAATTACGTTTAACCGCGGATATGCTGGCAGGGCTGCCGCCCGCCGACGGCCCTGCGTTCGGCTTCGATCCGGCTACGCCGGCCTATCTGATCTATACCTCCGGCTCCACCGGCAAGCCCAAAGGCGTCGAGGTAACGCATCGCAACCTTGTCCCTATCGTGCGCACGGCTATTGAGGCGTGCGGATTGCGGCCGGGCGAACGCGTGCTGCAATTCATCGCCGCGGGCTTCGATATGTCGATGCTGGAAATTATGACGACGCTGCTGGCCGGCGCGACGCTGGTGCTGACCGACAAGGTCGCCGCCACGCCCGGCAAGCCGCTGGCAGCGCTGGTGCGTCGCGAAAATATCCACCAACTGACGCTGACGCCCAGCCTGCTGGCCTGCCAGCAGACGGAGGACTTCCCGCAGGGCACCGTACTGCTTCTGGGCGGCGAACCCTGTTCCCCGGCGCTACTGGCGCGTTTCTCCCACTGTCACCTGCTGAACGTCTACGGGCCGACGGAAACCTCATTCGCCACCTCGATCAACGCCCGCTTCGGCGCTGACGATCTCTCTATCGGAGCGGCCACCGCCAACACCCGGCTGTACGTTGTGGATAAGCAGCAGCGTCTGCTGCCGCCCGGCAGCTGGGGCGAACTGTTTATCGGCGGCCCCGGCGTGGCCAGAGGCTATCGCCATCGTCCGGATCTGACGGCCAAGGGCTTCGTGCCCGATCTGCTGGACGCGAGCGGCGCCATGTACCGTTCCGGCGATAACGTTTTCTTCGACCACCTCGGACGTATCTACTATCAGGGACGCAAGGACGGCCAGATCAAGCTGCGCGGTCTGCGCATCGAACTGGATGAAATCAAGAACGCGCTGCTCGACTGCCCCGGCGTGGAGGACGCCGTGGCGATGCTGCGTAACCTTTCTCACGGCCCGGCCATCGTCGCCTATGTCGCCAACCGGGAGATGGCGCTGGATAGCGACAGCCTGAAACAGGCCCTCGGCCGCCAGCTGCCGCAGCATATGGTTCCAGGCATCATTATGGTGGTGCCGTCTTTCCCGCTGACGCCCAACGGCAAGCTGGCTATCGGCGAACTGCCGCCGCCCGTTCTGCACAACGACGGCGAACGGATCCCGCCCGCTACGCCGCAGGAGGAGACCATGTGCCGGCTGTTCGAATCGCTGCTGGAATGCGGACCGGTGTACGCCAATCAGAACTTCTTCGCGCTGGGAGGGCACTCGCTGCTGGGCCTGCAACTGATCAATCGCGTCAGGGAGGAGTTCGGCGTTGCGCTGAGCATCTCCGACTTTCTGACCTCCCCCACGCCGCGCCAGTTGGTGCAGCGCCTGAACCCCTCCGAGGGCTTCAGCGATCCGTTCGGCGCGATTTTGCCCCTGCGCACCGAGGGCGATCGTCCGCCGCTGTTCTGCATTCACCCGGGCGGCGGTATCGCCTGGTCCTTCGCCGGCCTGCTGCCCTTTCTGCCGCAAGACCAGCCGGTATACGCCATCCAGTCCCCCATCCTGCGCGATCCGCATCGGGTAGTCCATTCGCTGGACGAGTTGGCGAAAGAGTATCTGCAGCATATCCGCGCCATCCAGCCGCAAGGGCCGTACCACCTCACCGGCTGGTCCGTGGGCGGCAATCTGGCGCTGCGGATGGCGGCCATGCTGCAGGCCGCCGGGCAGCAGGTAAACTTCCTGAGCATGTTTGACAGCTACCCGCTGCAAAACGGCCCGGACTCGCTGAAACTGGACGACGCCACCATCATCACCCGTATGACCAGGGCCATCGGCGGCATGGCGCGCAGCGACATGAAAGGACTGAAAAACGCCATGCAGGGCGTACTGGGCAACGGCGATATCGGCGAAGACCTCCTCACCCGCCTGATAGACGACGCCAAGCTGATGCTGAAACTGCTGACCGAGTGCCGCTACACCCCCTATGACGGCGACGTGGTTTTCATCCGCGCCACTTCCGATATTCTGCGGGCGCAAGATCAGCAGCCTGAGCTATGGCTGCCCTACGTAACGGGAGAATTTATCGAGTACAGCGTGGAGGCGCCGCACGAATGCATGCTGCAACGCCAGTATCTGCAACAGTTTGGCCGGCAATTCGCCACGGAACTGCTCAAGCGGCAACATTGCGCCGTTTTAGAGAGCGAGCATAAACAGGCCGGCTGAAACGTGACATAAGCCACGACCGGTAAAGCGCAGATGGCGCGTTATGCTTTCCCGGCCCCCGCGGGGGCCGCAGCGATCCGTCCTGGTCTAGCGCTCGAACTGCTCCAGCCCGACCAGTCCGATCCTGGCGAGCCTGTGCCGCTGCACCGCGGCCATCACCGCCGCCACCTGGCGGTAGATGGCCGCCCGATCCGCCCGGATATGCAACTCCGGCTGCCGCGCCTGCGCCGCCGCAAGCCGCAGCTTCTGTTCCAGCGAATCCAGCGTTACCGTCTCATCGTCCCAGCGAATAGCGTTGTCCGCGGCGATGCTGATGCGCACGATCTGCGGCTCTTCCTCCGGCGGCGGGGGATTGTGCCGCGCCGTCGGCAGGTTCAGATCCACCGAGTGCAGCTGCGCCGGGATGGTGATGATCAGCATGATCAACAGCACCAGCATCACGTCGATCAGCGGCGTGGTGTTGATCTCCATCATCACCTGCGGCTGCTTTTTTCCTCTCTTGAGCGCCATCGTTTACCTCAGTGCTTCGCCTGCGGCTCGGTGATAAAGCTCAGCTTGCGGATGCCCGCACGCTGCGCCGCCAGCACCACCCTGCCCACCGGTTCATAGCTGGCCGCTTCGTCGCCATGAATGTGGATGGACGGCTGCGGCTCGCGTTGCGAAATGTCCTTGAGCCGCGCCAGCAGCGCCTCTTGCCCTTCTAACGGTTGGGCGTTCCAGTACAGCGCGCCGTTTCCGGCGACCGAAAGGTTGACGTTCTCCGGCACGGTCTCGCGCGGCTGGTTATTCAGCTTCGGCAGCGCCACCGGCACGGTATGCGTCGCCACCGGGATGGTGATCAGGAAGATGATCAACAGCACCAGCATCACGTCCACCAACGGCGTGGTATTGATGGCCGCAACGAGATCGTTTGCGCTCTCCTGGCCGACGTTCATCGCCATGTCAGCGTCCTCCCAGACTGGCCGCCGATTGGCCGCCCAGCAGCACGGTGTGCAGTTCGCTGCCGAAGCTGCGCACGTCGTCGAGCGCGGCCTTGTTGCGCCGCACCAGCCAGTTGTAGCCGAGTACGGCGGGCACGGCCACCGCCAGGCCGATGGCGGTCATGATCAGCGCCTCGCCCACCGGGCCCGCGACTTTGTCGATACTGGCCTGGCCGGCGATACCGATGGCGGTGAGCGCATGGTAGATGCCCCAGACGGTGCCAAACAGACCGATGAACGGGGCGGTGGAGCCAACCGTGGCCAGCACGGCCAGACCGCCCTGCAGGCGCTCGCCCACGGCGTCGACGGCCTCGCCGATGGATTGGCTCAGCCAGGTGTTGCGGTCCACCTGCCCAGTGAGTTCGCCCGCATACTGGCGCTGGGCGATAAGACCGGCATCGGCGACGAAGCGGAATTCGCTGCCGCGCTTGAGCTGCGCGCTGGCCTGGTGCAGGTCGCTCTGCCGCCAGAAGCTGCGTGCGACCTGACGGGAGCGGCGGCGCAGACGGCTTTGTTCGATAAGCTTGACGACGATGACGTACCAGCTTGCCGCCGACATCAGCGCCAGGATCAGCAGAGTGCCGCTGGATACCCAGTCCCCCTGTTGCCAAATGGCCTTGATGCCGTAAGGATTGCCGGTTTCGACCGGCTGCGGGCCTGGAAACGTGGCGGAATCCGCGGCGGCCGGAGGTTCGGGTAACGCGGCCGGCGATGCGACGGCGGCGCTCGACGCGCCCGGTATCTCCGGGTTGGCTGGCTCAGGCGCGGCGCCGTCTGAGGCCTGTTCGGCCGGCGCGGCGCTCTCCTGCGCCAGGGCGCCGCCCAGCGGGGCGAGCAGCCCGCTCAGAAGCAGCAGCGCGGCCAGCAGGCGATAGGTCAAAGATGTAGGCATAGGGTTCTCCATGTCGGAAATAGGGCTGTGAATGCGCTAACAACGCCGGGCGCTCAGTTAAGGGTAAATTCAAACGGCACGCTGACCCGCACCGCCGACCGCTGGCCGACGCACTGGAAACGCCGCACGGCCTGTAGCACCGCGTCGTTGAAGACGGCGTTGCTGGAACTGGCGATGCGCACGTTCTCGATGACGCCGCCGGCGCTGACGGTGAACTCGGCGACAACCTGCCCTTCCAGCCCCCGGCGCACGGCGCGGCTGGGATAGGGGACGCTGGAGCGTACGCGGATATGGTTGGGACAGGCCATGCCGATGGTCGCGGTGGGCGCCGCCGCAGGCGCCGCGACCGGTCTGGGCGGCGCCGATTGCACGGCGACAATGGCCGGTGCGGCCGCGGCCACCTGGGGCGGCGGCACGTAGGCAGGCCTGGGGCGCGGCGGTTTGGGCGGCGGAGGCGGCGCGGGTGGCTCCGGTTCCGGCGGTGGCGGCGGCTCCGGCGGCGGCGGCGGCGGTTCTTCCATGACCACCGGCTTGGGCTCTTCAAGCAGCGCCACCTCCAGCGGTTCCTTGAAAACCTGATCGACCGCCTTGCGCGCCAGGCCGTTAAGCAACGCCCACCCCAGCACGAGATGCAGCGCTACCACGAACGCCAGACCGGGCAGGCGTTCACTCAGACTCTTGGCGGGAAGTTTGCGCGTCATACGGTTTCAGACCAGTTCCTTGGTAAGGCGCACCAGCGGAAAAAGCCCGGTTTGCGTCACCGCCCCGTCCGTGACGTAGCCCTGCTTCAGGTAAAAGTCCCGCACCTCCAGCTTGCCGGTGACGAGCGCCCGGCGCAGGCCGCGCTCGTAAGCCCATGCTTCCAGCGCCCGCATCAACAGGCGGCCGATCCCCTGCCCCTGGCGGTCGGCCGCGACGGTGATGCGTTCGAACTTGGCCTGGCCTTCATAATGGCGCAGACGCCCGGTGGCTACCGGGACCGGGCCGTCCATAAGCAATAGATAATCGACCTGCTCTCCCGGCTTTTCATCGATTTCCCCCGCCAGCGGAATAGCCAGGCTCAAGGCAACCTGGATGCGCAGATAATGCACCGCGGCCAGTTGCCAGGTCTCTGTTACACGGATGATCTCCATAATGCTTCCCTCTATCAGTGATGGTCCACGGCAAGACGCCGCAGCACGGCGAAAACGCGGCGGTTTTCCTCGTCGTTGCCGATGGTGACGCGGATCCACTGCGGCAGTCCGCTTTCGCGGCCCGAACGCAGTACGATGCCGGACTCCAGGAATTGCTGCGCCGCCTCGTCGCCGTCGCGGCCGAGATTGATCATCAGGAAATTGGCGAAGCTGGGTATATAGCCCAGGCCCAGATCGTCGCAGCAGGCGTAGTAGTCGCGGAGCCCCTGCCGTACGGCGGCGACCGAACGGGCGAGAAATTCTTCGTCGTCCAACGCGGCGGCGGCGGCGATCTGCGCCAGATGGTTCACGTTGGGCGGGGTTTTGACCTTGTGCAGCAGACCTATCGTGTGCGCGGCGGCGACCGCGTAGCCGATGCGCAGACCAGCCAGGCCATAGGCTTTGGAAAAGGTACGCAGCACGATCAGGTTGGAGTGCCGGCGTGTGAGCGCGATGCCGTCCGGGAAGTCCTGCGCCGCGGCGTACTCGCCATAGGCTTCGTCGAGCACCACGGCGACGTCCGGCGGCACGCGTTCGAGAAAGGCCCGCAGCTCGCCGTTGGCCACAATGGTGCCCATCGGATTATGGGGATTGCACAGCCAGACCAGGCGCGTGCGCGGGCCGACGGCCGCCGCGACCGCGTCGAGGTCGATGGCGTAATCCCGCAGGGGAACCGCGACGATGCAGCCGCCGTTCACTATGCTGGCGATGTTGTACCAGCCGAAGGAGGGTTCCGGAATGACCACCTCATCGTTTTCGCCGACGAACGCCGCGCCGATCAGCGACAGGATCTCGAAGATGCCGTTGCCGAACAGCAACCGATCCGGCTCGAGATCGTGGCGGCGCGCCAGCTTATGCCGCAACGCGCTACAGAAGCTGTCCGGATAGCGAGAGGCTTCGCCGAGCGCCGCCGCCAGCGCCTGGGCCACGCGCGGCGAATAGCCGAGGCTATTCTCGTTGAGCGCCAGGTTGGTCAGCCTGCCACGGGCGTCGGGCTCGTAGGGCGCGCCTGGCGGATGGAATCCACGGATGGTATCCAGAACGGGCCGGTGTTTGATGCTACTCATGAGGTCTCCTATTGTTTATCGTTTACGCCACGGCCGACTCGCCCCAGCGCCACAGGCCGGCCGTGCCGGCGGCCCCCGGCCCTGAACTCAGCGCCGCGCCGCGCAGCAGCTCGCGTCCATGCGGCGCCAGCCAGGGCGCCAGCGGATCTTCGTCCGGCGCGATTTCTTCACTGAAACCGCGCCGGTACTTGCCGTTTTCCTGCGGCAGCAGCCCCAGACTGACCTGCTCGCGTTCGTCGACGAAGCCGGGCGTCTGGAACAGATCGCGCGCATAGGCCCACAGGTGGGGAAAATCGGTGATGCGTTTGACGGGGCCGAGTTCGGCTGGGAAATTCGGCCGATAGTTGGTATCGAAAGACGCCAGGGTCACGAACAGGCGGACGTCGGCGTCGGTCAGCTGCTCGCCGAACAGATAGCGTCGGCTTTGCAGGCGGAAGTCCAGATCGGCCAGACGGGCCTCGAACACCGTTTTGGCCGCCGCCGCGGCGCCGGAGGAGGTGGCGAACAGCACCTTGTAGGGGCCATTGTTGACGTCGTCAAATATCTGTTGGTTGAGCAGGTCGATCTGCGGACGCAAAGCCTGCGGATAGAGGTCCGGCGCGCCCTGGCGATGCAGCGGCGCCCACGCGGTTGCCAGATCTATGCTCAGTGTGTGGTAATCGTTGGCCACCACGCGCCCGGTCGCCGCCTCCACCAGGGCCGGCACCGTGCCTCGCCGGTCGTAGCCCGGCCGGGCGCGCCGGTACAGTTCATTGAGGCGCGCCACCTTGAACACCGCGTCCACCCCGCCGGGCTGGTCGTCGAACTCCCAGCCGTCCTCGCCCCGGGTCGTTACGTAGCCGACCGAAATCGCCTGTTCCAGTCCCAGCAGGCGGCGTACGATCAGCTGACGGCGCGACCAGCCGCAGCCGGTGGAGACGATCAGGCGATAGCGGCCGGCCTCGACCGGCAGTTGTCCCGGCCGCCGGCCGAAGCGTTGCGTAAAGACGTTGCTCTGTCGCACAAAGGCGCCGTCGTGGCTCTGTTCGACGGTTTTTTCCGGAAATGTCTTTGTCATGTCACTCTCCCAGTCAATATGGAATGGATGTTTGATGGCGCTCAGAATCTGTAGCCCAGGCTGACGCCGAAGGTGCGCGGATCGCCGTAGCCGGTCGGATAGTGGCCGTTGGTCGCGTCGGTGCCACCCTGATAGAGCATGGCCTGATTCTTGTAGCGCCGGTCGGTCACGTTGTTGACGTAGGCGCCGACGGTGACGCGGTCGCCCGGCAGCGTATAGCTGGCGTGGACGCTGCCCAGCCAGTACGCCTGCTGCAACGCGTAAAGGTCGCTGTCGTTGGTAACGTTGAAGTGATGCTTGCTGGTGTAGCTCCAGTCGGTGCCGAGCGCCAGCGTGCCGCCGGCCAGCGGCGTGCGGTAGTCGACGCCGAGCAGCGCGGTCGTCTGCGGCACGCGGGCGAAGCCGTAGCCCTTATAGTTCCTGCCGCCGGCCAGCAGTTCATCGAACTCGGTGCGCAGCCGGCTCAAATTGGCGCGCAGGCGCAGCGAGTCGGTGAGCTGGAAGGCGGCTTCGAGTTCGATGCCGTCGACCTTGCCGGAACCCGCGTTCATCAGCGTGGGATAGAAAATGTTGTTCAGCACCTGGTTCACCACCAGCTGCATGTTTTGATAGTCATAATGGTAGGCCGCGGCGTTGAAAACCAGACGCTGGTTCAGCCAGGTGCTTTTGTAGCCGATTTCATACGATTTCAGCTTCTCCGGATCGACGACCGAGAATTGCGATACGCCCGATACGCCGTTGGGGGTGATGTAAGTGTTGTAGTTGCCGGAACGAAAGCCGCTGGCGTGGCGGAAATAAACCAGCTGGTTGTCGTCGATCTGGTACTCGGGGGTGATGTCGTAGCCGAGGTTGGACCAGCTTTTTTTGATGCGGCCGCCGGTCGAATAGTACGTCGCCAGCCCGGCATTCTCCAGCGCGCCCGGCGACCACCACTTGCCGTTGACGACGTAGGGCGAGGCGCCGGTGGCGTATAGCGTCGTCAGGTCGATGCCGCTTTTTTCGTAGGTATGGCGCAGGCCGCCGCTAAGTTTGAACCGTTCGGTGAACTGAAAGCCGACGCTGCCGAATAGCGCGGCGCTGGTGGTATCCTGCTCGAAACTGGTGGTGTTGAAGGACTGGGTGGCGGCATCGCCGGTAAGCTTGCCGCCCGCGCCGTAGGATTCGTTGTCGTCGCGGAACAGGTAGCTCCCGGCGATCCAGGTAAAACGCTCCTCCGGCGGCGAAACCAGACGAAACTCCTGGCTGCGCTGCGTCACTTCGTTGCGCGAGTAGGAACGGGCGCTGCCGCCGGTGGCATACTCGTACGGCGTGTAGTCGCCATCCACCAGCCCGCTGCGCCGGCCGTGGTCGATCGCCGTCACCGAGGTCAGCGTATAGCCGCCGAGGTCCCAGTTGAAGGTGAGGCTGGCGCCCTCGGTTTCGACCTTGAGCGGCAGGTCGAAATTGTAGGCGACATGCTTGCGGTCGCCGCTGCCGTTGCCGATCGGGGCGACGTAGCCATTGACGTCCGGCGCGCCGTTGCGGGTAACCGAATACCAGGGATTCTGCGTTCCGTCGAGCCGGCGAACGTGCACATTGAGCAGGGCGTCGAGTTCGGGTGAGATAAGCGCCAGCAACTGGAAGCGCCCGGCAATATCTTCATAGTCGCCGACGTCGTTGCCGGTGGTGGTGTTCTTGGCCAGACCGCCGCGTTCCTCGTAATGCAACGCGGCCCGGCCGGCCAGCACGTCGTCCTTGAGCGTTCCCCCGACGGCGCCCTGGAACAGTCTGGAGTCCAGGTTGCCGAACTGTAGCTTTGCGTTGCCGTCGGTCTCGAAAGACGGCTTGCGCGAGATAAAGTGGAAGGCGCCGCCGGTGGTGTTCTTGCCCCACAGGGTGCCCTGCGGGCCGCGCAGCACCTCGACCCGCTGCAGGTCGAACAGCGGCGTGCCGGTGAACAGGTTGTTGTTGTAATACACTTCGTCGGCATAAAAGCCGATCGGATTCACCGTATTGTTGGTGGCCTCGTTGGAGCCCACGCCGCGGATGAAGAAGCGCGGACGGGCGCGGCTTTCGGTGTTCCAGCCCTGCGCACCGGGGATGAACTTGGCGACGTCCTTCGTGGTCCGCAGACCGCCCTCCTCGATCTCCTCGCTGCTGACCACGCTGATCGCCGCGGGAACCTTCTGCAGGCTCTCGGCACGCCGGGGCGCGGTGACGATCACCGGGGCGAGCTGTTGTTCACTGTGCTCGGTTTCCTGCGCCGGCGCGGCGGCGGATAGGGCGGCCACGAATCCGCCGGCGACGAGGACCGCGCCGGATGTTTTTTTATGACGAACCATTCGGGGCTGATGCTGCATAGCGTCCTCCGGGAATATCTGCGTTGGTGAAAGTGAGTTAAATTGTTTCGGCGACGGCAATGCCGCCCGTCAGGCAGGCTCCCGCGTACTGCGCCCGAGCCAAATGGCGAGAATGATCCACAGCAGTCCGGCGACGGCGTACCCGGCTGGCGCCACGAATACCGCCACGGCCAGGGTATGGACGTCGGACAGGCGACCGACCAGCTCCGGGCCGACGATGCCGGCGATGCCCGTGGTCAGCACGATGGACCACGCGGTGGCGCTGTTGCGCAGATAAGGCGGCACCGTTTCGACGATCAGCGTCGTCAGGGTGCCGGCGCTGAAGCCGAAAAGGGCGATCCCGGCGGCGATACAGGCCCGGGTGAGCGTCAAATCCCGGCTGCCGTAGGCGGTGGCGAAGGCCGCGCAGGCCAGCAGCGAGGTGGTCGCCAGAAAGGCGGGAAAGCCCCAGCGGAAAGGCCGCAGCACGACGCTGGAGAAATAGCCGCCGATCAGCCCCACCGGCAAGGTATAGAGCAGAACCTGGGCGAGAAAGTCGGAAGCCTGCTGGTTGCTGAGTTCAAAGACGCGATGCAGATAGGCCGGGATCCAGATCTGCACCGACATGGCGATAAAGAAGAACAGCAGCGCCAGCGAATGCAGGATGTAGCCGGGATAGCGGAAGACGGCCAGACTCTCGCGCACGCCGGGTTTGGCGGCGACCAGGGGCGTGCCGACGGCGTCGTCGTGCGCGCCGATGGCCGGCTCCCTGACCCACAGCAGCAGGAGCGCGAGCAATAATCCGGGCAGCCCGGCGACAAAAAAGGCGGTCCGCCAGCCGTATTCGGTCGCCAGCCAGCCGCCGAGCGCCAGCGCGGCGGCCGTGCCGACCTTGTTCTTCAGCATGTACAGCGAGAACACCAGATTGCGCCAGCGCGGACGATAGAGGTCGGCCAGCCAGCTCGGTGCGAGCGAGTTATAGGCCGCCTCGCCGAAACCGGTGGCGATGCGCCAGAACAGCAGGCCGAGGAAGCCGGCGGCAAAGCCGGTGGCGATTGACGATACGCTCCAGATGGCGACCCCGATCAGCAACACGGATTTGCGCCCGAAGCGATTGGCCAGCACGCCGAAGATCGGCGCGCCGATAAGTCCCGCCAGCGTAAACATCGAGGACAGGCGTCCGATCTGTTCGTCGGTAAAGCCGAACTCCGCTTTGATCGGCGTCAGCAGCGAGGCGATGATCATTGAGTCCAGCACACAGACGATGCCCAGCAGCCAAATCAGGGTCAACTGCACATGGCTGCTGTTTTGCCAGCGCCCGGCAACCGGCAGCCCGGCATCGAAGGAGTCGGTCAGCGTTTTTTCCTGCGGGATGGTCATGGCGAATGGTTTCCTCGGTTGGCCGTTCGCGCGGCTCGCGGCGGCTGAAAGGGATGTCATAAGAGGCGCTCGCGGCGCATCCGGATTAGGGGCTATTATTCGATGCGGGGCTGGGGGACCAG
This sequence comes from Brenneria corticis, assembly GCF_003115855.1. Classification (GTDB taxonomy): domain Bacteria; phylum Pseudomonadota; class Gammaproteobacteria; order Enterobacterales; family Enterobacteriaceae; genus Brenneria; species Brenneria corticis. The sequence goes on from NZ_KZ819074.1 coordinate 227,728, forward strand.
AAGGACAATCCGTGTCATGTATATATAAATATTGTATTAATTTAGATATTTTATCGGCTTGTCATCAGCCGGCGGGCTGGCATAGATTCAGACTTCCCGATCGCTGATAAAAAGGACATCCAGGGAAATGAACCGAGCCATAAGATACCCGCCGACGGACAATTCGTGCCAGTCCCACAGCCTGCCTTTCATCGCCGCAGAGAGGGAACGCTGCGCCGGATCGCCGTCCACCACCGCGAGTTCGCGCTGTATCGGCATGCACGACCGGGAATTCACGCTGTTTCAGGTGTCCGGCCTGCTGCTGACGGCGCAGGAGCAAAATAGTACGCAAGGGCTGCAACGGGATCTCGGCATCGACCTGATTCGGGGAGAGTGGCCTGCCGCCACCGTCTCCTACATGGAAATGCGGCAGGTTTTCGAACGTTTGTGGCTGTTCGGCGACCGGGCGGAACTGCTGTTCAACCATGCGTCGCGCATCAATTTCGCCAGTTTCGGCACCTCCGGCATGGCGGCAATGGCGCTGCGCGACCGCAAAGCCGGCATCCGCTTCCGCGCCGGTCATTCACGCACGCCCTGGAATGCGGTACCGGAAAACGGCCACGACGGCGGCATGAGCCTGCTGCATATTCCCAAATTCTACGATCCCGAATTTCGCGCGGCGTTCGAACACTTCCATTTCGTCAATTGCTTCGCGGTCGCCCGTTCCGGGTCGTCGGGCATCCGCATCGCCGATGCGGTGCGATTCACCCGCTCCTGCGGTATTTCCAGGTCGGCGCTGGAGCACTATTTTGGCTGTCCGGTCTATTTCGATCAGGATATCGCCCAAATCGAATTCAGCCGGCGCTGGCTCGACCATCCCGTACCCTTTATCGAGAGCGGCCTGCGCAGCAGGCTGGCGCGGATGCTTGAAGAGGTGCTGGCCGGGGAGACGACGCGGCGCAGGCAGAGTATTCTCCAGTTTCTGGGCGCCCATCTGGACGAAATCAGGTCGTCCGAGGATTTGGCGCGGCTGCTGGGCATCAGCCGCCGTACGCTGGCGCGCATCCTCGATCGCGAAGGCGTCAACTACTCCGTTCTGTCGCGCGAGGTGCGCCTGACCGAGGCCCGCCGCATGTTGCGGCACGGTATGAGTATCCCGACGATTGCCGAAAACCTGGGGTTTGCCGATGAACGCAGCTTCCGGCGAGCCTTTCTCCGCTGGGGAGGAACCAGCCCTTCCGAATACCGCCGGAGCTGGGGACAGGTCGGCCTGTAGATGCCCGTCGGTGCCTCTGCCAGCCACTCAAGCCAGGCAACGAAAAGCTGGCGGGCATAACCCGAACGGCCTAAAATAGCTTAAATCGAACGATTCGCACCCTATTAAGGCGGTAAGCATGCTCAGTTTTACGGCTAACCAGGCTAAAACCCAGTTTGGGGAATTGCTCACCAAAGCACAGCGTGAGCCTGTCAGCATCACAAAGAACGGCAAACCTTCCGTGGTGGTGATGTCCATTGATGATTATCAGGCTTATGAGGAGATCAAACTCCAGCAACTGCGTAACAGACTTGCTCATTCCGTTGCGCAGGCCAATGCCGGTTTGCTGCACGATGGCGATGAGGTGTTTGATGCGCTGATGAAGGATCTCTGATGCCCCGTTATAAGCTGACCGACGATGCGCGGGAGGATGTGCGCGAAATAAAAAAACATTCATTAAAACAATTTGGCTCAATGGTGACACGTGAATACCTGCTTGGAATGCAGACCTGTATGCAACGTCTGGCTGAAAACCGGCAAATGGGCAGTGATAACATTGAAGCACTTGATATTCAGGGATTGCGGTATTTCCCATACATGAGCCATGCCATTTATTATCTGTTCGCCCCTCATGGCATTACGATCGTTGGCGTACTCCATCAGAGTCGTTTACCGAATATATTGCGCCAGCGTAGGCTCTAAATCGGCACGGAAAGTAGCGGAAACAGGCACAGCGTATGCGCCAAAATATATACTCGCCAGCATGTTGATGTAGGTTGAATCAGGTTGACGTCGGGAGAGGTTGAACAGAAGGGAAAGTCGGTAAGTTCGTGGGTTTATTGAGATAAAAAAATAGACGTCCATTGACGTCTATTGATTTTGTATTGGTACCGAGGACGGGACTTGAACCCGTAAGCCCAATCGGGCACTACCACCTCAAGGTAGCGTGTCTACCAATTCCACCACCTCGGCATCACAATAACTGCTTATGCAACAGCAGCGGCTGGCGCTGCTGTCAAAACTACTTATACAACGATTACTTTGGAATATCGCTTGCAGGTGCCGGAGGCGCGGCAGGCGTAGTGCTCTGCTCCGCGTTCTCAGGCTGGCTCAGGTTATCCCAAGCTCCGCTGCCTCGGTTACTGCTCTGCAGCGAACTCATGTTACCCAGCACCAGACTGATAATGAAGAACAGCGTCGCCAATACCGCCGTCATGCGAGTCATGAAATTCCCGGAGCCGCTCGAACCGAACAAAGTGGCAGAAGCACCTGCTCCGAACGAGGCTCCCATATCAGCACCTTTACCTTGCTGCAGCATAATCAAGGCAACCAGCCCGATCGCTATCAACAGGAAAATCACCAAAAGAGCTTCGTACATAGTTGTACCTGTAACCGTTTTCCCCATCATTGATGGAGATTTTAAATTCTTGCGGCAACTCCGCGCGTAGTCCACTAGGTCGAATGAATATCTTCATCCCTTGCCAAGCGGGTCTGAATACTAACCAAAGGCTGTAGCGTACGCAAGGGTAATTTAGCCGCCGTTTACTGATTGAAGAAAAAAAGAGCGGCTTTCGCCATCCTCGCGCCGCTGGCGGATGCTGAGCGGGTTTAACCGTCGTTAATCCACCGCTTTAACCGCGTCAGCGATGCGATTAGCCAACTCAATCACCGTCGCCTCATTCTCGCCTTCGACCATAACGCGAATAAGCGGCTCGGTGCCTGATTTTCTCAGTAATACCCGTCCCCGGCCGGTCAGCTCTTTCTCCACGTCCCGGGTGATCTGTTGCACCCTTTTGTCCTCGAGCGGGTCATTCTCACCCGAGAAACGGACGTTAACCAGAATTTGCGGGAATAGCTTCATGCCGCTGCACAAGTCATGCAGGCTCATATGGTTTCTGACTATCGCCGTAAGCACTTGCAAACCGGCGATAATGCCGTCGCCCGTGGTGGTTTTATCCAGCAGGATGACATGGCCGGAGTTTTCGGCGCCGATACGCCAGCCCTTCGCCTGCATGGTTTCCAGTACATAGCGATCGCCGACTTTGGCGCGCGCAAACGGAATGCCCAACTGCTTCAACGCCAGCTCCAGTCCCATATTGCTCATCAGGGTGCCGACCGCGCCGCCGCGCAGCTGGCCCTGGCGCAAACCTTCGCGGGCGATGATATACAGGATCTGATCGCCATCGACTTTGTTGCCCAGGTGGTCGACCATGATTAGCCGGTCGCCGTCGCCGTCAAACGCCAGCCCGACATCGGCTTTTTCGGCCACTACGCGCGCCTGTAGCTGCCTGACGTCGGTCGCGCCGCACGCTTCATTGATGTTCATGCCGTCCGGCTCGCAGCCGATAGAGATGACGGTAGCGCCCAGTTCGCGCAATACGCTGGGAGCGATGTGATAGGTTGCGCCGTTCGCGCAGTCGACCACGATTTTCAGGCCGTTAAGGTTTAGCTCGCTGGGGAAGGTTCCCTTACAGAACTCGATATAGCGCCCGGCGGCGTCGACAATACGGTTTGCCTTGCCCAGCTCCGCCGATTCCACGCACGTCAGCGGTTTTTCCAATTCGGCTTCGATCGCCTCTTCCACCTCATCGGGTAATTTGGTGCCGTCGATAGAGAAAAATTTAATGCCGTTATCATAGTAAGGGTTGTGCGACGCGGAAATAACGATACCGGCTTCCGCTCTGAAGGTACGCGTCAGATACGCGACGGCCGGCGTCGGCATCGGACCGGTAAAAGAGGCGGACAATCCCGCCGCGGCCAGCCCGGCTTCTAACGCGGACTCCAGCATATAACCGGAAATGCGGGTGTCTTTGCCGATGATGATTTTACGCGAGCCGTGTCGCGCCAGAACCTTGCCCGCGGCCCAACCCAGCTTCAGCACAAAATCGGGGGTAATCGGGCTGTCGCCCACTTTTCCCCGCACGCCGTCAGTGCCAAAATATTTACGGTTACTCATAATAGTTTTTATTCCTTCGCTGAAAGAGTGGCTTCCACAATGCGCATGGCGTCTACCGTTTCTTTTACGTCATGAACGCGAATAATTTGCGCGCCTTGCATCGCCGCTATCACCGCACAGGCCACGCTGCCCTGAACCCGCTGCGCGGGAGGGACCTTGAGCAGTTGTCCGATCATCGATTTTCTCGACATTCCGACCAGCAGGGGCAATCCGAAACGGTGTAATTCGCCCAGGCGTGCAAGAAGCTGATAATTATGCGCCAGATTTTTACCAAATCCGAACCCGGGATCCAGCAATAGACGACTTTTCGGAATATTACCGCTCACGCAGCGATCGATCTGCCGCTGTAAAAACGCCCCCACTTCCGCCATCAGGTCATCGTAGTGCGGGTTGTGCTGCATGGTTTTCGGCAATCCCTGCATATGCATCAGGCAAACCGGCAGCCCGGTTGCGGCGGCGGCTTGCAAAGCCCCCGGCTCTTGCAGCGAGCGAATGTCGTTAATCAAGTGAGCGCCCGCTTGCGCCGCAGCCGTGATGACCTCAGGCTTGGAGGTATCGACGGAAATCCATGCGTCAAAACGCCGGGCCAACGCCTCGACGACCGGGATCACGCGCTCCAGCTCCTCTTCCGTGCCGACTTCATTCGCCCCCGGGCGGGTTGACTCCCCGCCGATATCAATCAGCGTGGCGCCGGCGGCGATCATTTCCTGGGCATGAAACAGCGCCGCATCCAGCGTGTTATGTTTGCCGCCGTCGGAAAATGAATCGGGAGTAACGTTGAGAATGCCCATCACGTGGGGACAAGAAAGATCCAGGGTCGATCCTCTAGCGCTCAGTTGCATGATTTTTCCCTCAAAATCGTTGTTCTCTCCTAAAATCTATCCCGCGGACCATTCAGTAAAAAACCCCGGACAGGTCCGGGGTTTTACAGGAGTAACAACGGGCGATACTAAACACCGGCAAATTTATTTTTGCTCGGACATCGTGCCACCCGGATTCGGCGTGTGGGGCTCATCAACCGGCGTCGGCGCCTTGGGTGCGCCGCCACTGCCGGAATTGCTATCCGAGCTTTGATCTTCCCAACCGGCCGGCGGGCGAACCTCTTTACGCGACATCAAATCGTCAATCTGCGGCGCATCAATGGTTTCATACTTCATCAACGCATCTTTCATTGAATGCAGGATGTCCATATTCGCCATCAGCAGCTCACGCGCACGCTGGTAGTTGCGCTCAATCAGCGATTTCACTTCCTGATCGATGATGCGCGCCGTTTCGTCAGACATATGTTTGGCCTTGGCGACGGAACGGCCCAGGAACACCTCGCCATCCTCTTCCGCATACAGCAGCGGACCGAGTTTTTCCGAGAAGCCCCACTGCGTAACCATGTTGCGCGCAATGGAGGTGGCGACCTTGATGTCATTCGACGCCCCGGTAGACACTTTTTCCACGCCGTAGATAATCTCTTCCGCCAGACGGCCGCCGTACAGGGTGGAAATCTGGCTTTCCAGCTTCTGGCGGCTGGCGCTGATGGCGTCCCCTTCCGGCAGGAAGAACGTCACGCCCAATGCGCGGCCGCGCGGGATAATGGTCACTTTATGCACCGGATCGTGTTCCGGCACCAGGCGACCGATAATCGCATGGCCCGCTTCGTGATAGGCGGTGGACTCTTTCTGCTGTTCAGTCATCACCATGGAGCGGCGTTCCGCCCCCATCATGATCTTGTCTTTGGCTTTTTCAAACTCGACCATCGACACCACGCGCTTGTTGCCGCGCGCGGCGAACAACGCGGCTTCATTGACCAGGTTGGCCAAATCGGCGCCGGAGAAGCCCGGCGTACCGCGGGCGATAACCGATGCGTCAATATCCGGGGAGAGCGGCACCCGGCGCATATGCACTTTCAGGATCTGCTCGCGACCGCGCACATCCGGCAGCCCCACCACCACCTGGCGGTCAAAACGGCCGGGACGCAGCAACGCGGGGTCAAGCACGTCGGGACGGTTGGTCGCGGCGATCACGATAATGCCTTCATTGCCTTCAAAACCATCCATCTCAACCAGCATCTGGTTCAGGGTCTGTTCACGTTCGTCGTGCCCGCCGCCCAGACCGGCGCCGCGCTGACGGCCCACCGCATCGATTTCATCGATAAAGATGATACAGGGAGCGGCTTTCTTCGCCTGCTCAAACATGTCGCGTACGCGGGACGCGCCCACGCCGACAAACATTTCGACGAAGTCCGAACCGGAGATGGTGAAGAAAGGCACTTTCGCTTCGCCGGCGATCGCTTTGGCCAGCAGGGTTTTACCGGTCCCCGGCGGCCCGACCATCAGAATGCCTTTCGGTATCTTGCCGCCCAGCTTCTGGAAACGGCTGGGTTCACGCAGATATTCCACCAGTTCGCTGACTTCTTCTTTTGCTTCGTCACAGCCGGCAACGTCGGCAAACGTGGTTTTGATCTGATCTTCCGTCAGCATCCGCGCTTTGCTCTTGCCAAAGGACATGGCACCTTTACCGCCGCCGCCCTGCATTTGACGCATAAAGAAGATCCAGACGCCGATCAGCAACAGCATCGGGAACCAGGAAATAAAGATTGAAGCCAGCAAGCTCGGCTCTTCCGGCGGCTCGCCAACCACTTTCACATTCTTCGTTAGCAGGTTATCCAGCAGCTTGGGATCGTTGACAGGAATATAAGTCGTGTATCGGTTGCTATCTTTTTTGATAACACTGATCTCACGCCCGTTAATACGTGCTTCGCGGACCTGATCCTGATTCACTTCAGTCAAGAAGGTTGAATAATCCACCCTACGGCCATTCGACTCGCTGGGCCCAAAGCTCTGGAAAACGGACATCAGCACAACTGCGATGACCAACCAGAGAATCAGGTTTTTCGCCATGTCACTCAAGGGATTAACCTCATATTACAACTGTGTTAAAAAACAGCGTTAGGGTACTACAGTTTGCGCCCTGTCGCTACGATATACACTTCACGCGACCTGGCACGCGAAGCGTCTGGCTTACGAATCTTGACCGTCGTAAACAGGGAGCGAATTTCCCGCAGGTATTCGTCAAAACCTTCTCCCTGAAACACTTTAACCAGAAAACTACCACCTGGCGCTAAGACATCCCGACACATATCAAGTGCTAATTCAACCAGATACATCGACTTCGGAATATCAACTGCTGGTGTACCGCTCATGTTCGGCGCCATGTCAGACATCACTACCTGAACCTTGTCGTCCCCCACCCTTTCAAGAAGCGCTTTAAGGACGACTTCATCACGAAAATCCCCTTGCAGGAAATCGACACCAACAATAGGATCCATCGGCAAAATATCACAGGCGATGATACGCCCCTTACCGCCAATCTGCGTCACCACATACTGCGACCATCCGCCAGGGGCGGCGCCCAAATCAACCACCGTCATGCCGGGTTTAAACAGTTTGTCGCTCTGCTGTATTTCATCAAGTTTAAACCAAGCGCGGGAGCGGAGCCCCTTTTTCTGCGCCTGTTGCACATATTTATCGCTAAAGTGTTCCTGCAACCAGCGACTGGAGCTTGCAGAACGCTTTTTATTAGCCATCTATTTTCCAACTATTCTCTGTAAAGCGCTATCCGGTGAGCGGAAACGTCTCGCATACAACCAAAATCCGTAACGCCAAATTGGTTATAATGATGAGATGGCGGTAGAATGAACCGTTTTCAATCCCAACCTAAGCAAAAAGACAATGAACCTAAGCAATAAACAAAAACAGCACCTGAAAGGTCTGGCCCATCCGTTAAAACCGGTCGTCATGCTGGGCAACAACGGCCTCACCGAAGGTGTTCTGGCTGAGATCGAACAAGCATTGGAACATCACGAACTGATCAAAGTGAAAGTCGCGAGCGAAGACCGCGAAACCAAGACTTTGATTGTTGACGCCATTATCCGCGAAACCGGGGCCAGTAACGTTCAGGTTATCGGCCACACGCTGGTGCTGTATCGTCCGGCGAAAGAACGTAAAATTGTGTTGCCACGATAACACTTTTTATTTCAGGATACGTAATTTTAACGGAAAGGTGCCACGCCTGCCCGTTAGAGAAAAGGCCGCAAGCGGCCTTTTTCCTTTCTTTACAAACTTTGCTGTTTTAATCAGCAAAACAGCAACCTTTACAGATATTCAACGCTGATGATTTCATACTCCACGTCGCCGCCCGGCGTCTGGATCACCACAATGTCATCCTGCTCTTTGCCGATAAGCCCGCGAGCGATCGGCGAGTTCACCGAAATCAGATTCTGCTTAAAATCAGCCTCGTCATCGCCAACGATGCGGTAAGTCTGTTCTTCTTCGGTATCCAGATTGATAACCTTGACGGTGGCGCCGAAAATGACGCGCCCGGTGGCGGACATTTTCGTCACGTCAATAATCTGCGCATTGGAAAGCTTGGCTTCAATATCGCGGATACGCCCTTCGCAAAAGCCCTGCTGTTCGCGCGCGGCGTGGTATTCGGCGTTTTCTTTCAGATCGCCGTGCTCGCGGGCTTCAGCAATCGCGGCGATAATTTCAGGCCGGCGCTCGCTCTTTAAAAAATCCAGCTCTTCGCGTAATTTTTCGGCACCGCGCAACGTCATCGGAAATTGTTTCATAATTGTCTATACCTCTAAAAAATCCGTACGACTCAAATAATCGTCATCCTGACGCGTTAATAATCAAATACGACGGAGTTCTACTCTATCTTTCAAGCCGCCCGAACCTTGGCTTGCGGCGGCTTGAACTCTATGGAATGTACATGCCGGCGTTTGCGGCAATTAAACAAAAGTAACCAGCCCCGGAACAAATTTTCCAGGCCAGCAACGATTTTGCATTTTGATACGTATTTTAACCCAGAGTTCCATGGGGGTCATCGTTTACTTTAGACCTTATTGCGCCGTAGTATGACCACACGTTACCCTGTTGTTAGCTGAGATTATGCGTTTTTCATCGATTATTCCCGGACTTGCCTGCGCTTTTGTTCTGCATGCCAATGCAGCGACGGTTGAAGAACATACCCAGTATTTACCCGATGGCGCCAATCTGGCGCTGCTGGTGCAAAAGGTTGGCGCCACCACGCCGGCAATGGCCTTTAACAGTCAGCAGATGGCGCTGCCCGCCAGCACGCAAAAGGTACTGACCGCGCTGGCCGCACTCCTTCAGCTGGGTCCAGATTATCGTTTTATCACCACGATGGAAAGCCATGGTCCGGTGACGAGCGGCATACTGCGCGGCAATCTGATCGTGCGCTTCAGCGGCGACCCTACCCTGAAGCGCCAGCAAATACGCAACATGGTGCAGGAATTGAAAAAGCGCGGCGTGAGGGAAATCGCCGGGGATATCATGATCGACACCTCGGTTTTCGCCAGCCACGACAAGGCGCCCGGCTGGCCCTGGAACGATATGACGCAATGCTTCAGCGCCCCGCCGTCAGCGGCGATCGTCGACCGCAACTGTTTTTCCATTTCGCTCTATAGCGCGCCCAACGCCGGCGATAACGCGTTTATCCGCGTCGCGTCCTATTATCCGGTACAAATGATCAGCGAGGTTCGTACGCTGGCCAAAGGCTCTCCAGACGCGCAATACTGCGAGCTGGACGTGATCCCCGGCGAGCTGAACCGCTTTACGCTCACCGGCTGTCTGCCGCAACGCGCCGATCCGCTGCCGCTGGCCTTTGCCATTCAGGACGGCGCCAGCTATGCCGGGGCGATCGTTAAAGACGAACTGCTGCAGGCCGATATTGCCATCAAGGGCAGCCTGCGCCGTCAGACGCAGCCCGGCCCCGCGGGCAGCGTGCTGGCGCAAACCCAGTCCGCGCCGCTGCACGACCTGCTGACCGTGATGCTGAAGAAGTCCGACAACATGATCGCCGATACCGTTTTCCGTACCATCGGCCATGAACGCTTCAAGGTTCCCGGCACCTGGCGCGCCGGCGCCGATGCCGTCCGCCAGGTATTGCGCCAGAAGGCCGGCGTCGATTTGGGCAACAGCATCGTTGTCGACGGCTCCGGCCTGTCCCGCCATAACCTGATATCGCCGGCGACCATGATGCAGGCGTTGCAGTACATCGCCCAACACGACAGCGAGCTGAATTATATCGCCATGCTTCCCCTCGCCGGCTACGACGGCACCTTACGGTATCGGGGCGGGCTGCATGAAGCGGGCGTAAACGGCAAGGTTTCCGCCAAAACCGGCGCGCTGCAAGGGGTTTATAATCTGGCCGGATTTATCACCACCGCCAGCGGCCAGCGCATGGCCTTCGTACAGTTTCTGTCCGGCTATGCCGTTCCCCCGGAAGATCAGCGTTCACGCCGTGTTCCGCTGGTGCGTTTTGAAAGCCGCTTATACAAAGATATTTATCAGAACAACTGACTCGCAGCGCGAGTTTGACGGCCTCGCCCGCCATCAAACTCCGCCCTGTGTCAATCTTTCTGCAGCGCTATCGCCCGGCGGCGGTAGCGCCCGACGACCGCGCCCACCCGCTCGTCGCGGGCAATCCAGCGGTAACATCCCGCCGATAGCGCCGCGCCGATAAACCAGCTGAAGTTCGCCACCGCGTGCAGCGACGGAATAAAGCTGATGACCAGGCAAATCGCCACCGACGGCAACAGCGCCGAAATGGCCTTCGGATTAAAGCCCCCGCGATACCAGTAGCGGCCCTGCGGCGTGGCGTTGAACAGGTCGTCCACCGACACCCGGCCGCGTTTGATCAGATAAAAATCCGCCAGCAGGATGCCGAACAGCGGACCGATAAAAGAACCGAGCACGTCCAGCGTGTAGTGAATCAGTTCAGGAGAATGAAACAGGTTCCACGGCGTCAACAGTACCGAGCCCACCGCGGCAATCATGCCTCCGGTGCGGAAGCTGATGTTCTGCGGCGAGCAGTTGGAAAAGTCAAAGGCGGGAGAAACGAAGTTCGCCACGATATTGATGCCGACGGTGGCGATAATCATGGTCAGCAGCCCTATCGCCACCGCCAGATCGCTGCCGACGTGGCTGACGGTTTCAATCGGATCGGTAATCATCTTGCCGAACAGCGATTGGGTGCCGGAAACAATCACCACGGTCACGATGGAGAACAGCAGGAAATTAAACGGCAGCCCCCAGCGGTTACCGCGGCGGATTTCCCCCATGTTTTTGCCATAACGGGCGAAGTCGCCAAAGTTCAGCAGCGGCCCGGAGAAGTAAGACACCACCAGCGCGGTCGCCGTCAGCATCTGGAACGCCTGTTCGCCGCCGCTCAGCTGTTTGCTGCTCAGCGTAAAGGAGATGCCGTCAAAACCGGTCTGGTATACAATCCAGCCGGCCAGCGCCAGCATCACCACATATACCGCAGGCCCGGCGATATCAATAAAGCGCTTGATGGCGCTCATGCCGTGCCAGAACACCATCGCCTGCAGTAACCACATAATCCCGAAGCTCAGCCAGCCAAGCTGAGACAGCCCGAGCCATGAAACCTGGGTCATGGGCGTCAGCGCCGGCCAGAATTTCAGCGCCACCAGCATCAGCGCGTTAGCGGCCAGATAGGTTTGGATGCCGTACCAGGCAAAGGCGATCAATCCGCGGATCACCGCGGGAATATTGGCGCCAAAGACGCCAAAGGCCTGACGGCAAATGACCGCATAGGGCACGCCTGCCATCTGGCTGGGTTTGGCCACCAGATTGGCGCACAGCTGCACGATGCAAATTCCCAGCAGCAAACACAGCAATACCTGCCAACTGGCCAGTCCGAGAGTGAAAAAGCTGGCCGCCACCACGTACCCTCCCATACTGTGTACGTCGGACATCCAGAAAGAAAAGATGTTGTACCAGTTCCAATTCTGATTACGCGTCGGGGCGAGATCGTCATTACACAGCCGCGGGCTGTAGTTTGCGTTGGCTTCGGATGCCGACGCCGGATCGATAGGTTGACTATTTGGCATGAAACCTGCTCCTCTGAATTTAACAAAGTAACCCTGTACACAATTCGGGTATTGCAGGATCCAGGCCAAATTAATCTTTTTGTATACAAAAACTATTTTTAATGTATACGATTTACAAATACAGCGGCGTTTACCGGAGTAGGTAATGAAGAGCGAAATCGGCCTGAAAACGGCCTCCGACTTGAATGATAAAGACGAACCCATCTATCAGGCGTTGATGGCCGCCATCGTGGAACATCAGTTGCCGCCGGGCAGCAAGCTGCCCGAAGAGGCGCTCTCCGAGGTGTTCGGCGTGAGCCGTACCGGCATCCGTAAAGTGCTGCAACGCCTCGCGGCAGTGCAAATGATCACCCTGACGCCCAAACGTGGTGCGCAGGTCGCCACGCCCGGCGTGGAAGAAGCGCGGGATATTTTCCACACCCGCTCGCTGATTGAATGCGCCAATCTCCCCGCGGTTATCGCCCACTGCCAGTCAACGCATCTGGTGGCGCTGGAGAAGCTGAACCGGCAGGAACAGCAGGCGCATCACGACCTCGACGGCCCGGCGGCCATCCGTCTCTCCGCCGCCTTTCATATTCAGCTGCAGGCGATTTCCGGCAATCAGGTGCTGACGGAAATGGTCACGCGGCTGAGCCAGCGCTCTTCGCTGGTGGTCGCCGCCTATGGCGCTCCCTGGCAACAGGGCTGCCGCTGCGACGATCACGATCGTCTGATCGTCCTGTTGCGGGAAAAGGCGCTGCAGCCGCTGACCGAGGCGCTGCGCCACCACTTTGAACATATCCTCGCCACGCTGCATTTTGAGCGCAGCGGCGAAACGCTGCCGGATTTCTCCCGCCTGTTCGCCAATCTACGAGATCGTTAGCATGGAAAAATACCTTATCCAGGTCATTAACCCCAATACCAGCCTGCCGATGACCGAAACCATCGCCCGCGCCGCACGGGAGGCCGCGTCGCCGAACAGCGAGATCGTCGCGGTGTCGCCTGCCCAGGGCGCGCCCTCGATTGAAAGCCACTTTGACGAGGCCGTCGCCGCGGTTGGCGTGCTGGAACAGATCAAGGCCGGACGGGCGCAGGGCGTCAGCGGTCACGTTATCGCCTGCTTTGGCGATCCGGGTCTGCTTGCGGCGCGGGAACTGGCTCAGGGGCCGGTGGTCGGCATTGCGGAAGCGGCGATGCATATGGCCACGCTGGTCGCCACCCGCTTTTCCATCGTCACGACGCTGCCGCGCACCTTGATCATCGCCCGTCACCTGCTCAGGCAATATGGTTTCGAACACCACTGCGCGGCGCTGCACGCCATCGACCTGCCGGTGCTGGCGCTGGAAGACGGCAGCGGTTATGCGCAGCAGAAAGTGCGCGAATATTGTATACAGGCAAAACGGCAGGACGGCAGCGGCGCCATTGTACTGGGCTGCGGCGGCATGGCCGATCTGGCGCGGGAACTGACGCACGAACTGCGTATGCCGGTGATTGACGGCGTGGGCGCCGCGGTGAAGATGGTCGAATCGCTGCTGGCGCTGGGGCTGTCCACCAGTAAACACGGCGATTTGGCCCCGCCGCGCCGCAAAACGTTGACCGGCGCCTTTAGCGCCCTGAATCAGGACGATAATCATGAGTAACCAGACGGCAGCAAAAGAGTACGACTTTAACCGGGACTACCCGCGCGACCTGCGCGGCTATGGGGGCCGACCGCCGCATGCCGCCTGGCCCGGGGGGGCGCGCATCGCCGTGCAGTTCGTGCTGAACTACGAAGAGGGCGCGGAGAATAACGTATTACACGGCGACGCCGGTTCCGAACAGTTTCTTTCCGATATCATCGGCGCCGCCAGCTACCCGGATCGCCATATGTCGATGGACTCGCTGTACGAGTACGGTTCCCGCGCCGGCTTCTGGCGCATTCATAACGAATTCGTCAGGCGCGGTTTACCGCTGACGGTGTTTGGCGTCGCCATGGCGCTGGCGCGCCATCCGGAAATTGTGGCGGCGATAAAAGCGGCCGACTACGACGTGGTCAGCCACGGCTGGCGCTGGATCCACTATCAGGGCATGGATGAGGAAACCGAGCGCCGGCATATGCAAAAAGCGATCGATATCTTTGTCGACCTGTTCGGCCGCGCGCCGACCGGCTGGTATACCGGCCGCGATAGCCCCAACACCCGCAGACTGGTGGTCGAACAGGGCGGCTTCAGCTATGACAGCGACTACTACGGCGACGACCTGCCGTTCTGGACCCGCGTCGCCTGCCGGGACGGCCGCCGCAAACCGCATCTGATTATTCCCTATACGCTGGAAACCAACGATATGCGTTTCGCCACGCCGCAGGGATTCAACACCGCGGAGCAGTTTTACACCTACCTGAAAGACAGTTTTGACGTGCTGTATGAAGAGGGAGAGAGCGTACCGAAAATGATGTCGGTCGGCATGCACTGCCGGCTGTTGGGACGCCCGGGACGTTTTCGCGCCCTGCAGCGTTTTCTGGATTATATCCAGCGGCATGAGAAAGTGTGGATCTGTACCCGGCAGGAGATCGCCGACCACTGGATCGCCCATCATCCCGCGCCCAAAAGCTGAGAGAGGGAGCCGGCAAAGGCGTTTATTCCTGCGGTCAGGAATAAACGCCGGCTTCGCCAGCGATAACGATTAACGCTGATAAATGGTTTCGACGCCTTCCTCGTCTTCGTCGTCCCAGTCATCATCCCAGTCGTCTTCAGCTTCGCTTTCCGCCGTCGCCAGCTGCTCGCGGTGATAGTCGTCCCACATGAATTCGACTTTCTCCGGCGCGCTTTCCTCGACGGCCATGGCTTTCGGCTGAACCTTGAGGAAGTTCATCACATCCCAGCACAGCGCGTTCACCCCTTCGCGGTTGGCGGCGGAAATCAGGTAATACTTCTCTTCCCACCCCAGCGCCGCGGCGATTTCCTTGGCGCGCGTCGCGGCTTCGGCTTTATCCAGCAAATCGACTTTATTGAACACCAGCCAACGCGGTTTTTCAGCCAACGCGGCGCTGTATTGCTGCAGTTCATTGACGATCACCTTGGCGTTTTCCACCGGATCGGACTCGTCAATCGGCGCCAGGTCGACCAGGTGCAGCAGCACGCGGCAACGCTCCAGGTGCTTCAGAAAACGAATGCCCAAACCGGCCCCGTCAGACGCCCCTTCAATCAAGCCGGGGATATCGGCGACCACAAAGCTTTGCTCGCTGTCCATGCGCACCACACCGAGGCTTGGCACCAGCGTGGTAAACGGATAATCCGCCACTTTCGGCTTGGCGGCCGAAACGGCGCGGATAAAGGTGGATTTACCGGCGTTGGGCAGCCCCAGCATACCCACGTCCGCCAGCAGCAGCAGCTCCAGCATCAGTTCGCGCTCTTCGCCCGGCGTACCGTTTGTTTTCTGGCGCGGCGCGCGGTTGACGGAAGATTTAAAGCGGGAGTTGCCCAGTCCGTGCCAGCCGCCTTTGGCGACCATCAGTTTCTGCTGATGGCGCGTCATATCGCCCAGCACTTCGCCCGTTCCCTGATCCAGCACCCGGGTGCCGACGGGCACTTTGATGGTGATGTCCTTACCGCGTTTCCCGGTACAGTCGCGGCTCTGCCCGTTTTGTCCGCGTTCCGCGCGGAACGACTTTTCAAAGCGGTAGTCAATCAGGGTATTCAGGTTTTCATCCGCCAGCAAATAGACGTCGCCGCCGTCGCCGCCGTCGCCGCCGTCAGGGCCGCCATTGGGAATATATTTTTCACGGCGGAAGCTTACGCAGCCATTACCGCCATCACCTGCCACCACCAGAATGGTGGCTTCATCTACAAACTTCATGAATTCTCTCCGCAAAAAACCAATAGAAATATCTACTTGTTTTAGGCTATTTATTGGTTCTTTTTGGCGTAACTTTTTGATTTTAAGGGTGGTGGCATCTTTTACCCGCCACCATTAAAAACCGACGCGCCAGAACCTGCTCCGGCAAGGGGGCGAATTGTACCCGCTTACCGCAATATTTTCATCTGTATTAAAAATAAACAGTACAGATGGGATGTCAAAACGGCCTGTCGCAGTGTTCCCTATCGTCTGACTGCTCCAGACGCCGTACCTATTTTGGCGCAATCACCGAAGCGGGATCCTTTCTTCCGGGGAAAAAACGGTGCCCGATAGCGGAAAACATCGCCCCCGCCACGACCACGAACGCCCCAGTATACCCCACAACATTCAGCGGCGGCGCGGCAAAAAACGTTGGCCAAGCCCATGCCAGCAAGCTGGAAAAGAGCAAGGTGAATAACGGCGTAAGCGTAATCACCGCGCTCACCTGAGCGGCCTGCCAGCGCGCCATGGCCTCCGCCAGCGCGCCATAACCTATCAGCGTATTGGCGCCGCAAAACAGCAGACAGATAAGCTGCCAGCCGTTGAGTTGCAGAACAACCGCCGGGCGGGCAAACGGCGTGATGGAGAGAACGCAAAGCACATACAGCAGGAACAGAATCTGCTGTGACGTCAGGCGGCGTAACAGCACCTTCTGCGCCACGCCATAGGTCACCCACACCGCCGCGGCGCAAACGCCCAGCAGCACCCCCAGGGTGTAATCGGTCAGGCGGGTGAAAATTTCAATCAGGCTGGCGTTAAAAAACAGCACCAGTCCGCAAACCAGCATCACGGCGCCGATAACCTGCGTAATCCGCATCTTTTCTTTTAAGATGAGTACGCTGGCGAACATCATGCCGACCGGTGAAAGCTGGCCGATAACCTGAGAGGCGGTCGGACTCAGATATTGCAGCGACGAACTGAAAAAGACGAAATTTCCCAGTAAGCCATAGGTGGCTATCAACAGCAAAATCCACCACCGAGGGCGCCGGAAAATCTGCAGCGGCGGTAATTGGCGGCGTGAAAACAGCACTATCCCCAGCCCAACGGAGGCGATGAGAAATCGATACCAAACGATGGTGTACGGCTCCATCACCACCAGCACCTGCTTCATGGCGATGGGCAGCGCGCCCCAGCAGATCGCCGTGGTCAGCGCCAGACAGAGGCCGATGCCCGTCTGTTGTTTAGTATTCATGCTTGTCTCGGCTAAGGCCAGGAAGTGAAATGTAAAAAGCCCCGCAATAAATTGCGGGGCTTATATCCTTGAGGCCTAACGCGAAAATTTATTCAGCAACGATACTGATATATTTACGGTTTTTCGGGCCTTTCACTTCGAACTGAACTTTACCGTCAGACAAAGCGAACAGCGTGTGGTCTTTACCGCAGCCTACGTTGCTGCCGGCGTGGAACTTGGTCCCGCGCTGACGAACGATGATGCTGCCGGCTAATACCGCTTCGCCGCCGAAACGTTTTACGCCCAGGCGTTTGCTTTCTGAATCACGGCCGTTACGAGTTGAACCGCCAGCTTTCTTGTGTGCCATTAATCCGCTCTCCTAAATCTTAAGCGCTGATGCCGGTGATTTTCACGTCAGTGAACCACTGACGATGGCCCGCTTGCTTACGGTAGTGTTTACGACGACGAAACTTAACAATCTTAACTTTCTCGCCGCGACCGTGAGCAACAACTTCAGCTTTGATCTTACCGCCATCGACGAAAGGAACGCCGATTTTGATTTCTTCACCATTGGCAACCATCAGAACCTGATCAAACTCAATAGCTTCACCAGTTGCGATGTCCAGCTTTTCCAAGCGAACGGTTTGACCTTCGCTTACTCGGTGTTGTTTACCACCACTTTGGAAAACTGCGTACATAAAAAACTCCGCTTTCCGCGCACTCAACGTATGATTATCCAGAGCGCGCTATAAATATTCACAATAGGGCGCGAATTCTACGCAAAAAACCTGAGGATGACAAGTGCAGAATCGAGTGATGTGAAGAAAAAGAATACAACATATTAACTGCCGTTTATCTCTCTCATTTTTCCAGTACAATCAGCTCAACAAGTTCCAACACATGCCGATATAAAACAGCAATCTTATTTACGGCAATGCTGAAGAAATTAGCTGGCGCAAACAATGAATCTAGAAGAAATCACAGCGTTAACCACTCATGACATGACGGCCGTTAATGAAGTAATTCTTGAGCAACTGAACTCGGATGTCGTTCTCATTAACCAACTCGGTCATTATATCATCAGCGGCGGCGGTAAGCGTATCAGACCGATGATCGCGGTACTCGCCGCCAGGGCGCTCTCCTATGAGGGACGCAAGCACATTACCGTGGCCGCGCTGATCGAATTTATCCATACCGCCACGCTATTGCACGATGACGTGGTGGATGAGTCCGATATGCGCCGCGGCAAAGCGACGGCCAACGCCGCGTTCGGCAACGCCGCCAGCGTACTGGTCGGCGATTTTATCTACACCCGTGCTTTTCAGATGATGACCAGTCTGGAGTCGCTGCGCGTGCTGGCGCTAATGTCGGAAGCCGTCAACGTGATTGCCGAAGGGGAAGTGCTGCAGCTGATGAACTGTAACGATCCCAACATCACTGAAGAAAGCTACATGCGGGTGATTTACAGCAAAACCGCGCGCCTGTTTGAGGCTGCCGCCCAGTCATCGGCGATTCTGGCCGGGGCGACCTCCGTGCAGGAAGAAGCATTACGGGATTACGGCCGCTATCTGGGAACCGCCTTCCAGCTTATTGATGATTTGCTCGATTACAACGCCGACGGCAAAACGCTGGGTAAAAATACCGGCGACGATCTTAATGAAGGCAAACCCACCCTGCCTCTGCTGCATGCGATGCATCATGGCAACGCCGAACAGAGCGCCATGATTCGTCAGGCGATAGAAGAAGGCAACGGACGTCACCTGCTGGAGCCGGTACTTGCCGCCATGCAGCAATGCGGTTCGCTCAGCTATACCCGTCAACGCGCGGAAGAAGAGGCCGATAAAGCGATTGATGCGCTACGGCCGTTACCGGAAACCCCTTTCCGCTCGGCGCTTGAAGGCCTGGCGCATTTAGCGGTGCAACGGGATTTCTGACCGCGTTGCCCGGCAGCGAGTCAACTATGCCGTCTGGTCATCCGCGGTATTTTCCAGACGGGACAGCATCGCCAATGCGCCTTCGCGCAGGATAAAATTAATCAGCCGGGACTGCTCGCTTTCCGAAAGCTGATGGAAAATATGTATCCATGAGGCCAGTAACGTCGGTTCTTGCCTAATTTGTTGATATTCCGCCACCGCGCCCTCTTTCAGCAACAGCGAATTTCTCACTTCCTGCGGCAAACTGCGAATGGAATACTCGACGCCGCGCCCCTGGACGCCTTTGCGCCTGCGCTTCTCCCAGCCATCCTCGCGGGCCCGCTTGTTGATGCCTTGCGGCGTTTTAGGCAATCCGCCAACGCCGGTCAACTCATTGGTTGCAAACCACTCTTTATCCATACCCATCACTCCCTTGTTTATTCCCCGGGCAGCCTCAGCGGCTGCCAAATGGTTTCCAAATAATAAACCACAATTACCCAAACATCTAACTTTATCCTGTTATTGGTTCGTATAATCGATAGGGAAATCCATAAGCATTACGCTAAATGCCGGCGGGACGGGCATAAAGAGAGGAAAAAATAATGGAAACGTCGGGGAAATGCCATCATGGCGACAAAGGCGGATGGCACAGGCAGGAATGCGGATTATTCGGCGTCGGTCGGCGCGGCGAACCGCTCTTCCGTCGCCGTAAGCCCAAGCTGGCACAGCATGGTCGATACGCCGACGCGCAGAACGTAGGCAATCAGGTCATCTCTCTCTTTATCTGAAAGCTGGTGGTAAATCTGCATCCAGATGGCTTGGCTGGCGGGCTGCAGGGGCGCGTAATCCGGAGGGTCGCTCTCCTGCAGCAGCGATTGTCTCACCGGGTCGGGCAGGCTGTGAATGGAATATTCCACCCCTCTTCCCTGGACGCCTTTACGACGACGTTTTTCCCATCCGTCTTCACGAGCACGTTTGTTCAATCCCTGTCTTGATTTCGGAAGGCCGCCAATGCCAACCAGTTCGCTGGTAGCAAACCACTCTTTTTTCATCGCCTTTCATCCTGATAGTGCCATTCCTAACAAAAACGGAGTTATTTGGAAATTAATTGAGAAATTTATAGAAAATTGATGCTATATTATTTCCAAATAATGGTAACACGTTAGCCTGGCATATAACTAACATTCGTTATTTATACCACTAATACACAGTCGTCTTATAGCAATAAAAGGAAGGATTATGACTCTAAGGAAACATGACTGGCATCCCGCTGATATCATTGCCGCTTTGCGCAAAAAAGGCACGACGCTGGCTGCGGTATCACGTGCTGCCGGATTAAGTTCATCAACGTTGGCCAATGCGCTGTCGCGCCCATGGCCGAAAGGGGAGTGGTTGATAGCCGATGCGTTGGGGATCCATCCATCAGAGATCTGGCCGAGTCGATATTATGATCCGGAAACCAACGAGCTTATTGACAGAAAAAAACTTATTCGGTCCCAATAAGTAAAGAAGCCGGAGGTAAAATCTCCGGCTCTGATTCATATCACGAAATTTCAGCGTTGCTTAACCTTTGATAAAAGACTCGCCTAATTCGATATCCTGATTCAGCGTATCCAACATATTTTTAAGCGCCGCCTGTTCAAACGCACTCAGCGTACCGATCTCTTCGCGTTCAACAATACCGTTTTTACCCAACAGCACCGGCTGGGCAAAGAAGCGGGCATATTGGCCGTCGCTCTCCACATAGGCGCATTCAACCACGCCGTTTTCCCCCTGCAGCGCACGAACCAGAGACAGACCGAATCGCGCGGCCGCCTGCCCCATCGACAAGGTTGCGGATCCGCCGCCGGCTTTCGCTTCCACCACTTCAGTGCCCGCATTCTGGATGCGTTTCGTCAGATCCGCCACTTCCTGCTCGCTAAAGCTCACGCCGGGAATTTGCGACAATAGCGGAAGAATGGTCACGCCGGAGTGCCCGCCGATGACGGGGACGTTGACATCTTCCGGCTGCTTGCCTTTAAGTTCGGCAACAAAGGTATTAGAGCGGATGATATCCAGCGTGGTTACGCCGAACAGTTTATTTTTGTCGTAAACGCCGGCCTTCTTAAGCACTTCGGCCGCAATGGCGACGGTCGTATTGACCGGGTTGGTGATAATGCCGATACAGGCTTGCGGACTGGTGCGGGCAATTTGCTCGACCAGATTACGAACGATACCCGCATTGACATTGAATAAGTCCGAACGGTCCATACCCGGCTTACGGGCGACGCCGGCGGATATCAGCACGATATCCGCGCCGACCAGAGCTGGCGTGGCGTCTTCGCCGCTATAGCCCTTGATTTTGACCGCTGTAGGAATATGGCTCAGATCGACCGCAACGCCCGGGGTTACCGGCGCGATGTCATAGAGAGATAATTCTGAACCTGAAGGAAGCTGGGTTTTGAGGAGGAGCGCAAGGGCCTGACCAATGCCGCCTGCCGCGCCAAGAACTGCAACTTTCATCCTAAACTCCTTATTATCGTAAAGTACAAAAATGCCGTGAATTCATTTAGTTATAGAATCAACATCAGAAGAAAAAAACAAAGCGTATTTACTTACCGTCAGCGAAAAAGAGTTGCCTAAAGATTGAAAAATACCCTATGTCTATAATAATAAACCAAAAAACGCTATTAATTAGAAAGGTAAGTAAAGTTAATGGGCATGTGGACTAATAATGAAGCGCGCATTTATGATCGGTTAACCAGGGAGCTAGGGTACACCGATCGAGAATAGTTAAACAACATCATTCTGATAACATTTGATTCACTTTTATGTGACCTGTGACGCATTTTTCAGATACGCCGGGGAGATGGTTTTTTTTATGGCGGCGATTCCTTGCCCGCTACCCTGCGGGCCGCCGCTTGGCGATATAATACGCAGCATAGTTGCATAAAAATTCACTAATCTGCATAATAACGCCACAGATAACCACATGAATCCGGTGCAGAATGCGTAACTCGACAAAACAGGAAGACTTAGTTAAGGCGTTCAAGGCGCTGCTGAAAGAAGAAAAGTTCAGTTCTCAGAGCGAGATCGTCCAGGCTTTGCAGGAAGACGGATTTGAAAACATCAATCAGTCCAAAGTCTCGCGCATGTTGACCAAGTTTGGCGCCGTGCGCACGCGTAACGCCAAAATGGAAATGGTTTACTGCCTGCCAACCGAACTGGGCGTGCCCACCACCACCAGCCCGCTCAAAAACCTGGTGCTGGACGTCGACTTCAATGATTCCGTAGTGGTTATCCACACCAGCCCCGGCGCGGCGCAGCTGATTGCCCGCCTGCTCGACTCATTGGGTAAATCGGAAGGGATCCTCGGCACCATCGCCGGCGACGATACCATCTTTACCACCCCGGCCAGAGGATTCAGCGTTAAGCAGCTCTACGAGGCGATTCTGGTATTGTTCGAGCAGGAGCTCTAGCCCGACGGCAATAACCGACGGCCCGTAGGGTGACGGGCGAGGGATAGCCCGTCATAAATAGAGCGTAATCGCCGTAGCGCCGGCTACCGCTGATTACCTCAAAGAGCGGGCAATTCGGCCAGCGGCCAACGCGGGCGCACCGTAATGCCGAGATCCCGGCTTTCTCCCTGTTGCAGACGAACCGTCCCCGCGTAGGCGATCATCGCGCCGTTATCGGTGCAAAACTCCGGCCGGGCATAAAACACCGCCCCGCCCCGTTTTGCCATCATCTCGCTCAGACGCTGGCGCAGCGTACGGTTGGCGCTCACCCCGCCCGCCATCACCAGCCTTTTGAACCCCGTTTCATCCAGCGCGCGACGGCATTTAATCGCCAGCGTATCCACCACGGCATCTTCGAAAGCACGGGCGATGTCCGCCCGGGTTTGTTCATCATCGCCGTTATTGCGGATAGTGTTGGCGGCAAAAGTTTTCAAACCGGAGAAGCTGAAATCCATCCCTGGACGATCGGTCATGGGACGCGGGAAGGTAAAACGCGCGGCGTCGCCGGCCTGCGCCATTTTGGACAGCATCGGCCCGCCGGGGTAGTCCAGTCCCAGCAGTTTTGCGGTTTTATCGAACGCCTCGCCCGCGGCATCATCGATTGATTCCCCCAGCAACCGGTACTCGCCGATCCCGGTCACGCTGATAAGCTGCGTATGACCGCCGGAAACCAGTAACGCCACAAAAGGAAACTCGGGCGGATTATCTTCCAGCATCGGCGCCAGCAGATGCCCTTCCATATGGTGCACGGCGACCGCCGGCACGTTCCAGGCGAACGCCAGCGCGCGGCCTACCGTCGCCCCGACCAGCAACGCGCCCGCCAGTCCGGGACCGGCGGTATAGGCCACGCCGTCAATATCGCCGGCGGTTAAATCCGCTTCACGCAGCGCCGCCTGGATCAGCGGCACCGTTTTTCGCACGTGATCGCGCGAAGCCAGTTCGGGAACGACGCCCCCGTAATCGGCATGGAGTTTTACCTGGCTGTATAACTGATTAGCGAGTAAACCGGCCTGCGTGTCATAGATGGCCACGCCGGTTTCATCACAGGATGTTTCAATACCCAATACGCGCATTACGGTTCCTACTTTTATTAGGGACAAGCCCGCATTAATATGCGGGAGGTTACTGACAAAGTTGCCTGTAAGCCTGTGATACCCGGGCCTACCGTACCGAGGGGCTATTATGGGACACATCCTTGTGTCCCACCCTGGTGGGCCAGCATAAATGCTGTTCAAATTTGCTCCCGGCAAATTTGTCGGCGGCTTACGCCGCTACGGCCCCTCGCCACGCTCTCTCTAATAACGAGCTTTGTCGATGTCAACGATCTGCGGCTTGCTTCATGCGGCGAATAGTCTACCATAAGCTTCCCGGTTTCTGCGCCGGCGAAGGCTGCGCGTTTTATGATCGTCCAGCCCCTTTACAAGGGCGCCCTGTTTGCAGTAGAATTCCGCACCATTTTGAAAAGGCTGGCACAAGGCCAGCGGCAAACCGAATTTATTGAGGTGAGAGGCACATGCCGGTAATTAAAGTACGTGAAAACGAGCCGTTCGACGTAGCTCTGCGTCGCTTCAAGCGTTCCTGCGAAAAAGCAGGTGTTCTGGCTGAAGTTCGTCGTCGTGAGTTTTATGAAAAACCGACTACCGAACGTAAGCGCGCTAAAGCGTCCGCAGTAAAACGTCACGCGAAGAAACTGGCTCGAGAAAACGCACGCCGCACTCGTCTGTATTGATTTTCCGGAGGTTCTTCCTCCACCGCGTGATTAATCCGCAGACTTAGTAGTTGCATACGAAGGCCGTGCATTTCCGAAAGGAATGCGCGGCTTGTTGTCGTTTATAAGCTGTCGTTTATAAGTTTAAGAAACAGGGGCTTATGGCTGGACGAATTCCACGCGTATTTATCAATGACCTGCTGGCTCGCACCGACATCGTCGATCTTATCGACGCGCGCGTCAAACTGAAAAAGCAGGGCAAGAATTATCACGCGTGCTGTCCGTTTCACCACGAAAAAACCCCCTCATTCACCGTAAACGGCGACAAACAGTTCTACCACTGCTTTGGCTGTGGCGCTCACGGCAACGCCATCGACTTTTTAATGAACTACGATCGTCTCGAGTTCGTTGAAAGCATTGAAGAGCTCGCCACCATCTACGGCCTTGAAGTGCCGTATGAAACCGGCACCGGGCCAACCCAGCTTGAGCGCCATCAACGACAAAGCCTGTACGCGCTGATGGAAAAACTGAGTTCGTTCTATCAGCAAACGCTGAGTCAAACGGCCGGCGCCCCGGCCTTGCATTATCTGCAACAGCGCGGCCTCAGCGCCGAGGTGATTAGCCATTTCGCCATTGGTTTCGCGCCGGCAGGCTGGGATAACGCCTTAAAGCGCTTCGGACGCAATAATGACGATCGCAGCGCATTGAACGATGCCGGCATGTTGGTGACTAACGATCAGGGCCGCAGCTACGATCGTTTCCGTGAACGGGTGATGTTCCCTATCCGGGATAAACGGGGACGGGTTATCGCCTTTGGGGGACGGGTATTAGGCGACGGCGTGCCGAAATATCTGAACTCGCCGGAAACTGAAATCTTCCATAAAGGCCGCCAGCTCTATGGCCTGTATGAAGCGCAGCAGAACCATCCGGAACTTAAGCGGTTACTGGTGGTTGAAGGGTATATGGACGTGGTTGCCCTGGCGCAGTTTGGTATTGATTATGCGGTTGCGTCGCTGGGAACCTCCACCACCGCCGACCATATTCAGCTACTCTTTCGCGCCACCGATCAGGTCGTCTGCTGTTACGACGGCGACCGGGCCGGACGGGAAGCCGCATGGCGGGCGCTGGAAACCGCCTTACCCTATTTGAACGACGGCCGCCAGTTGCGCTTTATGTTTCTGCCGGACGGTGAAGACCCCGACACGCTGGTGCGTAAAGAAAGCAAAGCCCTGTTTGAGCAGCGCATGGAGCAGGCGTTGCCCCTGTCGCAGTTTCTGTTTGAAACCTTGCAACAGCAGGTGGACATGAGTTCGCCTGATGGGCGGACCAAGCTCAGTTCACTGGCGCTGCCTTTGATTGGTCAGGTGCCCGGTGAAACGCTACGCTTGTACTTGCGCCAGCAGTTGGGCAATAAACTGGGGATTCTGGACGACAGCCAGCTGGACAGGCTGCTGCCAAAAGTGGCCGATCATGCTCCGTCGTACCAGCCGCCCCAGCTAAAAGTCACAACTATGCGTATACTTATAGGGCTATTAGTTCAGAACCCAAGACTTTCAGCAGAAGTGCCTGAACTGGCGCTGGAAGACATTGAAGAGAGCAAAGTGGCCGGCCTGTCGCTGTTTCGGGATCTGGTAAAAACCTGCAACGCCAGCCCCGGAATGAATATGGGTCTGCTGCTTGAGAAATACCGCGACAGTAAATACCGCAAGCAGCTTGAAACCATGGCTTCCTGGAACCATATGATCGAAGAGGATGAACTGGACGATAAGTTCAGGATAAGCCTGGCGGAACTCTACGATCAACTGCTGAAACAACGTCAGGAAACATTAATCGCCCGTGAGAGAACCCACGGGCTTAACGCCAAAGAGAGAAAAGAACTTTGGTCGTTGCAACTGGCTCTAACCAGAAAAAACTGATTACCGAGGCTTAATTGCCGATAAATAGCAGGGTAGAGCCCTGCAAAGTGCCGCTACAGGGGCCGCGGCGATAAGAAAAAATACCCTAAATGCTATTGTTGGCGAACTACGCCGACCGACACCAACCCAAATACTCTGAAGTGTGGATACCGTCTTATGGAGCAAAACCCGCAGTCACAGCTAAAGCTACTTGTCACCCGTGGTAAGGAGCAAGGCTACCTGACCTATGCTGAGGTCAATGACCATCTGCCGGAAGATATCATCGACTCCGACCAGATCGAAGACATCATCCAGATGATTAACGACATGGGCATCCAGGTGATGGAAGAAGCGCCGGATGCCGATGATCTGTTGCTGGCAGAAAATACCAATGACGCAGACGAAGACGCGGCGGAGGCTGCTGCTCAGGTGTTATCCAGCGTTGAGTCCGAAATCGGCCGCACCACCGATCCGGTCCGTATGTATATGCGTGAGATGGGTACCGTCGAACTGCTGACGCGCGAAGGCGAGATCGATATCGCCAAGCGTATCGAAGACGGTATTAACCAGGTGCAATGTTCCGTCGCCGAATATCCGGAAGCGATCACCTATCTGCTGGAACAGTACGATCGCGTCGAGGCGGGAGAAAGCCGCCTGTCCGATCTGATCACCGGCTTTGTCGATCCCAACGCCGAAGAGGATATCGCGCCGACCGCGACCCACGTCGGTTCCGAGCTCTCCAGCAAAGAAATAGAGGATGACGAAGAAGAGGACGATGACGACGACAGCGACGACGATAACAGCATCGATCCGGAACTGGCGCGCCAGAAGTTCAGCGACCTGCGCGAGCAATATGAAACCACCCGTCAGGTGATCAAGGCCAATGGCCGCAGCCACGCGAAATCGGCCCAGGAAATTCTGAATCTGTCCGAAGTCTTTAAACAGTTCCGTCTGGTGCCTAAACAGTTTGATTTCCTGGTCAACAGCATGCGCTCCATGATGGATCGCGTGCGTACTCAGGAACGGCTGATCATGAAGCTGTGCGTGGAACAGTGCAAAATGCCGAAGAAAAACTTCGTCACGCTGTTCTCCGGCAACGAAACCAATGACTCCTGGTTTACCGCCGCCATTGCCATGTCCAAGCCGTGGTCTGAAAAGCTGCATGAGGTTGAAGACGACGTTAAGCGCAGCCTGCAGAAATTGCACCAGATCGAAGAAGAGACCGGTTTAACCATTGAGCAGGTTAAAGATATCAACCGTCGCATGTCGATTGGCGAGGCGAAAGCCCGCCGCGCCAAAAAAGAGATGGTTGAAGCCAACCTGCGTCTGGTTATTTCCATCGCCAAGAAATACACCAACCGCGGGTTGCAGTTCCTTGACCTGATTCAGGAAGGCAACATCGGCCTGATGAAAGCCGTGGACAAGTTTGAATATCGCCGCGGCTATAAGTTCTCAACCTATGCCACCTGGTGGATCCGTCAGGCCATCACCCGTTCCATCGCCGACCAGGCGCGCACCATCCGTATTCCGGTGCATATGATTGAGACCATCAACAAGCTCAACCGTATTTCACGCCAGATGCTGCAGGAAATGGGCCGCGAGCCGACGCCGGAAGAGCTGGCCGAACGCATGCTGATGCCGGAAGACAAAATCCGCAAGGTGCTGAAGATCGCCAAAGAGCCGATTTCGATGGAAACCCCGATCGGCGATGATGAAGATTCGCATCTGGGCGACTTTATCGAAGACACCACGCTGGAGCTGCCGCTGGATTCCGCCACCTCGGAAAGCCTGCGTTCGGCGACGCACGACGTGCTGGCCGGTTTAACCGCGCGCGAGGCGAAAGTGCTGCGTATGCGCTTCGGCATCGATATGAACACCGACCATACGCTGGAAGAAGTCGGCAAGCAGTTCGATGTGACCCGTGAACGTATTCGTCAGATCGAGGCGAAAGCGCTGCGTAAACTGCGTCACCCGAGCCGCTCGGAAGTACTGCGCAGCTTCCTGGATGACTAATCCGGTTTTAAATGTTGGTTTCGTACCGTTAAATAACCCCGGCCTGCCGGGGTTATTTTTTTATATGCAGCGCCTGGTGCAACGCCCGATAAGACGCCGCCAGCGACTCCAGCGTCGCGCGATTCAGTCCGCTGGGATTCGGCAACACCCAAACCTGCGTTTTGCCGATGGTCAACGCCTGACGTCCCCACTCCACCTTCCTGATACCGAAAGCCTGACTGAACGCCTGCTTGCCCAATACGGCAAGCGCCTGCGGCTGGTAGCGCTTTATCTTTTCAATAACGGCTTCACCGCCCTGCAAAAGCTCATTCCTTTTCAATTCGGTCGCTTCCACCGTTGCCCGCTCCACCAGCATGGTAATCCCGCATCCGGTATCCAACAGGCGCTGTTCCTCCTGCGGAGTGAGCAAACGCTCGGTAAATCCGGCCTGATAAATCACTTTCCAGAAACGGTTGCTGGGGTTGGCAAAATGGTAACCATAGGCGGCGGTCGATAATCCCGGATTGATGCCGCAAAAAACGACCTGCAGGTTGGTTGCCAGAATATCGGTGATCATACTTTCTCTTTGCGCCATGTTATCCGCGGTTGTCGAAAAATCTAATAATAATAACAATAAGCTATCCTGCATAGAAAACAGACATCCGGCCGAACAACTATAGACCTTTCCCCGCACATTACCGTATAATCTCCGCCCGTCCGGCCCCTTAGCTCAGTGGTTAGAGCAGTCGACTCATAATCGATTGGTCGTTGGTTCAAACCCAACAGGGGCCACCAGCATTTCAAGGAGTTACGTTAACCGCGTGGCTCCTTTGTTTTTTCGGGGATATGCCGGGGATATTTTGCCAGAGTAATCATAGTGATTATTGCCTGTTTTATGCCACTCCATAGCCTCGCCATCCTACCTTGTAACGATAGTCGCCACTTAAATAATCCTACCTCGGACACTTCAAGCATGTACGACATTACCTCCACGCTACTGGCCTGATCGATAATTCAATTGATTATTTTTCAAGAATTGAACGGCTCCCCTCTCTTGCCATAAGATAATCACGATTAAATAAGAAAAATATTACTTTTTACTTATAATTAACTTATACTAAACACGGTATGATTCTTTAAAAACTGAGGGATTATGGTTCAGGTCAGTTGGTCAAAACGGGCATTAAAACAACTCGGCGCGATTGACACCAGATATCGGAAGCGCATCAAGGACAAAGTGGGTGAATTAACCGGTTTCCCTGATGTGAAACTGGATCTGAAAAAGCTCGAATCATCTGGCAAGCAGTATCGGTTAAGGGTTGGCGATTACCGCATCATCTTTGAGTTAATCGACGGCACACCGCAAATTTGCGAGATACTCGAAGTCAAGCGCAGAACGTCAACCACATACTGAAGCAGGCCCCCCACCAACGCCCTAAGTTGAAAGAGATTTCGCCAACCGACGTTAAATGTTGGAGCTACTATGAGCATACAAGTTATACGCGACAAAAACGGCAACCCTGAGTATGCCGTGGTTCCATACGAGCTGTATCAACGCCTGATTTCCAATTCGGACGACGACACGCTCTATGAGGGGATTCCTTACACATCTGACGACGACGATGATGTGAGCATTCCTCATGAAGTGGTCAGTATTCACGTCGATCAGGACGTAAGCATACAGGCCGCGTGGAGAATTCTACGAGGGCTATCACAACAGGAAGTTGCTAAAGCGCTCGGCATTACCCAGGCCGCAGTTTCTCAACTGGAATCACCGGATTCCAGACCTCAGAAACGTACCAGAAATAAACTGGCTGAATTGTATAACTGCAAGCCAGAGCAGTTAATTCTGTGATAAACAGCCCGGATAGTCCGGGCTACCCTTAGACTTTCTTTAGTCCCATTAATCAACGGAATGGAAAAGAGCCGCTCCAGGCGCTCCATGACCCGACATACAACGCCGCGTTGACGCCCACATCCTGCAACGCGGCGACCAGCCAGGCGGAAGCGATGCCGGAGCCACAGTAAGCCACAATCGGGCGGGTGCTGTCCGGCAGGTTGAGCGACGCCGCCAGACGTTTTCGCTGTTCATAAGGCAGCAATCTCCCCTGTTCATCCTGCAGGGATGCGACGGGAAGATTGATGGCGCCAGGCAAATGAGAAAGAACGACGCCATCACCGGCAAACGCGCTTTGATTGCGCGCATCCACCAGCAGAAAATCTCCGGGGTTGCGGGCAATCTCTTCGGTGGTGACTTGCTGAAAAAAGCCCGCGGGCGGCGTTGCGTTTTTATCCGCGCGGGGATCGTCCTGCCGCCAGCCTTTCAGGCCGCCGTCCAGAATGGAGACGCGATGATGCCCGGCCCAGTTCAGCACCCACCACGCTCTGGCGGCATGGCTGCCGTTTCCGGCGTCATAGACCACGACATCGGTGCCGTCATCAATGCCCGCCTGCGCCAGCCAGACCCGCACCGCGGCCCGTTCAGGCAACGGCAGACGGCCACGTTCACCGCCGCCCTTCCCCGCATAATGGGTGGCGATCCAGGTTGGCTGCGATCCCGGGATCAGGTTATCCGGGAGCGTGGATTCTTCCGTCACAAACAGCAGCGCGGCATCGGCCGGCAGCCGGGAAATAAAAGGAGATAGCGTGCTCGACGTCATAGCGTTTTCTCATCAATTTTTAGTTTTTGCCAGTAGGGTAATGCCCACGGAGGCCGGCATACGCAGGCTCATTACGGCGCTGGCGACGGCAAGCAGCGCCAGCAGCAGATAGGTCCACAACAGGCTGTCCAGGATGTTTATTCCCGGCAGGCTGGTAAAGATATGCAGCAGCAGCGCCGCCAGCGCCACGCCCAAAGCGGTAGTCAGGTTCTGTATGGATAAAAAGAAGCTGGTCGCCGCAGGCAGGCGCGACTTTTCCACATCGGCATAGGCCAGCGTGCCGTAAGCGTTCATCTGCAATGAGCGCGCCCAGCCGAAACCAAACAGCGCCAGCACATAAATGATAACGGCATCCCGCGGGTCGAGTATGCCCGCCAGCGCCAGACAAACGCCGGCAAACGCACCGTGTAGCGCCAGCCCGTTGCGATACCCCAGTCTACGCAGCAGCCGCGTACTGAAAAACTTCATGCCCAGGCCGCCCGCGGCAGGTATCAACACCACCATCCCGGCGTGCAGCGGGCTGTAGCCATGGCCTTGCTGTAAGGTGACGGGCAGCAGAAACGGCAGCCCCCCCACCGCGATGCGGAATACCGAACCGCTGAGCATGGAAGCGCGGAAACTGTATAGTTTCAGCAGCGACAGGGTGAGCACGGGGGACGCAACGCGTCTGGTATGGAACCGGTAGACGATAATAAACAGCCCCCCCGCGGCGATGGCGGCGGAAGCGCTAAAGGGGTCATGCCGTACCTCTCCCAGCGCGATCAGCCCATAGACCAGGCAGGTAAACCCCAGCCCGGTGAGCACAGACCCGGTTTTATCCAGCGTCACCGCGGGATCGCCCGCCGTCGCGGGTAAAAAACGCCAGATTAGTCCGAGGGAGAGCAGGCAAAGGGGCACGTTCACCCAGAATATCCAGCGCCAGTCCAGCCAGGTGACGATCAGCCCGCCGAGGAAAGGACCGATCACCGGCGCGATCATGGCAAGCAAAATAACCAGCGCCATCGCTTCCACCAGTTCATGTTTCGCCGCCGCGCGCAAGACAATCAACCGCCCCACCGGCGCCATCAGCGCGCCCGCCAGCCCCTGGATAAAGCGCAGAACAATCAGCACCTGCGCATTTTGCGCAAAGCCGCACGCCACGGATACCAGCATAAAAGCGACGATCGCCAGAGAAAACAGCGACTTGTCGCCAAAACGTTCGGCCAGCTTGCCGCTTACCGGGATCAATACCGTCAGTCCCAGCAGATAGGCGGTAATGGTCGCGCTTAACGTGATGACATCGCTGCCAAGACTCACGGCCATATCCGGCAGGGCCGGAGCGACAATCGAAGAATCAAGCTGCTCGATAAAAAACACCGCCGAAACAATCCAGGCGACGCGACGGGTTGCCGGAGAGAGCGGCGGCGTCGCATTCTGCGCTGAGGAACTAAGCGTGGTCACTCTGACTCCTGTAATCCTGGCGATACGGCATCGCCGCCAGCGATCAGGTCGCGCAGGAATTGCCTTACCCGCACGCGATCGTCAGGCGAGTTTTCCCACTGCTGACGAGCAAAAGCGCCGGCCACTTTGCCGGGGCGATCAAACACCAGTACCCGGTCAGAGACGTCCAGCGCTTCATCAAGGGAGTGGGTAATTTGATATACGGTCTGCCCGCGCGCCCTGGCAATCTGTATAAAGTCGCTGCGCAATGCGCCGGCCGTCACTTCATCAAGGTGCCCGAACGCCTCATCGGCGATCAAAATATCCGGTTGAGTAATCAGCGCCCTGGCAAACGCCACGCGCTGGCGCATACCGCCGGATAGCTGGTGGGGAAAGGCGTGTTCGTGGCTGGCAAGGCCCACTCTGGCAAGCAGCTCGGCGGCCGTATCGTCGGCGGCTTTGTTGCGCGTACGTAAGATTTCCAGCGGCATTAATACGTTATCAATGGCGCTACGCCACGGCAGCAGCCGGTCGCTCTGAAAGACGCAGCCGATACGCCCGCGCAGGTGCTGAAAGTCATGAAATGGGTCGACGCCCAGCACCCGCACCTTGCCCGATGAAACGGGCAGCAACCCCAGCAACAGGTTGACGCTGGTTGATTTGCCGCATCCGGTGCGTCCGACCACGCTGACATGCTCCCCGGCGTTTATCTGGAAATCCAGGTCAGCGATGGCGGCGGTATTGTTTGCCCCGCCGTCACGCAGGAAGTGGCGGGAAACGTGGGAAAAAACGATAGACGGCTCAGTTGACATGATCGCGCACTCCATCTTCATGGCGATAAAAGAGGTAATGGCGCTCAGCCAGGCTTATCACCGCGTTGATGACAATCACGAACAGCACCAGCACCGCCGTCCAGGCAATGGTTTGATCCATACGAAACATCTCCTGAGAAATACGCAGTTCGTGTCCGATACCGGTAATGCCCCCCAGTAACTCCGCCATAATGGTCACGCGCGTGGCATTACCGATATTGATGCGCCACCCGGTAAGCAATGCGGGCAGCACCGCAGGCCACCACAAGATGCGCGCTTTTTGCCAGGGCGAGGGGCGCAGCGAACGCACCAGCTCAACCCAGTCGCGCGGGATACTGCGCAGCGCATCGCGCGACTGATAAAAAAACGTCGGTAACGCGGAAGTCACGACGACAAAGGCGATACGCGCTTCGCTATCGGCAAACCACAGAATGGCGAACAGCACCCAGCACAGAGCGGGGATCCCCTGTTTCAGCTCGACCAACGGCAGCAGAAAACGCTCAACGTGCGCATTCCACGCGGCAAGCAGCCCCAGCAGGGAAGAAATCACAAAGGACCCGGCGAGATAAATAAGAATGCGCGCGTAAGTCGTGCCGACTGACGACCACCCCTCGCGGCTGGACAGCAGGGTGAATATATTGTCGAGAATCTGCGCCAGCGGTGGAAAAAACATCGGCGTGGAATAGCGGGAAGCCCATTCCCAGGCCACCAGCAGCGACACTATCGCCAGGACGCCCTCCCAGGGCACCCGGCGCCGGCTTTTTTGCTTCTGTATCATCTGGCTCACGCAATCAACGCTCAAAGTTAAAATCAGGGACCAGCGAATGCAGTTCGGCATCCGTCAGAGGACGAGGCAACAGTTTCGCTTCCGGCAGCAGTTTCTGAGTCAGCAGCGCGATAGTGTTGCGATGCGGAGCCAGCGGCTCAATGCGGATTAAATTGCGGTAGCGGCGCAATACCTGCTCCATCGACGGCACATCCAGCTTGGCGTCTTTCGCCACCAGCTTCGCCGCCTCTGCGGGATGCGCGGCGATAAACTCGGCCGCTTCGCGGTTTGCGGCATAGAAGCGACGGGCCAGATCCTGATTTTCGGGTTTGGCGATCCAGTCGCCGGAAACGCCGGTGGTGACCTGCGGGACGAAATCCGTACCGGAGATTTTTTTCCACAGCGCCTGGTTAAACACCGGGATAGTATGGATTTCGCCTTTTCCTTGCTGCACGGCGGCGGCGCCCTCAATGGGGTTAACCAGCAGCGCATCGACCCGGCCCAGCTGTAATTCCGCCAGGAATGCCGCCCCGCGAACGCTGGATGATTTCACCGTCAGTTTGTTCATATCCAGGCCCTGTTGCTCAAAGAACCATTTGGATAATGCCCAGCCGCCGGAAATAGTGTCGGCCAGCAGCGTTTTGCCCTGCAAATCATCCAGGGTCTTAATCGCGGGATCTCTCAGCACGATATCGGATTCAAAATTGAATACGTTCCACAGCAGAGCAATATCCGCCCCCTGCTGTTTAAAACGGGACACCGCGGGTATCGCCGCGCAATAGCAAAAAGGATCTTTACCGGTGGCGAAATCCGTATACGCCACGTTCGACGGCTTCTGGGTAACATTGAGTTTAAAACCGTGTTTTTTATCCAGCTCCAGATGCCGGATTAAGGCCGGGATCCAGACGCTTTGCGACGGAGCGGCAAACACCGTGATATTTAATTCAGGTAAATCTTCCGCTTTGGCGCTGGTGGCAAAAAACGACGACAGCAATATTGCTGAAACCAAAATACGAATAAATTTATTAAAATAGCTCATGATAATCGCCAATAACTCAGTCAATAACCGCACGATGCAGCACACGTTGCTGACCGCCATAATTAAACACGCCCCGATGGTGAACGACCCGGTTATCCCATATCAGCGTGGCGCCGTCCTGCCAGTGATACTGGGCGACCACCTCCGGTGAGCGCAGATATTCAAAAACGATATGTAAAACATGGTCGCTGACAATACGCGGCAGCCCCAGCACGCGCTGGGCATAGAGCTCGCAGGGAAAGAGTTGCTTAGCGCCCGTTTCTGGATGAACCCGCACCAGCGGCACCTGTAACGGCGGTGTTTT
This sequence comes from Brenneria corticis, assembly GCF_003115855.1. GTDB lineage: Bacteria > Pseudomonadota > Gammaproteobacteria > Enterobacterales > Enterobacteriaceae > Brenneria > Brenneria corticis. The sequence goes on from NZ_KZ819074.1 coordinate 262,873, forward strand.
CTGGCGCGCTTCCAGCAACAGCTCCGGCTGGTGATAAGACATGGAGATCAGCCCCATCTGGTCGCCATTGTGGATAACGCTCAGGGTGTCCAGCCAGGCTGCCAGCTTCGGATCAAGCAGACGATAAGCCGCCGTGGCGTCCGCAAAGAGGGTTTCGCCGCCGAAACCCGGCGCTTTCACCGCGTGCAGCGCGGTGAATTTTTGCGGATTGGGGCGATAAGCCTGATCGATATGCCAGATGTAATTGGTGCGTGTTTTCTTGTGGGAAGAATCAATGGTATTCACTTCTCCCGCCCCGGTACGCGGCGCTTGCGGGTTGCCGGCAAAGCGGGGGGAACCAAATAAGTGAGAAAAATGCTCAAAGGTATCCTCATTGACGGAGCCCGGCACAAAAGAGAGGAATCCATATTTCAGCAATGAATGATAGAGAAATTCACGTACGGGTTCGGCGACCGTTGCGCCTTCTTTTTTTAACGAAAATCCTTCGACAATACCGCCGACGACCGGGGTAAACGGCGTAATACGGATATCCTGAAAAACTTCCGGCTGATGACGAAAGGTTTGCGGATCCAGCACCGGCGGCTGATGGACTTCTGGATCAAGCGGTTGATGGCGATGAATAAAATCAGAACTCATTAAGAATACCTGCCCTACTTTTTGAGCTCATTAATATTCATAATGTTGAATATATGATTAGCTCAGATTGAATAAGTGTTCTCAAAGTACAGGCGGGAATAACGGAATTTAAATATATATTAATGAAATGTTAATGCGGATGTTGTATTAAGGGCGTGCCGGCCCCCGGCTGATGGAATACCGGGGGCTACGGCAAATTTCATGCGTCGCCAGGAAATCGCACCGTGGCGAACACCAGTTCATCGCCCTGGAGGTGAGCGTAAACAGGTTCATCGGCCAGCGGTTGTTGCGCCGCCGTTTCGTCGGGCTCCTCCTCCCCTACTAGCGCCGAGAGCGCAGCGACCAGGTTCGCAGGCTGCCCATCGCTCACCGCATACGTCACCGATTTCGCTTCACGGGTGGCGTATACCAGCCCCGCTTCGCGCAACACCGCCAGATGCTGGGAAAGACTCGGCTGACGAATATTCAGCTGCGTTTCCAGCGCCGATACCGTTTGCGGCTGCCGGTGCAGCAGCAGCGCGATATGCAGCCGGGTCGGGTGCCCCAGCGTTCGCAGCAGCGTCGCGACTTCTTCTCGTCTGGTTGCCGGCATCATCACGACTCCTTTTCCACGCGCAGTGGATTGGCGCAGGTTTTGTAGTACCAGTCCGGCGCGCCGGTATCCCCCAACCGGGATCGGGCGCCCTCCACGGTGCGCGGAGGCGGCACGATAACGTCCTCGCCTGGCTGCCACTCCGCCGGGGTGTAATACGGCAGTTCATAGCTGAGTTTTATCGCCTCAAGCTGGCGCAGCAACTCCTGAACCGAACGCCCCGTAGAGATGGGATACCAGTTAATCGCCTGAATAATGCCTTTGGGATCAATCAGAAAAGTTCCCCTGATGGTGCCGGATGAGTGCGAGTTGCGCGGCAACATGCCAAAAGCCCGCGCCACCGCCATAGAGGGATCTTCAATCAGCGGGAAAGGAATATCGACATTGAAATTGACTTTAATGCTGTTCAGCCAGGCCAGGTGAGAATAAAGCCCATCAACCGACAGACACAATAACTGGCAGTCAAGCGCTTGAAAATTTTCCATTTTATCGGCGAAGGCCATCAACTCGCTGGTGCAGACCGGGGTGAAATCCGCCGGGTGTGAAAACAACAGCACCCAGCGCCCGCGGAAGTCGCTCAGACGAATGTCGCCATGGGTCGAGCGGGCGACAAAATCCGGGGCTTCATCATACAATAATGGCGGTATGTAATAGGCTGGCGATGTCGTTTCCTGTTCTGTCCTGGTCATAAATTGTCTTCCCTAATACGCATTCAATACATTCAATATGTCATATATAAAAACCGTCGTCACGGGAGAGGCTTATGCGTTTATCAGCAAAATAAAGCTATTTTTATCGCAGTCGGCGTGGAACCCCGGCAATACGGATGCCCGACGCGGGACAAGGTAATTAGCTGATTGAAAAAACAATTGAGTTTGTCGCGGGTCGTTGCCCTTCACGCCGGCTGAAACCAGCTGATTGTCGTGACCGGGGTCACATAACCAACGGATGGCATTGCCGTAAACGGGTGGGATCGTATAGTGTTTCTCCCTAGGACGTTACCGCGCTACGCGGGCGAGACTTGGGCAAAGGCGAGTGGAATACACTCTCTTTTGCCCAAGTTTTTTTTTGCCTGTCATCCACCTCCGCGGCGAAAATGCGGAAATCGGGCCCGGCGTAACGTTGCTGTGATGAAAACAATGAGGAGAAACAATATGAAAGCATTCCCCACCGGTTTTTTATGGGGCGGCTCTATGGCGGCCAATCAGGTTGAAGGGGCGTGGAATGAGGACGGCAAGGGCGTCTCTACCTCCGACCTTCAGTTGCAGGGGGTGCACGGCCCGGTGACGGCGCGCACGGAAAACATAAGCTGCATCAAAGACGTCGCCATTGATTTTTATCATCGCTATCCGCAGGACATCCGGCTGTTTGCCGAAATGGGGTTTAAGGTATTGCGCACCTCCATCGCCTGGACGCGCATTTATCCCGCCGGGGATGAAGCCCAGCCCAATGAGGCGGGATTGGCGTTTTACGACGCTTTATTTGACGAAATGGCGAAGCACCGCATCCAGCCCCTGATTACCTTATCCCACTATGAAATGCCTTATGGCCTGGTAGAGAAACTGGGCGGATGGGGCAGCCGTGAAACCATCGATCATTTCGAAAAATACGCCCGCACCGTTTTCACCCGCTATAAAGACAAGGTGAAGTACTGGCTAACCTTTAACGAAATCAATATGGCGATACACTCGCCCTTTACCGGCGTAGGACTTGTCGGCGAGCCATCCAAACAGGCCATTTATCAGGCGATCCACCATCAGCTGGTGGCCAGCGCCCGAGCGGTGAAAGCCTGCCATGAGATCATCCCGAATGCGAAAATCGGCAATATGCTGCTGGGCGCGGTGCGCTACCCGATGACCTGCCATCCGAAAGATGTGCTGGAAACGCAGAAAAAAAACCGCGAATGGCTGTTTTTTGGCGACGTGCAGGCGCGCGGCGCCTATCCGGTATGGATGAAACGTTATTTTAAAGAAAATGACGTCGTCCTGGAGATTACCGAGCAGGACAGGGACGAGCTGCGCCACACCGTGGACTTTGTCTCATTCAGCTATTACATGAGCGGTTGCGCCACCTTCGAGCCGGAGAAATATCAGTCCTCGCGCGGCAATATTGTGCGTTTAATTCCCAACCCGCACCTTAAAGCCTCGGAGTGGGGCTGGCAAATCGACCCCGAGGGGCTGCGCTTTTTACTGAACGAACTCTACGACCGCTATCAGAAGCCGCTGTTTATTGTCGAAAACGGCTTGGGCGCGCGCGATGTGGTTGAAGCCGACGGCACGATTAATGACGGCTACCGTATCGATTATTTGCGCCGGCATCTGATTCAGGTACGCGAAGCCATTGACGACGGGGTGGAACTGCTGGGCTATACCAGTTGGGGACCTATCGATCTGGTGAGCGCCGGCACGGCGCAGATGTCGAAGCGCTATGGCTTTATCTATGTCGACCGTGACGACGCGGGACAGGGAACGCTGGCGCGCCGGCGTAAAGACAGTTTCTACTGGTATAAAGAAGTCATTGAAAGCAACGGCGCATCGCTCTGATTCACCGGCCGGATAACAGACGAGCGCAGCGTTTGCGCGGCGCTCGTCAAACCCGGCGGGATGCTTCTCCGCGCACGGTTACACTCCCCCTTGCGCTTCCCGGCATTTACCGCGGCGCCGCCGGCAGCACCGTCACAATCGCCCGCCGATAAGAGGTTAATGCCGGAGAGCCATTATCCTTACCTTCCAGAATAATATGGAACGGCGTCGCGGCCTTGACGTCCGGCGCGGTGAAACGGGTTTGTTCCCCCTCGCTATGCGATAGCTCAAGCCCCGGCCCGAAATGAACGCCCAGCGCCGTGGCCGTCGGCTCTTTATATTGCCACCAGCGATACGCCACCCGATCGCCGTCAACGTCGCCGGAACCCTGCGCCGATAATGTCACCGACTCGCCAGACTTCACCTGCCAGGACACAATCTGCGTTCCCGGTTTGCCGTTGAGCACCAGGTTGGGATTATGGTTGGCCTTTTTCACATCGCCGGTCAGCGTCCAGTCCATCCGGGCGGCGAAGTCGTTCTGGAAAGCATCGCGCCACCGCCAGATCGTCGCCGGCGCCGTACGGTATTTTTCCCCGTCCGCCCCGACGACTTCATCCGAAGTGCTGGCGCGCAACCCGCCGTCGTCATCCGGCGCGATAGCGGCATAGCGGCCGCCCCAACCGCCGTATTCCGCATGTTCGGGATCGCTAAGTCCGGTGCGCAACAAATAGAGGAATGAGGGAGAATCCCCTTCCATCGAATATTCCACCGCCGGATATACCGCCCCCAGCAGCCCTTTACGCCGGATGTTCTCCGCCAGCCACTCGTTATTCACCTTGCTCATATCGCCGCCGATCGCCCGCGACGAAGACATGCCGATCCAGGTTGACAGAAAATACTCATTCCAGGCGTGAATACTGGTGATATAACGCAGCCGCGGGAAATTGCCGCGAATCCACACGCCGGTATTATCCTGATCGGAGATGGCGTAAACGCGGATTTTACTGATAAAAGCCGCGACCTCCTGCGGCGTCCGGCGCGCCTGCACATCGTGCAGCGCCTGCGCCAGATCGACCGCCCCGCCCCATACCGTGATCCATAAAGGACGATCGTCCTGCTTATCGACGGCCTGAATAATCAGCTCCGATGCTTGCGTCGATTTGTTATCGCCGACGCCGGTCATGCCGAATTCCGCCCGGCCGCTGCGCACCACCTGACGTAACGCCTGGGCGGGGGGATATCCTGGCGCATGCTTTTGCAGATTGGGCAGCACCCGTTCGTAGGCGTCGATACGTTCGTGGATCATCGGCGTATTGACCTTGTCGCGCAGCCAGGTTGAGGTGGTCGCCACAATGCCCTCGACGTCAAATTGATTGCTGTACAACAAAAACCTGACCAGAGACTGGGAGTCATCCGGCTCATTGCCGATATCGCTCAGAATCAGGATGCGGGTTTTTTCCGCGTTCACCGCAGCCGAGGCGCTTCCCTCCGTTACCCCGGAGGCGGCGGCAACAGCAAACGCGGGACAGCCAATCGTCGCCAGACATACGCCCAATGAGAGGGCTTTAATTCCTTTCGCTGATAAAAACATATTTTTCCCCTTATCAGAAAACCACTTCGGCCTGAACGCCAAAGCTGATTTGATAGTCTTTGTTATCGTTAAAACTATGGTTGTCTATTTCATTATCCAGCGCTCTGAGTGCGGTTGCTTTTCCAGTCCAGCATCTGGATTTCATATTGCGGCAAAGTATGTTTACCGATCCAGAATTTCGCTTCCGGCGCAAACGGCAGGAACCCGGTCGTTTCAATATACAGCTTGCTGAGTTTCCCCATGCCGCCGCCGGCCATCCCTTTTTCAACCGACTCACTACTCTGAGATAATCCCAGATCGCCTTCAAACTGCACGTTCGCCCAGATCGATTATTCCCTTCCTGCCAGGCCCGCATTTTAAATGGCAGGTTGTACCATCCGTCATATTCATTACCGAATCGCCCTAGCGATCCCACCGCCCGGGATTTAGGGCCGCCATTGGTGGTTGAAGCTCATCCCATAACAGGATAACAACATTAAAACGAGCGCCTTCCTTCTGAAAGCCAGACGTTTTTTCTTCATCATTTATTCCTCATTAATATCGACAACTATCACCTGAGCGTACGCCGCGGCGATATATCCCTGATGCGGCAAAAAGCAGCAATTACTTCATCTTTGCGGTTATCTAAATTAAAAAATTTCCCCACTTATTTTTGAATTAGCGTTGAGCCGATTGATATGGATGGTCAAAAACATAATTTCATCAGTGGATAATTGATCCCTACCCTTTCTCTGCTTTATGTCAACGCGATGATGGTGACGCCGGCCTTGTGGTGACCCGCGCGACTGAGGCCGAGCAGGCGATAATCCTCCGCGTTGGTGACGACCACCGGCGTGATGGTGTCATAACCCGCTTGCGCTATCTCGGCGAGGTCAAACTCCAGCAGCAGTTGGCCTTTCTTCACGCTATCGCCTTCCGCAACCCGCATATGGTAATGCCTGCCTTCCAGCTGCACGGTATTGATACCCACATGGATCAGAATTTCAGCGCCGCCCGCTGAACGGATGCCAATCGCGTGGCCGCTGTCGAACGTACTGGCGATTTGCCCGTCAACGGGCGAATAGACGCGCCCTTCCTGCGGCCGGATGGCGATGCCCGCCCCGACGACGCCGGAAGAGAATACTTTGTCATTGACCTCGGTCAGCGCGACCAATTCGCCTTCCATCGGGGAACCGATTTGTTCGGCGGAGGCGGGTACGTCCTCCAGACCGACAACGGCGGCCCGCGCCCCGCCGTCGGCCGGCGAGGCCGATGAAGCGGCAGATAAAGAGGAAGCGGAAGACGGCGCCGGCGTCTGCGCGGCAGGCTGCGCGGTCGGTTCGTCGAATCCGACAATCAGGGTTAACACCAGGCTGGCGACGAAGGCGATGGCGCAGCCGATGAGAAAGCCCAGAAAGCCCTCGCCGTAGAAAATAGGCAGCGTCAGTAGTCCGGGCATCCCCATGGAGATCGCCGAACTTTTGGCATAGCCCGCTACCGCGCCGCCCATGGCCGCCGCAATCACCGCGCAGACAAAGGGTTTTTTCAGCTTCAGCGTCACGCCGTACACCCCAGGCTCGGTGATGCCAAACAGCGAGGCGATAAAGGTACTGCCCGCCAGCGCCTTGAGCTTTTTATCCTTGGTGCGCAACATTACGCCCAGCAACGCCCCGGATTGGGCAAAGACCGACGGACTGGACGCCGCTTTGAGGTAGCTCTGCCCCATAACGGAAATATCATTGATAAAGACGGTGACGAATCCCCAGTGCACGCCAAAAATCACCAGGATCTGCCAGGCGGCGGCAATCAGCGCGCCGGCGATAATCGGGTTAAAGCTATAAATACTGACGAACAGCGAAGCGATTAACTCACTGGCCGAGATGCCGATAGGTCCGATGGTCATCAGCGTCAACGGCACCATCAGCGCCAGCAGGAAAAATGGCGTCAGAATATTACGCACGCTCTCATGAATATGCCGATTCAGGAAACGTTCGATATACGACATCATCCACACGCTGAAAATAATCGGGATCACCGAGGAGGTGTATTTCATCATCACCACGGGTAAGCCGAAGAACGCCACCGGCTGACCGGCCTCGAACAACCCCACAATCGAGGGGTAAACCAGCGCCCCGGCGACCGATACCGCGACGAAAATATTGGTTTCGAATTTACGCGCGGCGGTGATGGCCAACAGCATGGGCAGAAAGTAGAACAAGCTGTCGGAAGCCGCATGCAAAATGATATAGGTGCTTTCCTTGTTGTTCAGCCACCCCAGCGCGATGGCAATCGCCAGCACGCCTTTCATTACCCCGGCCGCCGCCATCGCGCCGAGCAACGGGGTAAAGATCCCCGCCACCAGATCGATCAGCCGTCCCATCAGCGAGACGTTATTGGCGGACTCCGCCGCCGGGCGTTTATTCGCGCCGTCCTCCAGCAATCCGGAAATCGGACCGAAAGCGCGATACACCTCCGGCACCCGATTGCCAATCACCACCTGTAGCTGCCCCGATCCGTTGACCACGGTAATTACGCCGTCCAGCGCTTCCAACGTCGCCAAATCCACTTTCGCGTTATCGACAATCTTAAAGCGCAGGCGCGTGGCGCAATGCACCAACGTCGAGACATTCTCTTCTCCGCCGACCGACCTCAGAATACTTTCTGCTAGCACTTCGCTATTCATAATGACACTTCCCGTTTCGTAAATGGCTGCAATTGCCTATACAACCCACATCATCTTGCTTGGTGCCCGCTGGCCAGTTGGAAAAAAAGCAAAAAAAAACCTGGATAAAACAGTGTGTGGCACACTGTTTTATCCAGGTCTCGCCCCGAAAATTCTGGTGACGTCCTTGGCCCTCTTTCTAACAAGTCGGCGCGGAAAAAGCTACCGCCATGTTTTATTTTGTGAAAACTGTCACTATATTTTTTTGTGGCGTGCCATCCCTGGCCGCCCCCCTGCGGGCCGTCGCCAAAGGCGACGTCAAAAACTTCTCCCGGAAGTTTTTTGTGGCGTGCCATCCCTAGCCGCCCCTTTACGGGCTAAGGAATCCCCAGAAATCTGGGAAAGGAATGTCTGTAAGTGCAGTGAGGGTTTCGTGCGCACTAACCTCAGTCGATTTCTGCGACCGTCGCAGCACGCGCCCGACACGGAGGGCTCAAGCGCCAGCCCCCCGTGCCCCCGGGCTTTTCGCGGAAATCGCGTCGCTACGCGATGCCTTCGGCGTTCGTGACCGCTGGTCGGGCCGCCATTGACGCGCTCCCGGCGCGGCACTGGCTTTCGCCGCGTCCATGCGGCTCACCCGGCGGTCACGCCCACCTCAGCGCAATTTTTTACGCGAAGAAAAACCTTAAAAAAGACAACACCATGCTATCTAAATCGATTTATTAAATAATGCTTAATTATTTTCTGGGGGTTCCTCAGCCCAAAAGGTAGCGGCCATGATTGCCGCAATAAAAAAACGCCGGGAGCCTGAGGAATCCCCACAAAAATACTTTGTTTGTATTTTATATTTAACATGCTGATATTAAATACAAACTCAGTGTTTAAACTGTTCACCCCATGGCGTAAGAAATTACGCTGAGGTGGACGACCCCGCGAATGAGCCGCAAGGATGCGGCTCAAGCCAGTGCCGCGTCGGGAACGCGTCACTGGCGGTTCGGAAAAGGGGACGGCCGCCGAAGGAACCGCGTTAGCGGCGTGATTTCAGCCACAAGCCCGGGTCCGGAGGGTGGTGGCGTTTGACCACCCTGCGTCGGGCGCGTGCTAAGACGCAGCAGAAAAATGGCGGCTTTATCGCGCACGAAATATTCTCCGGCGTTACATGTTTCAATTTCCGGGGGTTCCCCAACCCCTAGGGGCCGCCGCTGACACGACGTCAAGAAAAACCGCCGGACCTACCCACCGCGACGATAATCAGCAGAGATGGATAAATCCGGCGGTCTTAAGGGTTATGCGGTTGCTTACTCAGCCGGCAAGGGTTTAGCGTCCGGTTTCGGCGGTTGAGTCAGGCGCTTTTCAAAATTGTCGTTGTACTGCTTCTTCTGCTCAGGCGTCAGAATATTATAAATCTTATTCTGGGTTTCCAGTCTGCTCAGCTGCTGCGCCTTGCGCGCGGCGTCGGCCTTATCCAACTGCGCCTGCGCCTTTGCCGCGTCAAAGGTATCGGAGGCGATCAGACTGTGGATTTCACGGCGTTCCTCCAATATGGATTTGCGCGCATTGTCATGAGAGGCCCGCAAAATCTCTTTCACCTGCTGTTTCTGGGCCTCGGTCAGGTTCAGCTCTTTGAACAGCGCCTCATGGTGCGGACCGCGGGGACCTTTCCCGTCTTTCAGTATTCTTGCTTCCGGATGACCATGACCTTTGGGCGCGTCATCCGCATGAGCAATACCCGTCATTCCCAGTGCCAAGGATGAAGCCACCAGCAGTGCTGTGAATTTACGCATAATTTATCCTTCTCTCAGGTTAACGCATTAACGACCGTTGTCGTTGTGTCGAAGGGAAGTATAGGTCCGGCTGCTTCAGTTAATTAGAGCAACGGTAAATATCTGCAAGGAATAACTTCATATTTCCGGCAAATGTGGAGAAGACGGGAGAAATGTGTAAGGAATCGGTAGCATTGCGTTAAAGCTTGCGCAAGATAGCGCACGGCTTCGCCTGTCGCGCATCCAATCCACTGGGCGATCAGGGCAGCGAGCGGACAAAATCCGCCGCGTCTTTCGCCAGCGCATCGATATGCGCGCTGATGACTTTGACTTTCTGCAGCAGCGGATTGCGCGCCGGCGAGCTATCCATGGCGTTCAGCTTGGCGACAAGCTGCTCAATCTGCTCGCCAAGCTGCGCCTCGCGCTGTCTGGACTGCGCCAGTTGCTGCTCCAGCTGCTGATAATCTCGCCGCCAGATCTGCTGTTGTTGCCGAACGCTTTGCTCCAGTTCCTGAAACGCTCCGTCCAGCCGTGTCTGCAACTCTTCAACCCACATAGAGATTCCTTCGCCTGCTAATCCAGCGAATTATAATGGCACACCGGCCCGACAACAAACAATCCGGCCGCTTATTCATGCGGCGCTGCGTTTTCCCCTGGCGATGACAATGATATTAATCACAATAAATAAACATAAATTTCACAATTAAGCCAAATACAGCTAGCTTTATGGCAAGAACTCATCAGACCAGTTGTACCCTTTTATCCGCTGCGCCTGTATGCCGGAGATTGCAATGGCCGCCTACCCTACTCTGTTTTCGCCGCTCGATCTGGGATTCACCACGCTAAAGAACCGGGTCGTTATGGGCTCGATGCATACCGGTCTGGAAGAACATCCCGACGGTACCCAAAGGCTGTCGGCCTTCTACCGCGAACGGGCGCTGGGCGGCGTGGGCCTGATTGTCACCGGCGGTATCGCGCCCAACCCCAAAGGCGCGGTGGTAAAAGACGGGGCGTCGCTGCACGATGCGTCGCAGCTTGCCCACCACCGGGCGCTGACGCAGGCGGTTCATGCGGCGGGAGGAAAGATCGCCCTGCAAATTCTCCACGCCGGTCGCTACAGCTACCAGCCACTGCCGCTGGCGCCTTCCGCGCTACAGGCGCCCATCAGTCAGTTTGCCCCGCTGGCCATGAGCCGGCAAGAGATTGAGCGGACCATCGCTGATTTTGCCCGTTGCGCCGCGCTGGCCCAGCGGGCGGGCTACGACGGCGTGGAAATTATGGGCTCGGAAGGCTACCTGATTAACCAGTTTCTGGTCGCCCGCACTAACCGGCGGGATGACGAATGGGGCGGCGATTTTCAACGCCGCAGCCGTTTTGCGCTGGAGATCGTCCGGGCGGTGCGTCGGATAACCGGACCCGCGTTTATCATCATCTATCGTTTGTCGATGCTCGATCTGGTCGCCGACGGCTCAAGCTGGCAGGAGATCGAGCAGTTGGCGCAGGCCGTAGAAGGCGCCGGCGCCAACCTGATCAATACCGGCATCGGCTGGCATGAAGCCCGCATCCCCACCGTCGCCACCCTGGTGCCGCGCGGCGCCTTTGGCTGGGTGACCCAGCGGCTGATGGGAAAAGTCGGCATTCCGTTAATTGCCGCCAATCGCATCAACGATCCCGCCGTGGCGGAGCAGCTGCTCGCCGCCGGCTGCGCCGATATGATTTCGATGGCGCGCCCCTTTCTGGCCGATGCGGAGCTGGTGAACAAGGCCGCGGCAGGCCGCGCCGACGAAATCAATACCTGCATTGGCTGTAATCAGGCCTGTCTGGATCGGATCTTTATCGGCGAGCTGACCTCTTGTCTGGTAAACCCGCGCGCCTGTCACGAAACCGTGCTGCCGCTCACGCCGGCGCCGGCGGCGAAACGGCTCGCCGTGGTGGGCGCCGGCCCGGCCGGTATGGCGTTTGCGGTGAATGCCGCCGGGCGCGGCCACCGGGTCACGCTGTTTGAATCCGCCGCGCACATCGGCGGGCAGTTCGATCTGGCGCGGCAAATCCCCGGCAAAGGCGAATTTAACCAGACTCTGCGTTATTACCGCCGCCAACTGGCGTTGAATAAGGTGACGCTAAGGCTGGGCGTACGCGCCGGCGTGGACGACCTGGCTGATTTCGACGAGGTGATCCTGGCCAGCGGCATCGTGCCGCGCATACCGGAGATTGAGGGGATCGATCACCCCATGACGTTAAGCTATCTGGACGTGCTGCGTGATAAAAAACCGGTCGGGCGGCGGGTGGCCATCATCGGCGCCGGCGGCATCGGTTTCGATACCGCCCACTATCTCAGCCAGCCGCCCCACGCCGATTTTTATGCCGAATGGGGCATCGACCGCCGGCTGCGCCGCAGAGGCGGCCTGCTGGGCGACCACGCGCATACGCTTCCCCGCCGCCGGGAGATAACCTTATTGCAGCGTAAGGCGGGAAAACCCGGCGCCAATCTGGGTAAAACAACCGGCTGGATCCATCGAGCCAGTTTACTGCGCCACGGGGTGACCATGCTGGAGAGCGTGCGTTATCAACGCATTGACGACGATGGATTGCATATTGTGCATCAGGGGCAAGCGCGCTGCCTGCCGGTGGATAACGTTATCATCTGCGCCGGTCAGGAGCCGTGCCGCGAGCTTTACCCGCCGCTGCAAGCCGCCGGGCGCCGCGTGCATCTGATTGGCGGCGCCGACGTCGCCCAGGAGCTGGATGCGCGCCGGGCGATAGAACAAGCCACCCGGCTGGCATTAAGCATTTGATCCGGGTTTACCTTGCCGCCGCGCTTTTCACCGCCCGCAGCACCACAAACTTGGCGTTGCCGGCAATCAGCTCTGCGTTGCCAAACAGCCGTTTCAGCTTGTGGAAGTAATCCAGATGGCGGTTGCCGACGATACGCAACTCGCCGCCGACCTGAAGACAGCGGCGGGAATCGAGGAACATTTGCCAGGCGATATTATCGGTAACGGCCTGCTGCTGATGGAACGGAGGATTACACAATACCGCCTGCAGGCTGTCGCGCGCCACGCCGGACAGGCCGTGATTAACGGCAAAACCACAGCGGTCCTGATCCTGCGGGCAATTAATCGCGACGTTCATCCGGCTGGAGGCTATCGCCATATAGGATTCATCAAAGAAGCTGACGAAAGCGTCCGGGTTGGCGGATAGCGCCGCCAGCCCGATAACGCCGTTGCCGCAGCCTAAATCGACGATTTTACCGTCCAGTTGCCGAGGCAAATGCTGCATAAAGAAACGGGCGCCGATATCCAGCCCGCCGCGCGAAAAAACATTGGCGTGGTTGTGAATGCGATACCCGAACTCTTCCAGATCCCACGCGGTGGTTAGTGGCTGCTCACTCACCTTTAAATCCGCTACCTCACAGTGGATCAGCCGCGCTTTTTTCCAGGCCAGCGAGGTTTTCGTCGGCCCCAGAATGCACTCGAACAGCTGGAGCGTCGACGTATGGATGTCGCGGGCTTTGGCGCCGGCGATAACGCGGGTTTGCGGCGTCGCCACCTTGCGCAGCATACGCAGCTGATATTCCAGCAGCGCCATGGTTTTCGGAATTTTTATCACCGCCAATGCGGGCGCCGCGGGCAGATCCGCCAGGCTGTCCAGCAGCTCCACCGACTCCGCGGCAAAACCGTTCAGCGCCAGATTATGGCGCGTCGCCAGTTGGCTCATATACGAATCGCTGATGCTGATCGGCGACTGAGCCTGCAACCCGCAGGCCAGCGCCCCGAAGGCGTCATTAAAAATCAGGCGGGGACCGGGCGCCGTTTCCGCGGAGGAAAGCTCCCGCAGCAGAAACTCGTCCGCCGCCTCCCACGCCTGCAGCGCCGTATTGTCGGCTACCGGAGGATAACGCACCAGCGTCAGATTACGCGTTTCCAGTTCGAGTTGGCTCATTCTCCCTCCTGAATCACAAAATTTGCGCTGTTTATCCCTTAAAATCACGCGCCAGTAAATGCTTTTCTCAGACAGATAGGCTATCGGCCTCGTTATCCATACCTTAACAGTAATCTTGTGTTGTTATTTCACCATGATAATCCGAACGCTTTCCCGCACCGGGCGAAACGCCGTCTCCGCTATCATGACGATATTTATTTGACCGGGATCAACTTTTCACCTATCTTCTGTGACAGCAAAGGGGAGTAACTTTTCCGCCGGTCAATCGTCATTACGGTGCCATACCCGCCAGATTCAACAGGCTGGGGAAAACGCATCCGGTTACCGGGCAACCTTAAGCAGATTATCGCATTAACGTTGTAAGTGAGACCTTGCCGGGAGGCGAGGTGCATTTGCAGCTATAATGATTAGCGGCCAGCGTCTTCCGACGTTGGCCGTTTTTGTTTTTTTTCAAAGGAAATTGCTATGCATACCATTGGCACGCCGTGGCTATGGGGCAGCTTTGCTGCCATTGTTATCATCATGCTGGCCGTCGACCTGCTCTATCAGGGACGCAAGGGTTCGACGGTGATGACCTTCAAACAAGCCGCCGCATGGTCGATTGTCTGGGTGTCGCTCTCCCTGCTGTTCAATGCGGGTTTCTGGTGGTATCTGGACGGCTCCCTGGGGCGTGAAGTCGCCAATACGCAGGCGCTGGCCTTTCTGACCGGTTATCTGATCGAAAAAGCTCTCGCCGTCGATAACGTGTTCGTCTGGCTGATGCTGTTCAGCTATTTCTCGGTGCCGCCGCAATATCAGCGCCGGGTACTGATTTACGGCGTGCTGGGCGCCATCGTTCTGCGCACGCTGATGGTGTTTGGCGGCAGCTGGCTGGTGACCCAGTTCCAATGGCTGCTGTACGTATTCGGCGCGTTTCTGCTGTTTACCGGCATCAAAATGGCGCTGACGACAGAGGATGACGGCGCCATCGGCGACAAGCCGCTGGTGCGCTGGCTGCGCGGACATCTGCGCATGACCGACAATATTGAAAACGACAAATTCTTTGTTCGTCGCAGCGGCATACTCTATGCCACGCCGCTGTTTCTGGTGCTGATACTGGTGGAAATCAGCGACGTCATTTTCGCCGTCGACAGCATCCCGGCCATCTTCGCCGTGACGACCGATCCCTTTATCGTCCTGACGTCCAACCTGTTCGCCATTTTGGGGCTGCGCGCCATGTACTTCCTGCTGGCGGGCGTGGCGGAGCGTTTCTCCCTGCTGAAATACGGGCTGGCCGTGATCCTGATTTTCATCGGCATCAAGATGCTGCTGATCGACCTGTTCCATATTCCCATCGCCATTTCGCTGGGCGTGGTTGCCGGGATTCTGGCCGTCACCCTGCTGGTCAATATTTGGGTCAACCGCCGCGCGGGGCGGTAACCGCTCCGCTTTTCCGCTCTTGCCGCACGGCGTTTCTGCCGTGCGGCAATTCTCCCCCGCCGATTAAAAAACGCCGGGAGCGTTTTTCAACGTCGTTTGCGACGGCCCGCTAGGGTGGCGGGCAGGACGCCCGCCATAAAAAATCCGACTCATCGCAGAAAAAGCGCCATCGCCTCTTCTCCTGGTAGGATTTTCTCATATACTGACACGCGCAAACACATCTCGTTACGGAATAGAAAGAAATCCGGCGTCTTGCTCGCCAGAGGTTTCACATCTGTAAAACACAATCACTCAACGGAAACGGCCGCGCCGTCAATACTATGGAAAATCAACAGTCACGTTTTTTGCAGTACATTACTCGCGGTAGTCTGGTGCAACAGATACTACTGGGGCTGGTCGCCGGGATTATTCTGGCGTCGGTGTCGACCAAAGCCGCGATCGCCGCCGGTTTGCTGGGCACATTGTTCGTCGGCGCCCTCAAGGCCGTGGCGCCGGTGTTGGTGTTGATGCTGGTCATGGCCTCCATCGCCAATCATCAGCAGGGGCAGAAAACCAACATTCGTCCGGTGCTGGTGCTTTATCTGATCGGCACCTTCTCGGCGGCGCTGATCGCCGTGGTGCTGAGCACCCTCTTCCCTTCCACGCTGGCGCTCAGCGCCCAGGCGGCAGACATTACGCCGCCCTCGGGTATTGTGGAAGTGCTGAAGGGGCTGTTGATGAGCGTCATCGCCAACCCGATCCATGCGCTGCTGAACGCCAACTATATCGGTATTCTGGCGTGGGCCGTCGGATTGGGGATAGCGCTCCGCCATTCCGCTGCGAGCACCAAAACCCTGATTACCGATGCGTCCGATGCGGTCACCTTTATTGTGCGCGTGGTGATCCGCTTTGCGCCCCTGGGGATTTTCGGTCTGGTCGCCGCCACGCTGGCCGAAACCGGTTTTGGCGCACTGTGGGGCTATGCCCACCTGCTGATGGTGCTGATCGGCGGGATGCTGCTGGTGGCGCTGGGCATCAATCCCCTGATCGTCTACTGGAAGACGCGCCGCAATCCTTATCCGCTGGTATTGCGCTGCCTGCGTGAAAGCGGCGTAACCGCCTTTTTCACCCGCAGCTCCGCCGCCAATATCCCGGTGAATATGGAGCTGTGCCGTAAGCTGAAGCTGGATGAAGACACCTATTCCGTCGCCATTCCGCTGGGCGCCACCATCAATATGGCGGGCGCGGCCATTACCATCACCGTGCTGACCATGGCGGCGGCCCACACGCTGGGCATCCATGTCGATCTGCCCACCGCGCTGCTGCTCAGCGTGGTGGCGTCGCTCTGCGCCTGCGGCGCGTCCGGCGTCGCCGGCGGTTCGCTGCTGCTGATCCCGCTGGCGTGCAGCATGTTCGGCATCTCAAACGATATCGCCATGCAGGTGGTGGCCGTCGGCTTTATCATCGGCGTATTGCAGGACTCCGCGGAAACCGCGGTCAACTCCTCGACGGACGTGATTTTTATCGCCGCGGTTTGCCAGGCGGAAGACGACAAGCTGGCGAAACAGGAGCGGCTGAATACGCTGTAACCCGGCGTTATCACCTGTCGCCCCTAGCTCCCTAGTCATCCCCCTGTTCTCTTGTCATCCCCGCGAAAGCGGGGGTCTTGTACTCCGAGCCGCTAGCGGAAAGATCCCCGCCTAGGACCGCGGGGATGACGAAAATGGGCTCCGGGGATGACCGGAGGTGGTATTCGGGGATGACGGGATCGACGACATTATTTATCGACCGCATGGCGTTACGCCTTACCCGCCTTTTTCTTCTCCACCTTGAACGGATCGATACCGCGTTTCTGCATCCGCCGGAAACGGATGATGTTAAAACCATTCATCAGCAGGAAACTGCCTTCAATCAGCGAGCCGCCAATCGACCCCAACCAGATATTGTGCGTTACCCAGCAGGCGGTAGAGCACCACATTACACAGCGCGTGGTTAAACCGGACGTCCGAAACAGCGCCCAGGTGCTGGCGATCGTTCCCACTATCGGCAGCAGTTCCACCACATGCCGAATACCGGGCAGGCCGAGCGCCAGCGTCAGCGCGATAAACACGAACATCACGGCGATATTGTGCGTTTTGATCGATATCAGCGTACGGGCGGAATTCAGCATCGCGCTGATCCCCGCCGCATTCGCGCCCATCATAAAAAAGTGACAGCCGATAACCAAAGTGTAAACCGAGAGCTGTAGCTTAAATTTGCGCTCGTCGCGATTAAAAAACAGAGTAATACCGACCAGAAAAGCCAATACCCCCACCGACTGGGCAAACCAGTAATACGCCATTGATCCCTGCCTTAAAAACGACCGTGGAAAAGCAAAACGGCGCCATATAAATGAAACGCCGTTTTATATTAATTTGAGCGCAGCAGATTTACAATGTTACGCCACTTTTAAATATAGCCAACTCACGGAAGTCATTAACTTCATTTTTAGCCGCTTTGCCATCGGCAATCTCGACGATCAGATCGACAAACCGCGCCAGCAGTTCATCCATCGGCATGCCGTGAATCAAACGGCCGGCGTCAAAATCGATCCAGTGCGGTTTCTTTTGCGCCAGTTCGCTGTTGGTCGCCAGCTTCACCGTCGGGACGAAACCGCCGTAAGGCGTTCCGCGCCCGGTACTGAACAGCACCATATGACAACCCGCCGCCGCCAGCGCGCTGGTTGCCACCGCGTCATTGCCCGGCGCGCTGAGCAGATTCAGCCCCGGCGTATGTAAGCGCTCACCATACTTCAGCACATCCACC
The DNA here is from genome assembly GCF_003115855.1 of Brenneria corticis. GTDB lineage: Bacteria > Pseudomonadota > Gammaproteobacteria > Enterobacterales > Enterobacteriaceae > Brenneria > Brenneria corticis. The sequence continues at coordinate 280,763 of NZ_KZ819074.1, forward strand.
ACCTTGCTCTGGCCGGCTTTTTGCGTGCAGCCAAGGGATTTCTCCTCCAGCGTGGTAATGCCGCCCGCCTTATTACCCGGCGAGGGGTTTTCATAAATCGGCTGCTGGTGGGCGATAAAATACCGTTTGAAGTCATTGACCATTTGTACCGTTTTTTCAAAGGTGGCCCGATCGCGGCAACGGCTCATCAGAATGCGCTCGGCGCCAAACATTTCCGGCACTTCCGTCAGCACGGTGGTGCCGCCATTGGCGATCAGATAGTCCGAAAAACGCCCCAGCAGCGGGTTGGCGGTAATCCCCGACAGCCCGTCGGAGCCGCCGCACTCCAGACCGAATTTGAGTTCGCTGAGCTTGCCCGGTTCACGCCTGTCGTAGCGCATCGCCTGATAAAGCTCATGCAAACGCGCCACTCCGGCCTCCACCTCATCATCCTGCTGCTGGCAAATCATAAAGCTGACCCGCCCGGCGTCATAGTCACCCAGCGTGGCGCGAAAATCATCCACCTGATTATTCTCGCACCCCAGCCCGACGACCAGCGCCGCGCCGGCATTCGGATGACGCACCATGTTTTGCAGCACGGTGCGGGTGTTCTCATGGTCCTGTCCCAGTTGCGAACAGCCGAACGGGTGGCTGAACAGATGCACGCCGTCGATGTCCCGCGCATCCTGCGTTTCCTTCAGAAAACGCTGCTGGATCTGCCGGGCGATGCCGTTGACGCACCCCACCGTCGGCAGTATCCACAGTTCGTTGCGAATGCCGACATCCCCGTTGCCGCGGCGATAAATCCGCACCGGCCGATCGCCCATTTGCGGCGTCAGATCGGTAAATTCCGGCTGATATTGATAGTCATCCACATCGTTCAGGTTGGTTTTCGCATTCTGGGTATGAATATGTTCGCCCGGCGCAATGGCCGTCAGGGCATGACCGATCGGCAGACCGTATTTGATAATCATCTCGCCGGCGGCGATGGCTTGCAGCGCGAACTTATGGCCGCGCGCCACGCTTTGCCGCAGCGTCGCCGTGCGGTTGCCGGCGGACACCGTCTCTCCCGGCGCCAGATCGCGCAGGGCCACCGCCACATTGTCCACAGGATGAATTTTTATCACGCTTTGCATAGCTACACCTTTTTGCTGTTAGCAATACGCTTCCACCGCCGCTCGCATGCCGCGCTCCACGATGGTTTGCAACTGCTGCGTAACCTGCGCCGCCAGCCCCGGCACCCGGGTTAAATCCTGTTGCCAGTGTTCGGTATCGCCGAGTACGGTATTGACCAGATCGGCCAGGCTGACGGTGCGCTGTTTAACGCCGGTCCATAAGGTGGCATAACAGGCCAGCCAGCGGGCATCATCCTGCAACGGATAGCTTTCCCCTTCACGCTCGCCCCGGTAAAACGCCAGCAGCGCCGCCAGGGCGAACGTCAGACGCGGCGGCAGTTCGCCGCGGCGCTCGCGGTATGCCAGCAGCTGCGGCAAAATGCGGGTACGGAATTTAGTCATGCCGTTCAGGGAGATAGACAGCAGTTGATGCTGGATGAAGGGATTACGGAAACGGCTTAATACGGCCTGGGCAAACGACGCCAGCTCATCGCGGGGCGAATCGAGCGCCGGTACGATCTCTTGCGCGATGGTTTTTTCCACAAACCGGCCGATGCGGGCATCGTTCATCGCCTCCCCAACGGTGTCCAGCCCCGCCAGCCAGGCGACCGGCGCCAGCGCGGTATGCGCGCCATTGAGGATGGCGACCTTGCGCTCCTTATAGGGCTTAAGATCCTCGACGAGGCGAATATTGAGATCCAGCTTATTCAGACGCAGCTCCTCCGCCAGCCACGGCGGCCCCTGAATCACCAACAGATAGAAGTATTCGGCGGCGTCCAGCAGGCTGTCCTGATAGCCCAGTTCCTGCTGCAACTCGTCAGCTTCGCCATGCGGATAGCCGGTGACGATCCGATCCACCAGCGTGGAGCAGAACGTATTGTGTTCGTTCAACCAGGCGGCAAACGCGGACGGCAGCGCCCACTGTTCGGCGTAGCGCAATACCAGCGCTTTCAGCGCCTCGCCGTTATCGTCGATCAGTTCGCAGGGCAGCAGTATCCAGCCCTTGTCCGCGGCGCCGTCGAAATGGCGAAAACGTTCATACAGCAGACGAGTTAGCTTGGCCGGAAAACTCACGGGCGGCGTATCGGTCAGGCGATCGTCGGCGCGATAACAGATCCCGGCCTCGGTGGTATTGGAGAAAATCAGGCGTATGTTCGGATCGTGCGCCAGCGCCAGATATTCATCAAACTGACGATAGGTATTGATTTCACGGTTGACGGAGCGGATCAGCCGCGATTCGCGCACCGTCTCGCCCTGTTCATTCAGGCCGCGAACGAGCGTGGTGTATAAACCATCCTGTCTGTTCAGCGCGGACGGGGAGTCGGCATCTCGCGGGCGCACCACCACGATCCCCGCATCCAGATCGGTATGTTCGTTCAGCAAGTCCAGCTGCCAGTCGATAAAGGCGCGCAGGAAATTGCCTTCGCCAAATTGAATGACCCGGTCCGGGTGCCGGCGACCGGGGAAATGGTGACGGTTTAACGTTTGCATTAACAGGTTACCTCGGGAGAGCGGCGGGATGCGGCGGAGGCGATACCGCCGCCGTCATCCTTACCTGAAATCACACCGCTGGGCGACACGCCGCCCAATCACGGTTTACAGTTCAATGGCGAAATACTTTTCAGCGTTGGCGAAACAGATGTTTTTCACCATTTCGCCCAACAGCGGCAGGTCGGCGGGCGCTTCGCCCTCCTCCACCCAGCGCCCGACCATCTGGCACAGAATGCGCCGGAAATACTCATGGCGGGTATAAGACAGGAAACTGCGGCTGTCCGTCAGCATCCCGACGAAGCGGCTCAACAGCCCCAACTGCGCCAGTTGGGTCAGCTGACGCTGCATGCCGTCTTTCTGATCGTTAAACCACCAGCCCGAACCAAACTGCATCTTGCCCGGCGTGCCCTCGCCCTGGAAGTTGCCCGCCATGGTGGCGATCACTTCGTTATCACGCGGATTCAGGCAGTAGAGGATGGTTTTCGGCAGGTTATCGTCCTTCGCCTGAGCGTCCAGCAGGCGGGAAAGCGGCTGAGCCAGGGGCCGATCGTTGATGGAGTCAAAGCCGGTATCCGGCCCGAGAAGCCGCAGCTGGCGGCTATTATTGTTGCGCAACGCGCCGATATGATACTGCTGCACCCATTCGCGACGGTGGTATTCGCCGCCCAGAAACAGCAGCACGGCGGTTTTGAACTGGGCCGCCTCTTCCGGCGTCGGCTGCGCGCCGCTCAGGCGGCGGGAGAGGATCGCATCCAGCGTCGCCTCATCCGCTTCGCCGTACACCACCACGTCCAGCGCATGGTCGGATACCTTGCAACCGTGCGCGGCAAAGTGGTCCATGCGCTTTTTCAGCGCGGCGCACAAATCGCCGAAACGGGTAATTGCCGTATCGGATACCGCCTCCAGGCGCAGCATATAATCAGCAAAGCCTTCCGCTTCGATAGTAAACGCTTTGTCCGGGCGCCAGCTGGGCAGCACTTTAACGGCAAAGCTGCCGTCCTGGGCGATGGCTTTATGGTGGCGCAGGTCATCCAGCGGATCGTCGGTGGTGCCCGCCATTTTCACGTTCATTTGCCGCATAATGCCGCGCGCCGTAAAGTCGTCACGCTCCAACAGGGCGTTGCCGCGCTGCCAGATATCTTTGGCGGTTGAGGGGGACAACAGCGTGCCGGTAATGCCGAACGGACGGCGCAGCTCCAGATGCGTCCAGTGATACAGCGGGTTGCCGATAGTATGGGGAACGGTCGCCGCCCAGGCCGCAAACTTTTCCCAATCGCTGGCGTCCCCGGTGCAAAAACGCTCGGCAACGCCGTTGGCGCGCATTGCCCGCCACTTATAGTGATCGCCCTTCAACCAGATGTCATACAGATTCTTAAAGCGGTAATTTTCCGCTATCTGCTGCGGCGGTAAATGGCAATGGTAATCAAAGATGGGCTGACTGACGGCATAATCGTAATATAACCGGCGGGCAAACGGGCTATCCAACAGAAAATCTTCACTGAGAAACTGAGACATATTTTTCGTCCTTACCGTGCGACCGGTGCGAAAAATGGGTTGATGGCTTAAAGATGTCACACCAATTATGTTCGATATCTCATACCATTAGTGAGGCCAGGATCGCAAAAAACCCACAAACGGAATAACATCAGCGCTATTCAGGCCAGCCGGCGGCGGCTACGGCATATAACTGTGACCCAAACCTTGGTGGCGGCGGCCATTAGGTGGTATAACAGATCACTCCCAAAGATTAGCGAGACAGGACTCCAGGCCCTGACATCGCACATGGACCGTTATCTATCTAAGAGCAGGCATCATGGAACTCACAGAAACCCGGCGTCTCTACCGGCAGCTTGCCGCGGAATTGAAGCAGCGTATCGAAGGCGGCGTTTATCCGGTTGGCGAAAAGCTGCCGGCGGAACGCTATATCGCCGAAGAAATGAATGTCAGCCGCACCGTGGTGCGCGAAGCGATCATTATGCTGGAAGTGGAAGGATACGTTGAAGTCCGTAAAGGCTCCGGTATTCATGTAATTTCCAACCAGCGGAAAAACCTGGTAATCCATAACGACGACGTCGAATTCGCCACCGTCGGACCGTTTGAACTCCTGCAGGCCCGTCAGCTGATTGAAAGCAATATCGCCGAATTCGCCGCTACCCAGGTTACCCGGCAGGATATCGTGCAATTGATGGAAATTCAGGAACATGCCCGCCAGGAAGACCGCTTCCGCGATTCACACTGGGATTTGCAATTCCATGTGCAGGTGGCGCTGGCCACCCAAAACTCGGCGATGGCGACCATCGTCGAAAAAATGTGGAGCCAGCGCATTCACAACCCATACTGGCGTAAACTGCAGGAACATATTGACGACAAGTCGATTGAAAGCTGGTGCGACGATCACGATAAGATCCTGAAGGCGCTGATGCGTAAAGACCCTTATGCGGCCAAGCTCGCCATGTGGCAGCATCTGGAGAACACCAAACAAATGCTGTTCCGCGCCACCACCGACGATTTTGAATTCAATGTGGACCGCTATATGTTTGCGGATAACCCGGTCGTCCACCTGGACCAGATAAATATCGCCAAGCCCTGATGACGCTTTATCACGGCGTCGCCCCCGTTCCCTGAACCGGGGTAAAGAGTCAAAAAGCGTCGATTTCTGTCAGCGAGTGTAAAATATGGCGGAAACACCACTATTCGCGTCATAACATGCCTTAAATCAACCCGGTTGCTATGATATTTTTCTGTCTCAATACCGCCTGTTTTGTTACAGTTAGAGCGTTTTTTTACACATAATTCGCAGCTTTGGGCGTAAAACGCGTCAGTGGCAGACAATTCCTGGCCAAACGGTTTTGGGCTACTATCTGTCAGGTAGGCAGAAACGCGATCGGAGAACAATAATCAGCCCCGGACGCCGGCATTATCATCGGTATGGCCGCAAACGGATATTATCTTCCAGGAAACGTCGCTGGATTGGGCCGCCTGATGAACCGTATTCACCTTTATCATGACCGGAAGCGCTTATATCGCCATGGGTTAAATGAAATGCAGCTGTATTAGGAATACCGGATGGATATTATTAAAGAACTGTTAAATGCACTCTGGCACCAGGATTTTGATGTTTTAGCCGATCCCAAACTGGTGTGGACCATCTACCTATTGCTGTTCTTAATCCTTTTTCTGGAAAACGGCCTGCTGCCCGCCGCTTTCCTGCCCGGCGACAGCTTACTTATTCTGGTCGGCGTGCTGGTGGCCAAAGGCACGATGAATTTCCCCTTTACCATCGTCCTGCTGACAACGGCGGCCAGTCTGGGATGCTGGGTCAGTTATATTCAGGGGAAATGGCTGGGCAATACGCGAATAGTACAAAGCTGGCTGTCGCATTTACCCGCCCACTATCACCAGCGCGCGCATCAGCTTTTCCATCGACACGGACTTTCCGCGCTATTAATCGGGCGCTTTCTGGCATTTGTTCGTACACTATTACCAACGATCGCCGGCCTGTCAGGCTTAAACAACGCCCGTTTTCAGTTCTTTAACTGGATGAGCGGGCTATTGTGGGTACTGATTCTGGTTTCGCTCGGTTTCGCGTTGGGGAAAACCCGCATATTTCTGAAATATGAAGACGAACTGATGTTTTTCCTGATGATGTTGCCGCTGGCGCTGCTGTTTATCGGCCTGTTTGGATCACTATTCGTACTTTGGCGTAAAAAGCGTACCGCTAACGCAGAAAAAGGAAATTAACGGTGTCAATCCGCCGGTTTTACCGCAAAAAAATATGGCGCATACTATTGCTGGTAACGCTGCCGCTGCTGGCGCTGACGCTGTCGCCGGGCCGCTCCCAGAATGAGGCGATGCTGCATATCAAGCCGCTCTACCACGGCGCGGCGCTGCCTGACGGCTTCTATATTTATCAGCGATTAAACGAACACGGTATCGCCATAAAGAGCATCACTCCCGCGCAGGACAGCCTGATCGTGCGTTTGGTTTCTCCCGAGCAGAGCGTTGAAGCCAGAAACGTACTGCGCGTCTCCTTGCCCAAAGCGAACATCACTACGCAGCAGGCCGCCAAACCCGCGCCCTACTGGCAGCAAAAGCTGACGCAAAAACAATCTAAACTGGGATAATAAATTGAAACTACACCATATTATGATGGCCGCCCTATTGGCGTTCACGGCCGGCGCACCGGCTATGGCCGCCGATAGCCAGGGCGGCTGTGTACAAAAACAGCAGGAAATTCAGCGCCAGATCGACCATGCCCGCAACCACGGCAATCAGCAGCGCATCGCCGGATTGCAACGCGCGCTGGATGGGGTGAAATCACACTGCACCGATGAAAAGCTGGCCGCCGAACATCAGAACAAGATTGCGGAAAAACGCGCGGAAGTGGCTGAACGCCAACGCGATCTGGACGAAAGCAAACGCGACGGCGATCCGAAAAAAATCCTCAAACGCGAGCAAAAACTGGCTGAAGCGCAACAGGAATTGCAGGCGGTGGAAAAAGATAACTAGCCCGAACGGCGGCCGGAATAATCCGTTTCACCGCCGCCCGCATCGCTCATTTTATAACCTGAATGTAAATTGTTAAAACTTACAATAAGTTATCAGAATTTTCCGGGCGCAGTTTAACAAGCATAAATTGAAACTTAAGCTATAGTTAAAACTCCTGCTTTATGACGACAAATAAGGGTTATTCAATATGGCTAAAGATCAGAATTCCGAGTATTTACGCGCTGAATTAAAATCGCTGGCAGATACGCTGGAAGAAGTATTAAGCACCTCCAGCGACAAATCCAAAGCAGAACTGGACAAACTGCGCAGCAAAGCGGAAACGGCGCTGAAAGAAACCCGTTCCCGTCTGAGCGATACCGGTGAGAAAATCGCCTCCCAGACCCGCGAAGCGGTGGGATATGCCGACGACTATGTGCGTGAAAATCCGTGGACCGGCGTTGGTATCGGTGCCGCGGTGGGTGTGGTGCTTGGTGTCCTGCTTTCCCGCCGTTAATTATCCTGACCATTATGACGGATAAACAACGACAAGGCCCCGCCAGCGGGGCTATAGCTTCAGCTCAACGCATCATCACCATTATCGTCAATATGGTGGAAACACGTGTCCGTCTGGCCGTTATCGAACTGGAAGAAGAGAAAACCAATCTGATTCAGTTGCTGATAATGGCCGGATTGACGCTGCTTTTCGCCACTTTTGGGCTAATGAGCCTGATTGCATTGATTGTATGGGGAATAGAGCCCCAATATCGCCTGTTCGCGCTGGGATGCATTACCGCGACCCTGCTTGGACTGGCCGTCATTGGCGGCATCTGGACGTTGCTGAAGGTGCGGAGATCCACCCTGCTCAAGGCCACCCGCAAGGAGCTGGCAACCGATCGGGCGCTGCTGGAGGATGAATCAAAATGAGTCATCAGCCACGCGACGAAGAAAAAACCCGGCTTTTACGTAAAATCCAGCAGCAAAGGCTGGATTTATCGGCGGCTAAAAAACACTGGCTGGAATCAACCGCTCCCTATGACCGCTGGTGGCACAATGTGCTGCAGTGGCGGAAATACTGGGTTTTCGGCTCCGGCCTTATCGCCCTTTACGGCGTTCGCCACCCTAGCCGTATGATCCGCTGGGCGCGCCGCGCAGTCGGGCTGTGGGGAACCGTCAGGCTTTTCCGCAAAACCTTTTCCCTGCGCTAATTTCCCTATCCCCCCTATCGCCAGATATCCGCCTTTCATCATCTGGCGCTTACGCTAAGCCGATTGCCATGGACGTAACATCAATTTTTCTGAAGAAAACCAACAATTTTACTCGCTGGCGCCCAATTCCATCTCTCTATACTATCTGCTCCATAAGCTGATGGCAGGGGATATTTGCAATAAATCCCTGCATCTACCCCACGTCAGGTCATTAACGTCTGTGAAAAACATATTGGAGAGATGATGAAAAATTTAGAAAGTACCGCCCTGTTGGTTGCGCGTATTTTGATGCCGATTCTATTTATCGTGGCGGGTTATGGAAAACTGGGCGATGCCTATGCCGGCACGCAACAGTATATGCAGGCCATGGGCGTGCCGACCTTCCTGCTGCCGCTGACGATTTTGCTGGAGCTGGGCGGCGGTCTGGCAATCCTGTTTGGTCTGCTGACCCGTACCGTTGCGCTGTTCACCGCCGGCTTTACGCTGCTGACGGCGCTGCTTTTCCATACCAATTTCGCCGAAGGTGTTAACCAGATCATGTTCCTGAAAAACCTGACCATCGCCGGCGGGTTCCTGTTGCTGGCCGTTACGGGTCCCGGCGCCTACAGCATTGACCGCATCCTGAATAAAAAGTGGTAACACCGGGAGTTTTCCCCCTGTACTACACTTAGTCATTAAAAAGAACGACGACGGCAACCGTCGTCGTTCCGCATGGTTTTATCAACGGGAGGATTTATGGGGCAACTGGTTGACGGCGTATGGCACGATACCTGGTATGAAACCAAATCTACCGGCGGTCACTTTAAACGTTCGGAATCGCAATTCCGGCACTGGGTCACCCCGGACGGCGAACCGGGAATCACCGGCGACGGCGGCTTTCAGGCCGAGTCAGGCCGCTATCATCTGTATGTTTCCCTTGCCTGCCCCTGGGCGCACCGCACTCTGTTGATGCGCCGCTTGAAAGGACTGGAAGCCCATATCGCCGTGTCCGTCGTTCATCCGTTAATGCTGGATCACGGCTGGACCTTCGATACCGATTTCCAGGACGCCACCGGGGATTCGCTGTATCAGCATGAGTTTCTCTATCAGCTGTATCTGCACGCCGACCCCGACTACAGCGGACGCGTTACCGTTCCGGTACTGTGGGACACCGAACGGCATACGATAGTCAGCAACGAGTCGGCCGATATCATCCGCATGTTCAATAGCGCCTTTGACAATATCGGAGCCAAGCCGGGAGATTACTATCCGCCGGCGCTGCGCGCCCAGATAGATGAACTGAACGGCTGGATCTACGATCAGGTCAACAACGGCGTGTATAAAGCCGGTTTCGCCACCAGCCAGCCGGCCTATGACGACGCCGTCAGCGCCCTGTTCGCCGCGTTATCCCGGTTGGAATCGATTCTCGGACGCCAGCGTTACCTGACCGGCGACCGCCTGTCCGAAGCGGACTTGCGCCTGTGGACGACGCTGATACGCTTTGACCCGGTTTATCACACCCATTTTAAGTGCGATAAATACCGCATAAGCGATTATCCGCAGCTGTACGGCTTTTTACGCGATATCTACCAGTTGCCCGGCGTGGCGGATACCGTCAATCTGGCTCATATTCGCCACCACTACTACCGCAGCCACCGCACCATCAACCCCCACGGCGTGATATCCGTCGGGCCGGTTCAGGATCTGGATAGCCCCCACGGGCGGGACAGGCAGTTTGCCCCGGCGATAAGCGAGTAACCGGCACTAGGCGCCTTTTCTGTATCAAGCGCGGGAAAACTCAGGCCTGATGCAGCAGCTTGGGGATTTCGCGTAAAAACCAGGACTTCGCCTCGCCCATACTGTCGCGCCGCCAGGCCATGATAATCTGGCTTTCCAGCGAGTACTCGGGGCTGACGACGCGCAGGCGGCCTTCGGCGATATCCTGCGCCACCATCGGATAAGGCATGGTCGCCACCCCCAGCCCGGCCAGCAAGGCGCGGCGTTTATCATCAAGGGAGCTGAGGGTCAGACGCTGCTGCTTGTCCAGCAGTTGCACGGTCAGTACCGGGCGCTCGCGGGCGGTGTCCGCCACGGCGATCCCGCGGTATTTCACCCGGGTCACCTCGGAAAGCGGCTCCGGCTCCTGGTGTATCGGATGGTCGGGGCTGGCGACATAAACGTTTTTCATGGTGTACAGCTTGCGGGTGTTCACTTCGGAAGAGGCGCGGAAATGCATATCCGGCGCAATGACGATATCCGCCCGCCCCTGCTCCAGGCGTTCCCAGGCGCCGGCCAGTACCTCCGTCAAAAGTGATACCTGGGTATTGGCCTTCTGCGACAATTTATCCAGCAGCGGAAAGAGCTTGGCGGTCGGGATCAGCGCCTCGACGACGATGGTCAGATGGGTTTCCCAGCCGCGGGCCAGCGCTTCGGCGTCGGTGGTAAGCTTATCGGCGGCTTCCAGCAGGATACGCCCGCGCTCCAGCAGCATACGCCCGACATTGGTGAATTTGGTGCGATGCCCGGAGCGATCGAATAGCACCACATCCAGCTCTTCTTCCAGCTTTTGCATGGTATAGCTCAGGGCCGAAGGTACGCGCCCCAGCTCATCCGCCGCCGCGGCAAAACTTCCCCGACGGTCAATCGCATCCATGACTCTCAAGGCTTCCAGCGTCAATGCTCGTTCTTTGGACATGTTGGCACTCATTCAGTAATTTTGAATATACCCACCAGATTAACTAGCTAACAATCGAGCGTCCACACAATTACTATCTGTTTAAGAAATAATTATCCGGGCTTACTACCATGATCATAAAAAGATCGGCAGAGCAATGCGGTCAAGCCGACTATGGCTGGTTGCAGGCGCGCTATACTTTCTCTTTCGGCCATTACTTCGACCCGCAACTGCTGGGTTACGCCTCGCTGCGGGCGCTGAATCAGGAAGTGCTGGCGCCGGGCGCGTCGTTCCAACCGCGCACTTACCCGCGCGTCGATATTCTCAATATCATTCTTCAGGGCGAGGCGGAGTACCGCGACAGCCACGGGCACCATATCCAGGCCCAAACGGGCGACGTGCTGCTGCTGGCGACGCAGCCCAACGTCAGCTACAGCGAACATAATACCAGCGCGAACCAACCGCTGACGCGTATGCAGCTGTGGCTGGACGCCTGCCCGACGCGAGAAAACTGCCCGCTGCAACGGTTGAGGCTGAATAAAACCGCCCTCAGTTTACTGGCCTCGCCGGAGGGGGAGCAAAACAGCCTGCAACTGCGCCAGCAGGTGTGGGTCCATCACCTGGAACTACAGGAAAACGAACGGCAGAGCATTCAACTGAACGGCAATCAGGCTTATCTGCAGTTGCTGCACGGCTCGGCGGCGGTTAGCGGCAACGGGCATGGCGGCGACAGGCTGAGCTGCGGCGACGGCGCGTTTATCCGCCAGGAAAGCGGGTTGACCATTCAGGCCGAGACGCCGCTGCGCGCTTTGCTGATTGATCTGGTGGTTTAAGTTTTCGCTCTCCCTCTTTAGCGGCCGGTGAACGTCGCTGGTTCTGCCTTTTCCTGCAGTCGTGGTAAGATATCAGTCTGGTTCCTTTATGCGTCAGGGTGATATGACAATGGATTCAACCAATCAGGACAAACTACTTGCCCAGGCTGAACAGATTTGTCAGCACCGCGGCGTGCGTTTGACGCCGCAGCGGCTGGAAGTGTTGCGCCTGATGACGCAGCAGTCCGCGGCGATCAGCGCATACGACCTGCTCGATCTGCTGCGCCTGTCCGAGCCGCAGGCCAAACCCCCGACGGTTTACCGCGCATTGGATTTTCTGCTGGAACAGGGATTTATTCATCGGGTGGAGTCAAACAACAGCTATGTGCTTTGTCACCATATCGAAGATCACAGCCACACCTCGGCGCTGTTTATCTGCGATCGCTGCGCTCAGGTTACCGAGCGTCAGACGGAAGGCGTGGAGGAAATGCTGCGCGATCTGGCGCAGCAGGCGGGCTTTACCCTGCGCCACAGCGTGATTGAGGCGCACGGCCTTTGTGAAAGCTGCCAGGAAGTTGCGGCCTGCAAACAAACGGAGCATTGCGATCACGACCACAGCATTCCCATCAAGAAACGCTAGCCCCGACAACGCGTTATAAGGGCCAGATCGGCCCCGTCCGTCATTCGCCGCGCCCTAGCGTATTTACTGGCTGTTTTTAATGCTTTTCTTAAAATCGCCAATAAACTCTTTCAGGGCCGGGTGGATTTTTTGAAACATCTCTTCTTTCCGGTTAAGCGTGACCACCTCGCCAAACAGTTTCATGCCGACTAAAAATGGATACAGATGCTCTTCAGGCAGCGTCGTTTTGCCGTCGCATAAGGACAGTATTTTGGTGAGATCGTCATGGGAGGTGAACGGAAAGGAGACTTCATTATCAGGTTGTTCCGTATCTTTTACGGTAATGACATAGCGTTTTGACATAAGCTGATTTTCCACTTGGCGCAGGTGTTGATTAAAAGGGGTTTATTCCCTGCGACAAGATACTGGATCCGACTGCCCGAAATCGATCGTTTTTATCACCACCGCACGATTCGTCCCGTTTCCAAACCAGCCGTATCGCCCCGCAAGCGGAGCGATAATCAATAAGAAACGCCAGGGACCATCGCCTGTGTCAAAGACGTAAAATCAGCTCCAGTCGCCGTTGCGAATAACGCCGACCGCCAGCCCTTCAATAGAAAAATTCTGTTGCCGCAGATCGACGACAATGGGGGAAAATTCTTCGTTTTCAGCCAGAAGATGCACGGTATTACCTTGTTTTTTCAATCGTTTGACCGTAACTTCATCTTCAATCCGCGCCACAACCACCTGCCCGTTGCGGACGTCCTGCGTTTTATGCACCGCCAGCAAATCACCATCCATAATGCCGATATCTTTCATCGACATTCCGCTCACGCGCAGCAGGAAGTCGGCGCTTGGCTTGAACATGGACGGGTCGACCTGATAGTGACACTCGATATGCTGCTGAGCCAGCAGCGGCTCACCCGCCGCGACGCGGCCAATCAACGGAATGCCGGTCTCTTCTTCCATCAGCAGGCGAATACCGCGCGACGCGCCGGATACAATTTCAATGACGCCTTTGCGAGCCAATGCCTTTAAATGCTCCTCGGCAGCGTTTGGCGACCGAAATCCCAGCTGCTGGGCAATTTCCGCACGCGTCGGCGGCATACCGGTCTGCGCAAGATGATCGCGGATCAGGTCATAAACCTGCTGCTGTCTGGCTGTTAATGCTTTCATTCCGCCCCCTGGTTGTTTATACAGTTTTGCTGTGAGTATATACAGGTAATGAATAATTGGGAACCGGTAAATCAGGAACTTCATGCCGCCCCGCACGTTAAATCGGCCGCTTTGCCGATCTTTCATCCCGTTTGGTACTCCCGTCGATTCCCGTTTTTCAATCCTCAGGGCGGATTAGTCGGTAAATCCGCTGCGGACGCCCCACTTTACCGTAAATAATTTCAGCTTCAACCATCCGCCTGGCGGCGCAATACTCCAGATAGCGCCGCGCGGTGGTTCGGCTCAATCCAAGCTGCAACGCAACGGTTTCCGCGGTATGGCGAGTTTGCTCCTCATGAAACAACGATTGCACTTTATTCAGCGTCAGTTCATCAATGTTGGCGGGTAATTTTTCTTTTGGCTTCCCCCGGGCATAAGCATTATACATATCATCGATTTGGCTCTGGCTAATGCCATTATGCTGGTTAAACATACCCAGCCGATGCCAAAAACGCTCCAGAGTCTGACTCAGACGCTCATAGGCAATAGGTTTGATGAGATAGTCAAACACCCCACAGCGAATAGCTTCGGCCACCGTATCCATATCACTGTCCGCCGTGATGAGCACAACACCACCCGCAAAATGATTCAGGGTCAGTTCACGCAGCAGGCTTAGGCCTTGTCCATCGGGTAGAAAATTGTCCAGGAGTATCAAATCCGGGTTAAAACGGTCTACCATCGTCCGGGCCTGGCTCAAATTACCCGCCAGCCATATTTGCCCGCATTCACGATGCTGTCGGATAAACTCCACGTGCATTTCCGCCAATGGCGTTTCATCCTCCACGATTAATATATTTATCTTCGTCATGGGTATCCTTTCGTTTTCGGAATAAATATGGAAAAGAGCGTGCCGCAGGGCGTATTGTTTTCTAAAGTAATGACTCCGCCGCTGCGGCCGACATAGCTGGCAACCAGGTAAAGCCCAATGCCGTGTTCGCCAGCCTCTTCGGTTTTAGTACTCACCCCTTGTTTAAAGATTTTTTCTCTGAGTGAGTCGGGAACGCCGCATCCCTGGTCGGCAACTTCGATGACGACATCCTGCCCTTCATCAGAAAAGAACAGTTCAATCGTATGATTACCATGCGGATTTTTCAGACTGGCTTCAAAAGCGTTATCCAGCAGATTGCCCAATACGGCGGAGAATTCGGTGCTATCCATGCCCTGGGGGAGTTGGCGTAACCGGCTGCCGGGAACCAACGTCAGAATCAGTCCTAACTGTCTGGCCCGCAGGATTTTACCAAACAGCAAACCCGCGACCTGACGATCGTCAATGGCGCTGCGCAAGCTATCCACCAGGGTCTGTTGCGCCTGCGAAGCGCTGTTTACCATCAGCAAAGCCCGATCATATTCTTTCATTTGCAACAGACCGCTCAACGTGGACATCCAGTTGAGATGTTCATGGCGAACGGTACGTAAATTCTCGACGTATTGCTTAATCTGGCTAAGCTGGGCATTCAACGTGGCAATCTCGTCTTTGGCACGAAAGCTGACAATGGCGCCCAGTAACTCCTCATCCGAACGGATCGCCGCCCGATTGGCAATAACATTCAGTCCATTGAAGGTGCATATTACGTCCTGGCGATTCTCCTCCAGATGGCGCGTAAAAAAATCGGCCGGCATCACCACCTGGTCAATGGGTTTACCCAGCCATTGACGCCCTGGTGAATTCAACCCCAGCATTTTGCGCGCATTGCGATTGATTGCCGTAATCAGTCCATCCGGATCAACGGCGATCATGCCTTCGATCATCGCACTGAACAGCGCTTCCTGCTGACGGATGACTCGAACGATCTGCTTCGGTTCCATTCCCATCATTTGGTGGCGTATATGTCTGGCGAACTGCCAGGAAAGCAGCATTAATATCAAAAGGATAACGATAAAAGCGATCCCCATCGGCAACAGAAAGGCTCTCTGCCAGTGATCGATCTTACTGAGCAGATAACCGATGGAGACCACCCCGATCACTTCATCCTGCGCATTAAAAATGGGGGTTTTGGCACGCATCGCCAATCCCATCGAACCTTTTCCGGTAATGAAATAACTTTCACCACGCTCCAGCGCGCCAGGTTTGGTCCATTGCATCGGCGCCCCGAGCTTTTGCGGATTGGGATGGTAAAGGCGGATGGAATATCGATCGCCGATAACCACATAATCGGAGTTGGAACTGGAGCTGAACTTCCTGGCTATCGCATCCAGGCGTTGGATATCGCGTTGCTCAACGGCCAGTATGACTTCGTCCATCGAAGCAATGATCTTGGCCTGATTCATGGCCATATCACTGACCTGCTGGGCCAGATAGCGCTCAAAATTTTTTGACAGAAATAGATCGAGGCTGACGACCAACGAAAGGGAAACCATCAGCAATAATATAAAAATGCGCAGAGGGAAAGCGATACTGTCAATAAAGTGGAACTGAAGGATATTAGATTTTGTGCTCATGACTCACCTTAATCCCATATTTTTATTAAATTTATTTCGCCATATTTATTTTGTTAATAATGTAGCGAAATTGTTTTTTCAACATACTCCGAATCATAAATAACAACATACATATTCTACCACTTAAACGAATTAAAAAAATAATATTTATGACAATATAAATGGATTAAGAAAATAAACATCAATAAACCAAATAAAGAAAATTTAACCTATTTAAATTCAAGTTATTTTTGTGAATTATGTCAAGATAACGTTTATCTATTCTATTTAGGATAAGCCCATAAATAACAGACGGGCACCATAAGCAATTTTATTTTCATATATACCCGATATTAATGAAATAGCATAGCCATCACGGCAATGTTATAGAAAGGTGCTGACCAATGGATAACAACATATTCTTTTCACGGGTAAAAATATCCGAGAGCAGGAAAATCGCGGAAGTTATCAAATTCCTGCGCCAGAATGATCTGCATATGGACATAACCATTGACGAGTTCATTACCGTCACCCGGAATGACACATTAATTGCCTGTGGGGGAATCTCTGACAATATCATCAAATGCGTGGCAATCAGTAAATCAGTACGTGGTGAAGGACTGGCGCTCAAACTGGCAACCGAATTAATTAACCTGGCCTATGAGCGTCATCACCGTCGTTTATTTATATATACAAAGCCACAGAATGAATCACTATTTAAACATTGCGGTTTCCATACCATTATTGATGTTCCAGGCACCGTAGTACTGATGGAAAATAGCGCTAATGGCCTCAGCCGTTATGCCGCATCACTGAGCGCACTGCGCCAGCCTGGTAAAAGAATCGGCAGCATTATTATGAACGCCAATCCATTTACCAACGGGCACCTTTATCTTGTTCAGCAAGCCGTAAAACAATGCGACTGGCTGCATATCTTTTTGGTGAAAGAAAATACGTCACGTTTCCCTTATGAAGATCGTCTGCGACTGGTACGAAGCAGCACTGCCGATATTGCGAATCTGACCGTACATCCGGGATCCGACTATCTGATTTCACGGGCCACATTCCCTTGTTATTTCATCAAAGACAAGGGTGTCGCCGACCATTGCCACACCGAAATTGACCTCAAAATTTTTCGCCAATACCTGGCTCCCGCATTAGGCATCACCCACCGGTTTGTCGGCAGCGAACCATTTTGCCATGTGACGGCCAGGTATAACCACGATATGCGTTACTGGCTGGCCACGACCTCGCTACCTTCCCCACCAATCGCAGTAATGGAAATTGAACGATTGCGCTACCACGGAACCCCGATTTCCGCATCCGGCGTTCGCAAGCTTTTGGTGAAAAAAGATATGAAAGCGATCGCGCCGTTAGTACCTCAAGTGACCCGCGACTATTTGCAACGCATGCTCGCAGCCAACGCCGCTTTCTCCTCACAAAAAACCGTATTGGAATCAGGTGAAAAATGAAAATTACCCACGCAGCCGTCGCCGGCACTCTCGAGTCGAGCGACGTGATGATACATATCGCCCCATCTGAAACGCCAGGCATCGATCTGCAAATCAGCAGCAGCGTCGAAAAACAGTTTGGCGACGCCATTCGAACCACCGTGCTGGATGTGTTCTCTCAGCACAATATCAGCAACGTTCAGATCATCGTGGATGACAAAGGCGCGCTGGACTGCATTCTGCGAGCACGTCTGGAAACGCTGTTATTACGCGCAAGCGACCTTTCACATTTACCGAGGGAGAACAGAGATGACGCCTGAAAGGAGAAATCGGATCCGTCGCAGCATGCTTTTTGTTCCCGGTTCCAATGCCGCAATGGTCAGTAATGCTTTTATCTACCGCGCCGACTCGCTGATGTTCGACCTTGAGGATTCCGTCGTTCTTCGTGAAAAAGACGCGGCCCGTCGTTTAATTTATCACGCGTTACAGCACCCGCTGTATCAGGAAGTAGAAACCATCGTACGGGTGAATCCCCTGAATTCCGCCTACGGTCTGGACGATCTGGAAGCCGTAGTACGAGGCGGCGCCGACATTATCCGCCTGCCAAAAACCGATACTGAACAGGACGTTTGGGATATTGAACATGAAATCACGCGGATTGAAAAAGCATGTGGTCGTGAAGTCGGCGATACGGGCTTGCTCGCCGCCATCGAATCGGCCGAAGGCATCACCCACTGCGCCGCCATTGCGCTGTCCTCGCCCCGGCTGATCGGTATCGCTCTCGGGGCCGAAGATTATGTCCGTAACTTACGAACCGAACGTTCCCCACAGGGCATGGAGTTGCTGTTCGCCCGCTGTTCAATTCTTCAGGCCGCCCGAGCCGCGGGGATTCAGGCTTTTGACACCGTGTATTCCGATGCCAATAACGATGAGGGTTTTCTTCAGGAAGCCGCGTTGATCAAGCAACTCGGTTTTGACGGTAAATCGCTGATCAATCCGCGCCAAATAGAGCTACTGCATAACCTCTATTCACCAACCCGGAAAGAGGTCGAACACGCGCAACGCGTAATTACAGCCGCTGAAGCCTCGGAGCGCGAAGGGCGCGGAGTCGTGTCACTGGACGGGAGAATGGTAGACAGCCCGGTCATCGAACGCGCCCGTCTGGTCCTTTTACGCGCCGCACTCTCCGGCATCCAGGAAGAATAAGGTAAAACAATGATGACTCAGCAACGGAATTCCCTGCGGCAACAGCATGTCGCCGCCTTTGGCTCTCAGGCAGACCAACCACTGAAAACCTTTCAGGAGAGTGACAAAAACGCATATCGGGCACAAAGGCGCCATGATAGAAAATTGTGCGACGAATTAAATGATGCCATTCGGCGTTCCGGTTTACGCGATGGTATGACAGTCTCATTTCATCACGCGTTTCGCGGCGGCGATCTGACGCTCAATCAGGTGATGTCCGGCATCGCGCAAATGGGTTTCAAAAACCTCACGCTGGCCTCCAGTTCGCTGAATGATTGCCATGCGCCGTTAATTGAACATATTCGCAACGGCGTAGTGAGCAAAATCTATACCTCCGGCCTGCGTGGGGCGCTGGCAGAGCAGATCTCCCGCGGGCTGTTGGCCGAACCGGTACAGATTCATTCCCATGGCGGGCGGGTGCATTTAATCAATAGCGGCGAATTGCACATTGATGTCGCTTTCCTCGGCGTCCCCGCCTGTGACAGCGAGGGGAATGCCAACGGCTATACGGGCAGGGCCTGCTGCGGCTCACTCGGTTATGCCCAGGCCGATGCGGAAAACGCCGACTGCGTGGTACTGCTCACCGAACAGATTCTGCCCTACCCCCATAACCCGGCGAGCATTATGCAGGATCAGGTCGATCTGATCGTACAAATCGACCAGGTCGGGGATCCCGACAAGATTGGCGCAGATGCGACCAGAATGACCTCCAATCCCCGTGAGTTACTCATTGCCCGCTCGGCGGCCGACGTGATCGTCAACTCGGGCTATTTCAACGCCGGATTTTCACTACAAACCGGTACCGGCGGCGCATCACTGGCCGTTACCCGTTTTCTGGAAGATAAAATGCGCCGCCGCAATGTTCACGCCGGTTTCGCGCTGGGCGGCATTACCTCCACAATCGTTGATCTGCATGAGAAAGGATTGATTAAAAAACTTCTTGATGTGCAGAGTTTTGATCGCTTTGCCGCCGAATCATTGGCGCATAACCCCAACCATATCGAGATCAGCGTCAACCAATACGCCAACTGGGGTTCCAAGGGGGCGGCAGTGGATCGGCTCGATATTGTGGTCCTCAGCGCTCTGGAGGTGGATACCCAGTTCAACGTCAACGTATTGACCGGCTCTGACGGCGTACTGCGCGGCGCATCCGGCGGTCATTGCGATACCGCGATCGCCGCAGCCTTATCGATCATTGTCGCACCGCTGGTACGCGGCCGTATCCCTACGCTGGTTGATCAGGTTCTCACCTGCGTCACGCCGGGATCCAGCATCGATATCCTGGTTACCGATCACGGTATCGCCGTCAATCCGGCGCGTGCGGAACTCGCCGAACGTCTTATCCAGGCCGGGTTAAACGTCGTCTCCATTGACTGGCTCCACCAGCGCGCCCGCCTGCTGACCGGTCAACCTCAACCGATCGAATTTACCGACAAGATTATCGCCGTTGTGCGGTATCGCGATGGCTCAGCGATCGATGTGGTTCATCAGGTAAAGGAATAAACGATGACGCCAATCACCCCTCATTTGGCCACTAGCCATATCGTTTCTGGTACCGCTGATATCGCATCAATACTACGGGTGGAACCTTACAGCGTTCTTGCCTGGCGCGCGATGCTGACGGAAGTAAACCTGACGCCGAAACCCGGGCTGGTTGATCGCCACAATTGCGGGGCTCACAAGGATATGTCGCTGCTCGATTTTCATCGAAGCGCGTTCGCGATTCGCCAGTGGCTCCCCTATTTTCTGGAATTTGGTTTGTGCAGCGCTTCACTACCGCCAACGCAGGTTCTATCCGGTATTCGTCCGCTGGGGATGGCCTGTGAAGCACATATGCTGCGCGCTACCGCCGGAGTAAATACTCACAAGGGCACTATTTTCATCCTCGGCCTGCTGTTCACGGCGCTGGGGAGGCTATTACATCAGCAACAGCCGATAACGCCGGAGCGGCTATGCCGGACCGTTGCCTCATTTTGTCCGGGGTTGGTGGCGCGTGAACTGGAAACCCGCAATTTACCGCAAACGGCAGGAGAACGGCTGTTCCGGCAACTGGGGTTAACCGGCGCGCGCGGTGCAGCCGAAGCGGGCTACCCACTCGTTATCCGCTTGGCGCTGCCCCACTACCGTCTCCGTCTGCAACAGGGAACCGATCCCGAGTTGGCGCTGCTCGATACCCTGATATTGCTTATCGCCCACAATGACGACACCAATATCGCATCACGCGGCGGGCAATCCTCACTGCGGTGGATACAGCAACAGGCCGCCGCGATTCAATCCCAAGGCGGCATCCGCCAGCATTCCGATCTCAAGAAGATCCATCAATTCGACACTGCATGCATCCAACGCAACCTCAGTCCCGGCGGCAGTGCCGACCTGCTGATCGCAACCTGGTTTCTGGCACAACTCACTACGCCGGCAAACCTATTCCTCTAAAGGAACTTTATTATGGATATGCCAAAAAAGCGGTTGTATAAAATAGCGGCCGTAGTCGTTTTTCCGCTTATAACACTGTGTTTCCCCTATCCGGAGGGGCTCACCGAGCTATCCTGGATTCTGGCCGGCATTTATCTGGGAGCCATTGCCGGCCTGGTGCTAAAACCCTTTCCTGAACCGGTCATTCTGCTGATTGCCATCGCCACGTCCATGGTGGTGGTCGATAACCTGGGCGGCGATACGGTCAAAATGTCAGCGGTACTGAGTGGCTACGCTTCCGGCACCACCTGGCTGGTTTTTTCGGCCTTCACGCTCAGCGCCGCCTTTGTCATCACCGGGTTGGGCAAGCGTATAGCCTATCTGTTGATTGGCAAAATAGGGAATACCTCACTGGGATTGGGCTATGTCACCGTTTTTCTCGATCTGATTCTGTCACCGGCCACCCCGTCAAACACCGCCCGCGCCGGAGGTATTGTCCTGCCAATCATCAACAGCGTGGCGGTCGCTCTGGAATCGGAACCGGAGACATCGCCGCGCCGTATCGGCCACTACCTGATGATGAATGTCTATATGGTGACCAAGACCACCAGCTACCTGTTCTTTACCGCCATGGCGGCCAATATTCTCGCCCTCCAGTTGGTGCAGGATATTATGCATATCCAACTGAGCTGGGGGGGCTGGGCGCTGGCATCGCTGGTGCCGGGAATGACCATGCTGTTACTGATCCCTTTCATTATCTATAAAATGTATCCCCCTGAATTGAAAAAAATCGATAACAAACCCATTGCCGCCGCCGGGTTACAGGAGCTCGGGCCGATGAAGCTATCCGAGAAAATGTTGCTGTCACTATTTGTATTCGCGCTGTTGGGATGGATTTTTGGCGGACATATTGGTCTGAACGCCGCGACGGTCGCCATCATCGTCATGGGGCTGATGTTGATCTTGGGGATTGTCACCTGGGATGACGTCATCAAAAACAAAGGCGGCTGGAATACGTTAATCTGGTTTGGCGGCATTATCAGCCTCAGTTCTTTACTGTCTAAAACCGGCTTCTTCGCCTGGCTTGCCGCCGTGTTGCAAAACAATCTGTTTTTTGGCGATCACGGCAATATCGCGCTGCTGGTAATCATTTTCCTCAGTATCATCGTGCGTTATTTCTTCGCGTCCGGCAGTGCTTATGTGGTCGCCATGGTTCCCGTGTTCGCCATGCTGGCGAACGTCTCCGGCGCGCCAATCATGCTCACCGCGCTGGCGCTGCTGTTCGCAAACTCCTACGGCGGCTGCGTCACCCACTATGGCGGGGCGGCAGGCCCGGTGATTTTTGGCCTGGGATACAACGACGTCAAATCCTGGTGGATTGTCGGGCTGGTCATCACATTGCTGACCTATCTGGTGCAGATGACGCTTGGCATCTGGTGGTGGAGTCAGCTCATCGACATGAATTGGTTATGACGACTCACCTGTGGGAGTAACGAATGCATTGCATGGCGGGAAAGACCGCCCGCCATCGCAAAAATAAAACGTCAATCAAACATAATGCTCAAACAGGATGCTGCCCCACACCACCGCGGCCAACAGAATGGCGACCAGCACCGCGGCCGAGCCCATGTCCTTTGCCCGGCCGGATAGCTCATGACGCTCAAGGCCGATACGATCGACCACCGCTTCAATCGCGCTGTTAGCCAGCTCAACGATCACGATCAATACCACCGAGCCGATAAGCAGCAGTTTCTCAACCAGGGTAACCGGCAGCAGACAGGCGACGATCGTCCCGACAACCGTCAGCCAGGTTTCCTGACGGAACGCCGCCTCATGTCGCCATGCCTGCTTCAATCCCTGCAGGGAATAGCCGGCTGCCTTGATTATCCGGGTCATCCCCGTTGCCTTATTCATTCCTTCTCCGATTATTTAATTATTTATCAACGATCGGCCGCATTTTAACGCGCAACCGTTGTCTCATCACAACAGATCTCCAGCGCAGTTTCTGGTATCCTTGCGACGCATTGCTAACAAGAGGCTTCAAGTTGTTATGTCAGGTTGGCGTAAAATTTACTATAACTTACTGAATTTCCCACTCAAACTGTTAGTGAAAAGTAAGGTCATACCCACAGACCCCGTGGCTGAACTGGGGTTGGATCCCTCGCGCCCGGTTCTCTATGTGTTGCCTTACAATTCGCAGGCGGATTTACTGACGCTAAAGGCGAAATGTCAGGCGTTAGGTCTGCCGGATCCGCTACAACCGGTGGATATCGGCGGCGTGCGGCTACCCAGCCATGTTTTCATTAATGACGGGCCGCGGGTTTTCCGCTACTACGTTCCGAAACAGAAATCGGTAAAACTGTTTCACGACTATCTGGACCTGCACCAGAGCAATCCCGAACTGGACGTGCAGATGGTGCCGGTATCGGTGATGTTCGGCCGCTCTCCCGGCCGCGAAGGGCAGAGTCCGGCGACGCCGCATTTGCGGCTGCTTAACGGTATCGAGAAATTCTTCGCCGTACTGTGGCTGGGGCGGGACAGTTTTGTCCGTTTCTCCAGTCCGGTGTCATTGCGCTATATGGCGACCGAGCACGGCACGGATAAAACCATTGCCCACAAGCTCGCCCGCGTCGCCCGCATGCACTTCTCACGCCAGCGTCTGGCCGCGGTGGGCCCGCGCCTTCCGGTGCGTCAGGAACTGTTTAATAAGCTGCTTAACTCCAAAGCGATCAAAAAAGCCATTGATGACGAGGCGCGCAGCAAGAAGCTATCCCACGAGCGGGCGCAGCAAAACGCCATTGCCCTGCTGGAAGAGATCGCCGCCGACTTTTCCTATGAAGCCGTGCGTTTATCGGATCGCGTATTAAGCTGGACCTGGAACCGCCTCTATCAGGGTATTAACGTCCATAACGCCGAACGCGTGCGCCAACTGGCGCAGGACGGGCATGAAATCGTTTATGTGCCCTGCCACCGCAGCCATATGGATTATCTGCTGCTTTCCTACGTGCTCTATCATCAGGGGCTGGTTCCGCCGCACATCGCCGCGGGGATCAATCTCAATTTCTGGCCTGCCGGTCCGATCTTCCGCAAGCTGGGAGCCTTCTTTATTCGCCGCACGTTCAAAGGCAATAAGCTGTACTCCACCATTTTCCGCGAATATCTGGGCGAGCTGTTTGCCCGCGGCTACTCCGTCGAATATTTCGTCGAAGGCGGACGCTCGCGCACCGGACGGCTGCTGGAACCGAAAACCGGTACGCTGGCCATGACCATCCAGGCCATGCTGCGCGGCGGCACGCGCCCCATTACGCTGGTGCCCATTTATGTGGGCTATGAGCATGTTATGGAAGTCGGCACCTATGCGAAAGAGCTGCGCGGCGCGACGAAAGAGAAAGAAGGCTTTATGCAGATGGTGCGCGGCCTGCGTAAGCTGCGTAACCTCGGACTGGGCTATGTGAACTTCGGCGATCCGCTGCCGTTGACCGCCTATCTGAATCAGCACGTGCCGCAATGGCGCGATGCCATCGACCCGATTGAAGCCCAGCGCCCAAGCTGGTTATCGCCGACGGTGCAGGATATCGCGATGGATATCATGGTGCGCATCAACAACGCCGCCGCCGCCAATGCCATGAACCTCTGTTCAACGGCGCTACTGGCGTCTCGCCAGCGCTCCCTTACCCGCGAGCAAATGCACGAACAGCTGGACTGCTATCTGCAACTGCTGCGCAACGTTCCTTACCATAAAGACATCACCGTACCGAAAAAGACGCCGGATGCCTTGCTGGAACACGCGTTGAGCATGGATAAATTTGAAGTCGAGAAAGACAATATCGGCGACATCATTATTCTGCCGCGGGAACAGGCGGTGCTGATGACCTATTACCGCAATAATATTCAGCATCTGCTGATCCTGCCTTCGCTTATCGCCAGTATGGCGATCCACCATCGCCGCATTACCCTGAGCGAACTGATCCGCCAGATTACGCTGGTTTATCCCCTGCTTCAGGCGGAGCTGTTCCTGCATTACAGCCAGGAAGCGCTGCCGGAGGTGTTGTCCGCTCTGACGGCGGAACTGACGCGGCAACAGCTGCTGAACGCCAAAGAGGACGAGTTGCTTATCAACCCCGCGCGCATCCGTACGCTACAGCTGTTAGCGGCCGGGGTGCGTGAAACCTTGCAGCGCTATGCCATTACGCTGTCATTGCTGGGAGCCAATCCGGGCATCAATCGCGGAGCGCTGGAAAAAGAGAGCCGCAATATGGCGCAGCGGCTGTCGGTTCTGCACGGCATCAACGCGCCTGAGTTTTTCGACAAAGCGGTGTTTTCCACCCTGGTCGCCACCTTGCGCAGCGAAGGCTACATCACGGACAGCAGCGAGGCGGCTCAGCGGGATATTCTGGAGATCTACAATATCCTGGGCGATTTAATCACCCCGGAAGTCAGGTTGACCATCGAGAGCGCCAGTTCGCCGACGCTGGCGCTGGCCGATAGCGAAAAGCCGACAAGCGAAGAGCGTTCTCCCGCGGCGTAATGCCTAAAAAGAAAGGCGGCGCTTTCGCCGCCTTTCTTTCCATTTACAGACCGCACAACACGCCGACAAACAGCGCCATGCCAACATAGTTATTATTTTTGAAGGCCCGGAAACAGGCGTCCCGCTCGCGTCCGGCAATCAGCTTCTGCTGGTAAACAAACAGCGCGGCGGCGACCAGCAGCGCCAGATAGAATACCGGCCCCAGCGCCTCCATATACCCCAACGCCGCCAGCAGCAGCAGCATGAAGAGCTGCAGCAGACCGATAATCAAAGTGTCAAAACGGCCGAATAGGATGGCGGTGGATTTGATGCCGATCTTGAGGTCATCGTCGCGATCCACCATCGCGTACTGGGTGTCGTAAGCCACCGTCCAGCAGACATAAGCCAGAAACATCATCCAGCAGGTTGCGGGCAGGGACTCGCTCACCGCGGCGTAGGCCATCGGTATCGACCAGCCGAACGCCGCCCCCAGAACAAACTGTGGCAGGTGGCTGACGCGCTTCATAAACGGGTAGATCCACGCCAGCGCCAGCGCGGCGACGGAAAGCCAGATGGCCATCATGTTCAACGTCAGCACCAGGCTGAACGCCAGCAGCACCAGCACCACAAACAGCACCTTGGCCGACTGCTCGCTGACCATGCCGCTGGGCAGCGGGCGCGAGGCCGTGCGCTTTACGTGCCCGTCGAAATGGCGGTCGGCATAATCATTGATGACGCAGCCCGCCGCCCGCATTAAAAAGACGCCGGCGACGAAAACCAGCAATGTCCACGGTTCAGGCGTTCCCCGCCCGGCCAGCCATAGCGCCCATAACGTCGGCCATAGCAGCAGCAGAGAGCCTATCGGCTTATCAATACGCATCAACCGACAGTAAGCCAGCCACTTCCCCGCGGTTACACTTCTTTCCAACGGATTAATCTCCTAAATTGCCGGCTAGCCTTCACGGCTATCCGTAAAATAAAGCGGCGCCTGTGGTAAAAACAGCTCGGTCAACAACAATGGATGACCGGAAAGACGCAAACGGGAACGGCGCGCCCATAAATCTTCGCCGCGTCCGGTATGGATATAGTCACGCGTCAGGGCATCATGCTGAAACAGGTAGCGCCCCAGCGGTACGTTGCCGATGTTCATCAGCGCGGCGCCTGCACCGTCCAGCGTTTGTTGGGGTATCAGGGTGCGGCCAAACAGCCAGGGACACCCGTCGCCATAGAGCACGACTTCACGCAGCCAATAACGCTCACTGACGGGCAGATGCGCGCGTTCGTCATGCAACGCCTGCGGAGGGATAAAACGCTCATTGCGGACGGTCACCGTCAGGCGATCGCAATAGCCGTCGAGGCGCTGCGTCATTGACGCGGTTTCCATCAGCCAGCCCTCGATATGCGCAGGCATCATTGCGGGCTGTTCGCTAAACCATTCAACAGCGCGCAGGGAAATTTGCGCATTATCGGACATCATCCCTACTCCACTCAGGGTTGCTTGGTGAATAAAGTAAACGTCTCATATTGTAGCGCAGAATAGCGCCCCGATAACACGCTCTAAACCAATTGATACCTGATACGGTAACATTTTTGCAATTATCCGCAGAGGGAAAGGCGTCACGAAACGGCATGGCGATCGGCAAAATAATCGGAGGCTGGCGGGTAAGCAAATAGAAAAGGCACCGGCCGGCGATAATCAGCCGGACGGTGCCTTTTGCGGGAGAAATGACGGTAAACCCGGTCAATCCGCCACGGAACATCAGCCCATGGCGGCGACGCGGTATTACATCATGCCGCCCATACCACCCATGCCGCCCATACCGCCGGCAGCGCCTAAATCGGCTTTATCTTCTTTCGGCAGGTCGGTCACCATACATTCGGTGGTGATCATCAGGCCGGCGATAGATGCGGCGTATTGCAGAGCGGAACGGGTCACTTTGGTCGGATCCAGGATACCCATGCCGATCATATCGCCGTACTCTTCGGTGTAGGCGTTATAGCCGTAGCTGCCTTCGCCGGCTTTAACGTTGTTGGCGATCACCGAGGCTTCTTCACCGGCATTGACCACGATCTGACGCAGCGGAGACTCCATGGCGCGCAGCGCAACCTTGATGCCCACGTTCTGGTCTTCGTTGTCGCCTTTCAGACCGGCCGCGGTGATAGAGGAAGCGGCACGAATCAGCGCCACGCCGCCGCCGGCGACCACGCCTTCTTCCACTGCGGCGCGGGTAGCGTGCAGGGCGTCTTCAACGCGAGCTTTCTTCTCTTTCATTTCAACTTCAGTCGCCGCGCCAACTTTGATAACGGCTACGCCGCCTGCCAGTTTAGCCACGCGCTCCTGCAGTTTTTCTTTGTCGTAGTCGGACGTCGCATCTTCAATCTGCTGGCGGATCTGAGTAACACGGCCCTGAATGGCGCCTTCGTCACCCACGCCATCGATGATGATGGTGGTATCTTTGTTGATGACAACGCGTTTTGCCTGACCCAGATCTTCCAGCGTGGTTTTTTCCAGCTCCAGACCGATCTCTTCAGAGATAACGGTACCGCCGGTCAGGATAGCGATATCCTGCAGCATGGCTTTACGGCGGTCGCCGAAGCCAGGCGCTTTAACCGCGGCCACTTTCACGATGCCGCGCATGGTGTTGACCACCAGCGTCGCCAGCGCTTCGCCTTCAACGTCTTCCGCCACGATCAGCAGCGGCTTGCCGGCTTTGGCTACCGCTTCCAGCACCGGCAGCATTTCGCGGATGTTGGAGATTTTCTTGTCAGCCAGCAGGATGAACGGGCTTTCCAGCTCAACGGAGCCGGTTTCAGGTTTGTTGATGAAGTAAGGGGACAGGTAGCCGCGGTCAAACTGCATACCTTCAACCACGTCCAGTTCGTCCTGCAGACCGGAACCTTCTTCAACGGTGATAACGCCTTCTTTACCCACTTTCTCCATCGCCTGAGCAATCAGTTTGCCCACGGTTTCGTCGGAGTTGGCGGAGATGGTGCCCACCTGAGCGATGGCTTTGGAATCCGAACAGGGTACGGATTGCTTTTTCAGCTCTTCAACGGCGGCGATAACGGCTTTATCGATACCGCGTTTCAAATCCATCGGGTTCATGCCCGCGGCAACCGCTTTCAGGCCTTCAGTGATGATCGACTGAGCCAGTACGGTGGCGGTGGTGGTGCCGTCGCCGGCCGCGTCGTTCGCTTTGGAGGCAACTTCTTTCACCATCTGCGCGCCCATGTTTTCGAACTTGTCTTCCAGTTCGATTTCACGCGCAACGGACACGCCGTCTTTAGTAATAGTGGGTGCACCGAAGGATTTATCCAACACAACGTTGCGGCCTTTCGGGCCCAGGGTAACCTTCACTGCATCAGCCAGTACATTTACGCCGCGCAGCATTTTTACGCGAGCGTCATTACCGAATTTTACGTCTTTAGCTGCCATTGGTGTATTTCCCTTAAATTCGTTCAGTTCAGATGAGTTACGCGCAATTACGCTTCAACAATTGCCAGAATGTCGCTTTCGGACATAATCAACACTTCATCGTTGTCGATCTTCTCTGCTTTCACGCCGTAGCCATCATTGAAAATAACGATGTCGCCTACTTTCACATCCAGCGGTTTCACTTCGCCGTTTTCCAGGATGCGGCCATGGCCGATGGCCAGTACTTCGCCACGGGTAGATTTACCTGCGGCGGAGCCGGTCAGAACGATGCCGCCAGCAGATTTGGACTCAACTTCTTTGCGCTTGACGATCACGCGGTCATGCAATGGACGAATTTTCATTGATAGCTCTCCTTTGAGAAAGTCCATATCAGTTTTGGGATAAACGCCGGATATGCCCTCATATCCGGCCTTGTGGTGTTCTAAGTGGGGGCGTTTCCTATCCCTTCAAGGGAGGAAATTTATTTTTTTTGCGTTAAGTAGCGTTTTTTTGTTATCAACAAATAAAAAAACAAGGATTATCAATACGATAATCCTTGTTTATTCTTCGATTCATCGCCACGATCAGCGATCGTCTTTTTCATCCCGCTGCTCAATATTTCTACGACCGTCGTCTTTACGCTGGTATTCGCCTTCAAAAGTATTGCCGTCGGAGGAAGGAGGAGCGCCGGGGCCGGAACGCCAAATGTGCAAGTGGGGCATCAGCCTCAGGGTTAACCGCTTTTGTACCGGCGGCAGCAACAGCAGCAGCCCGAGGAAATCGGTAAAGAAGCCCGGGATCAGCAGCAGAAAGCCCGCCAGCACCAGCGACACGCTTTTGACCATCTCGGCGGCCGGACTTTCACCCAAGGCCATTTTCTGCTGCATCTGGACGATGGTTTTCATGCCCTGGTTACGCACCAGCGACACGCCGACGCAAGAAGTAAAGATCACCAGCAACAGGGTCATCGCTACGCCGAGTACCTCCGCCACCTGAATAAACAGCGATATCTCTATGTAAACGAAAAGAAAAATTAATAGCAACGGTAACCAGCGCACCCGACTCTCCTGTTTTTGAAAACGCATGCTGTTAAAAACAAACGCGGTTGTTGTAAACAAATTATGTTATTGAAAACAAATATGACCAGGCAGCACCGCACTGCACATTATAATCTACCGAGATGGTAGCGCGATTGACTATTTTCAAGCTATGGCAGGACCATTTATTATCTTAAAATAGTTACGCGTGATGACTATCACAGTTCGTTTGACTAAGTTCAAACGACGAGACGGATAGTGATCCAGGCTACTATTTTTTCCACTTGCAGAACATCATAATGACAACGGATGCGGTTATGGTTAAACATTCTGCGACCGTTGCCTGTGATCGTATAACCATTTCACTTTGGCGCTGGTCAGCAGCAGAATAATAGAAGGCTATCATGTCAGATAATGTTCGTATTGAAGAAGACCTGTTAGGTACTAAAGAAGTTCCCGCAGAGGCTTATTACGGCGTGCATACTCTACGGGCCATTGAAAACTTTTACATCAGCAACAGCAAAATCAGCGATATCCCGGAATTTGTGCGCGGCATGGTAATGGTTAAGAAGGCTGCTGCGCTGGCGAACAAAGAGCTGCAAACCATCCCGCGGAAAATTGCCGATGTCATTATCCAGGCCTGCGATGAGGTGTTGAATAACGGCAAATGCATGGATCAATTCCCGATTGATGTCTATCAAGGCGGCGCGGGCACCTCGGTAAACATGAATACCAACGAGGTGCTGGCTAATATCGGCCTGGAATTGATGGGACATCGGAAAGGCGAATACCAGTACCTGAATCCGAACGATCATCTGAACAAATGCCAATCGACCAACGACGCCTACCCCACCGGATTCCGTATCGCCGTTTACGCCGCGATTCTGAAATTGATTGATGCGCTGACGCTGCTTGGCGACGGCTTCGAACGCAAAGCCCAGGAATTTGCCGACGTATTGAAAATGGGGCGCACCCAGCTGCAGGATGCGGTTCCCATGACGTTGGGACAAGAGTTCCACGCCTTCAACGTGTTACTGAAAGAAGAAAACAAAAACCTGCTGCGTACCGCCGAATTGTTATTGGAAGTCAACCTGGGGGCGACGGCGATCGGTACCAGGCTGAACACCCCGGACGGCTATCAGCAACTGGCGGTACAGTATCTGGCGCAGGTCAGCGGCCTGCCGTGTATTCCGGCCGAAGACCTGATTGAGGCCACGTCCGACTGCGGCGCTTACGTGATGGTTCACAGTTCGCTTAAGCGCCTGGCGGTTAAATTGTCGAAAATCTGTAACGACCTGCGCCTGCTTTCATCCGGGCCGCGCGCCGGCCTGAACGAAATCAACCTGCCGGAGCTGCAGGCCGGCTCGTCAATCATGCCGGCCAAGGTCAACCCGGTGGTGCCGGAAGTGGTCAATCAGGTGTGTTTCAAGGTTATCGGCAACGATACCTGCGTCACCATGGCTTCCGAAGCCGGCCAGCTGCAGCTGAACGTGATGGAGCCGGTTATCGGGCAGGCGATGTTCGAGTCGACCCATATTCTGACCAACGCCTGCTACAACCTGCTGGAAAAATGCGTCAACGGCATTACCGCCAATAAAGAAGTCTGCGAAGCGTATGTGTTTAATTCCATTGGCATCGTCACTTACCTTAATCCCTTTATCGGCCACCATAACGGCGATATCGTCGGCAAAATCTGTGCGGAAACCGGGAAAAGCGTACGTGAAGTGGTGCTGGAGCGCGGTCTGCTCACCGAGTCTGAACTGGATGATATTTTCTCTACTCAGAACCTGATGCACCCGGCGTACAAAGCCAAACGCTACACCGACGAGAACGATCTGCCCTAAAAGCATCGCCTAATCCATACCAGGCACGTCTGTTCCCAAAGAGCTGCGTGCCTTTGTTTTATGTTTTACATAGCAATAAGAAAAACTTATATAAAATACCCTACATAAAAGGAGCATCTTTCATGATTACCCTGGAACTGCTTATTGTTCTACTGGCCATCTATCTCGGGGCACGACTGGGAGGCATCGGCATCGGTTTTGCCGGCGGTCTGGGCGTGCTAGTTCTTACCCTTGGGCTACAGATAAAACCCGGCGTTATTCCCTTTGACGTGATTGAAATCATCATGGCGGTTATCGCGGCAATTGCCGCCATGCAGGTAGCCGGCGGGATGGATTATCTGGTCGGTCTGGCCGAAAAATTACTGCGCCGGCAGCCCAAATACGTGACTTTTCTGGCGCCGCTGGTCACCTATTTCATGACCATCCTGGCGGGAACCGGCCACACCGCCTTCTCTACCCTGCCGGTGATTGCCGAAGTCGCCAAAGAGCAGGGCATCCGCCCTTCCCGCCCGTTGTCGATTGCCGTAGTGGCCTCACAGATCGCCATCACCGCTTCCCCCATTTCGGCCGCGGTGGTATTTGTTGCGGGGATCCTGGAACCCGTGGGCGTCAGCTATCTGATGTTGCTGGGTATCTGTATCCCCACGACGCTGACCGCCGTTTTGCTGACCGCTATCGTCAGTAACTTTCTGGGAAAAGATCTTAAACATGACGAAGTGTATCAGGAACGCCTGAAAAAAGGCGAAACCGTGCTACGCGGCGTCAGCAAACTGGAAAGCAAACCCGGCGCCGGACGTTCGGTGGCGTTGTTTCTGTTTGGCATCGTCGCCGTGGTGCTGTATGCCACCGCCATCAGCGACACGGTTGGCCTGATCCAGAACCCGGTTTTACCGCGTAACGAAGCCATCGTGGTGTTTATGCTGACCGTCGCGACCTTGATTTGCATTACCTGCAAGATAGACACGACGCGGATCCTCTCCGCCAGCACCTTTAAATCGGGCATGAGCGCATGTGTTTGCGTCATGGGCGTCGCCTGGCTGGGCGATACGTTTGTTAAATCCCATATTTCCGATATTCAGGAAACGGCGGGCGCGCTGTTGCAGAACTATCCGTGGATGCTCGCCGTGGTGCTGTTCTTCGCCGCAACCCTGCTTTACTCCCAGGCCGCGACGGCAAAGGCATTGATGCCCGCAGCCCTGCTGCTTGGCGTCTCTCCGGTTACTGCGGTCGCCTCTTTCGCCGCGGTCTCGGCGCTGTTTGTCTTGCCGACTTATCCTACGCTGCTGGCCGCCGTTGAAATGGACGATACCGGTTCAACGCGCATCGGCAAATATGTCTTTAACCATTCATTTCTGATCCCTGGCGTGCTGGCCATTGCGCTATCGGTGACTTTCGGCTTTATTCTCGGAAATATTCTGCTGTAACCCGCACGCGGATCGGCCAACTGCGCCGATCCGCATCATTCCCCTCATGCCGTAAAGCAAGGTATAGTGTCCGCATGTTCACCTGAAACCGAGGCCGCGATGTCCGACAGCCCAGCCTGCGACGCCGTCGTCATACTCTGTACCGCGCCTGACGAGCCTTGCGCGCAACGGCTTGCCGATTCATTGCTGGCGGTCCGACTCGCCGCCTGCGTCACTCTCCTTCCCGGCGCCCGCTCGCTTTATTATTGGGAAGGCAAGCTGGAGCAGCAATCTGAAGTACAGATGCTGATCAAGAGCGACGCCTCACATCAGCAGGCTCTGCTGGATCACCTGAAACAACACCACCCTTACCAGACGCCGGAGCTGCTGGTGTTGCCGGTACTGGGCGGCGATAGCGATTATCTGACATGGCTCGACGCATCTTTACGCTGATTATCCTGGTTTGGGCAACATGCGGCGCTATCGCCGCCACGGCCGCGCCGTTCGCTCAAAGCACGGTCGGCAGTAACCGGTTTTTACCCGTCGATCGGGCTTTCGCCTTCGATTTCCAACAGCGGGAAAACCAACTGACCGTACGCTGGGAGATACAGCCCGGCTATTATCTCTATCGCCAGCAGATCAAACTGGAAAGCGACAATGCCGTTCTCGGCAACGTCGACTTACCGCCGGGCATCAGTCATCGGGACGAGTTTTTCGGCGAGGTTTTCATCTTTAAACAGCAATTGGCGCTGGATATTCCACTGGTTCAGGCACATGAAAACGCCACGGTAACCGTCACCTATCAGGGCTGCGCCGATGCCGGATTCTGCTATCCGCCGGAAACCCGGGTTATCCCGCTGCGGCAGATTTCCCCAACCGCATCCGCTGATTCCGTCCCCAACCCGCTGCCCTTCTCGCCCTGGTGGGCGCTGCTGATTGGCATTGGCGTCGCCTTTACCCCCTGCGTACTGCCGATGTATCCGCTGATATCCGCCCTGGTGCTCGGAAGAAAAGCGCCGCTGACGCCCCGGCGCACCTTTTGGCTATCGATGACCTACGTACAGGGCATGGCGCTGACCTACACGCTGCTGGGGCTGATTGTCGCCGCCGCCGGGCTGCGTTTTCAGGCCGCGCTGCAACATCCTTACGTCTTGATTGCCCTGTCGGCGCTGTTTATCGCGCTGGCGCTGGCGATGTTCGGTCTGTATACCCTGCAATTGCCGTCCGCCGTGCAAACCAGACTGGCGGAATGGAGTAATCGTCAGCAAAGCGGTTCTCTGACCGGCGTTTTCAGCATGGGCGCGCTGGCGGGGCTGATTTGCTCCCCCTGTACCACCGCGCCGCTCAGCGCGATCCTGCTTTATATTGCGCAAAGCGGCAATCTGCTGGCGGGGGGCGGTACGCTGTATCTGTATGCTTTAGGAATGGGGCTGCCGCTGATTGCGATCACCCTGTTCGGCAACCGCCTGTTGCCGCGCAGCGGTCCGTGGATGCAATACGTCAAAGAAGCGTTCGGCTTCGTCATTCTGGCGCTGCCCGTCTTTTTGCTGGAGCGCATACTGGGCGAAAGCTGGGGAATAAGGCTGTGGAGCCTGCTCGGCGTCGCTTTCTTCGGATGGGCGTTTACCCTGAGCTTGCGCAGCCGCAAACGGGGAATGCGGGTTGTTCAACTGCTGCTGTTGGCGGGGGCGTTAATCGCCGCCCGGCCGTTGCAGGAGTGGGTATTCCCTCCCGCGGGCTCTGAACGGCAACGCGCCTCTTCCGCCCTCAATTTTATGCCGGTAACCGATATTGCCGGACTGGACAAGGCGCTGGCTGAGAGTCATCGCCCCATCATGCTCGATCTTTACGCTGACTGGTGCGTGGCCTGTAAAGAGTTTGAAAAATACACCTTCAGCGACAGCGACGTGCAACGTCATTTATCGCGCATGTCGTTACTACAGGCAGATGTCACCGCCAACCGGGCGGAACAGAATGCGCTGCTGCAACGGCTGCAGGTGTTGGGGTTGCCGACGATTCTATTTTTTGACGCGCAGGGTAAAGAGATCCCCGGCTCGCGGGTGACCGGTTTTATGGACGCGCAGAAGTTTCACGCGCATTTGCAGAAGTTCGCTCCTTAAACGACACTATTTATCTGGCCACCGCTCTTCTGGAGGAGACCCAATGCAACGGGAAGAGGTTCTTGAACATGCGCTCACTCTGCTGGAGCAGCACGGTTTCGCAATGACCACGCTGGAGATGCTGGCGAAGAAAATGGATGTTCCGGTAGCGGAACTCCTGCCTTTCTGGCCCGACCGCGAAGCCCTGCTTTATGACAGCCTGCGCCATCACAGCCAGCAGGTCGACGTCTGGCGGCGCCAGCTCCTGCTGGACGACACGAAAAGCATTGAGCAAAAACTTCTGGCGCGATATCAGGTCCTGCATGATGCGGTAAAACAACAGCGTTACCCTGGCTGCCTGTTTATTGCCGCCTGTAGCTTCTTCCCCGACGTTGACCATCCCATTCACCAGATTGCGGAACAGCAAAAGCAGGAGTCTTATCGCTATACGCGCGATTTACTGGAGGAATTGGAAACGGACGATCCGGAAATGGTGGCGCAGCAGATGGAGCTTATTCTGGAGGGCTGCTTAAGCCGGCTGCTGGTAAAGCGCCAGGCTTCCAGCATCGCCACCGCACGGCGGCTGGCCGAAGACGTACTGCGCTTTTCACTCTGCCGCAAAAATGGCGCCCTGACCTGATATCCGACGCAATGCGCGGCGCCCCCCGAACGCTGGCTGAAAAGTCGGCAGTCAGTCGGGTTTTCCGCTCTTTCACTCACAAACCCGTTGACGACGCGCAGGCAATACGGTTTAATGCGCCCCGTTGCCCGGATAGCTCAGTCGGTAGAGCAGAGGATTGAAAATCCTCGTGTCCTTGGTTCGATTCCGAGTCCGGGCACCAAAATTTAGTTTCAGGATGTCCTTATGCGTCCGGAAACGTTAAAAAATCAGTAAGTTAAAAAGAATCTGGAGTACCAATGGGTACTGCCAGATTTTTTGACATCCGTAGTTTTTGGGGGCTTAATTGGGGGCCTGCCGGTTCGATAAACTATGGAGCCCCCACCATGCCTCTGACTGATACCGCCATCCGCAACGCCAAGCCACTCGATAAACCTTACAAACTCAGCGACGCGCAGGGCTTATACCTGCTGATCAAACCTAACGGTTCCAAGCTCTGGCATCTTAAGTACCGCTTCGGCGGAAAGGAGAAAAAGCTGGCGTTTGGCGCTTATCCCACCGTCACGCTGGCAAATGCCCGTAAGCTACGCGAGGAAGCCCGTGCGGTACTCAGTGCAGGTGCCGATCCCGGCGTAAAAAAACAGCAGGACAAGCAGGCGAGAAAAAACGGCAATACCTTTGAAGAGATCGCCCGCAAGTGGGTGGCGGGTAATATCCGTTGGACTGAAGCCCATGCCGCCAAAGCCCTGCGCTCGCTGGAACTGCACGTCTTTCCGCTGATCGGTAAATTCCCCGTTACCGACCTGAAAACGGCCGATCTGCTAATCCCGCTGCGGGTGGCGGAGAGAAAAGGCAATCTGGAAACCGCCGCACGAATACAGCAGCGCACCACGGCGATCATACGCTATGCAGTGCAGGAGGGACTGATTGCCAGCAACCCCGCCAACGATCTGGCCGGAGCCATTGCGCCGCCGCCCAAAAACCACTACCCCGCCCTGCCGCTGGAAAAACTGCCGGAGATTCTGGAACGGATCGAAGGCTATTCCGGCAGATTATTAACCCGGCTGGCAGTGCAGCTTAATCTGCTGATCTTTATTCGCTCCAGTGAGTTACGTTTTGCCCGCTGGACGGAGATCGATCTGGATAACGCAATGTGGACCATCCCCGCGCAGCGGGAGCCCATTTCGGGCGTGCGTTATTCAGAGCGCGGCGCGAAGATGAAAACGCCACATCTGGTGCCGTTGTCAACGCAGGCGGTAACAGTGCTGAAGCAGCTAAAACTGCTGTCCGGTAGCAGTGAGTTGCTGTTTCCCGGCGACCACGACTCGCGCAAACCGATGAGCGAAAACACCATCAACAAGGCGCTGCGCACGATGGACTATGACACGCAGGTGGACGTTTGCGGTCATGGTTTCCGCACGATGGCCTGTAGCGCGTTGATTGAATCAGGCCGCTGGTCAAAAGATGCAGTGGAGCGCAGATGAGCCATCAAGAGCGTAACCACGTTCGCGCTGCCTATATCCACAAGGCGGAGCACCTCGACGAACGCACACAGATGATGCAATGGTGGTCGGACTATCTCGACGCCTGTCGGCAGAAACTCATACCGGCTTACCGTTTTGAGAGACATATTCAGGTTGCCTAAGCCCATGACTGATTGACGCCGAAAAGCAGATCTTTGCGCCAGTGGATCTGCTTTTTATTTGCACCAGTTCACTGACGCCGGAAAATCGCAGGACTGCACCAGATTCCCCGTCGAACGAACATAGAACAGCGCCAATCACGGCTTTTT
Organism: Brenneria corticis; assembly: GCF_003115855.1. Lineage (GTDB taxonomy): Bacteria > Pseudomonadota > Gammaproteobacteria > Enterobacterales > Enterobacteriaceae > Brenneria > Brenneria corticis. Next base: position 318,582 of record NZ_KZ819074.1, read on the forward strand.
TAGCCCTTTGGCCCTTTCCGGTTTGGCGCTGTTACCCTTAGCTTTCCTTTACCCTTTAGGCCTTTTCCCTTTCGCTGCACCAGATACAAGAATTATCCATCGTTTCAACGCCCATAAACCTGCGCCACATAACGCCCGCGCCCATCGCCGTGGCCCAGATCCATCGCCGTCAGCGCCAGCGCCTCTTTTTCACTGAACCCCTGCGTCAGATAATAGCGGATGGCATCCTGCGCCCAGGCGTAGCGCAGTGAATGCGGGGAATATGCGCCGGTCAAGCCGATACGCGACGCCTGACCGTGCCAATATTTCATCGCGCTTTTCAGGTCGGGCTTATCAAGCAGCCTGCTGTTGCGTTGTTCCGCCACAGCCAGCGCATTTTCCAGCGCTTTTCTGACTGCGCCAGCGTCCAAAATCACCGTCTCGCGAGACCGCCCGCCTTTAGTGCCAAACACCACGGTCAGCCGGGATTCACCGCGATCCAGCGCCTGTTTCCATGTCCTAAGCGATTGCGCACACTGCACTGCTTCCTGAGAGCGCAATCCCATCAACCTTGATAGTTCCAACGCCGCCGCTATTCCCGCGTCTTTTGCGCGAGCGGTTTCCAGCACCTGCTGATAATGCTCCGCCGTTATAGCCTGCCGAGTACCATTACGGGATGCGCCGGATAAGCCGAGAGATTTATTGGACAGCCGTTCACTGGCTGCTAACCGATCACGCCCTGCTTGCTTCAGCAGACAGCGGATCGCCGCCATTTCGTTTTGCAGGCTACGTTTCGTTATGCCCTGTTCCTGCCGCCCACGAATGTAATTCTCAATATGTCGGGCTTTCAGTTGCTCCACCCGCCGGATCTGCATATTTTGCGCCACCACCAGACGGCCACAAAAGCGCTGCGCCAGCCTAATACGGTCGTGAACGGTTTTATGGCTGCCGCCCGCCTGCCGCGCCAGCGTTTTCATTTGCTGCTCCAGAAAACTCATTTTTTGCATTTTCCCCTTTCATGATTGCCGCAACTCCAAAATCTGATACAACTTTTCCCCGGCGCGTAGGCCGATAGCCCTGAATGATGGGTCGGGCTGCGAACGATACCTGAGCGCCGGGGCGGCAGCCGTTGAGGTATTGCGGGGCTTCGGTTGTGCTCTCTGAGCAGCCGCCCGCTTGCGCGGGTTATCCCCCGGATCGTCCTGATCCCCCTCCGGTATCGGTTCAAGTTCTCCTGTGAGTGAAAGTGGGTGGAATCACGGTGTCAGAATCCCGCCATGCGTTGGCGCAGTTGAATTCTCTGGTGCAGTCAAAAGGCGTTGGTGCGTCACTTTCCCGCTTAGCGCGGTTAAAGTGACGCACTGGACTGGCGCAGTGATTGAAAATTTAATTCTGGTGCAGCATTGCTGTCACGCGGCAGCAAAGGCTGACCGCAGCCCGTCACGCCGTTTATAGATTGGAGCAGAGAGTGAAGGATGACCTTAACCATCGGTAGGATGGCCCGGCGGTTTGCAAAGGTAGCCGCCGGTAAGGGATGACCATCCTGATTCATCAGGCGCTTCTCTCAGGCCGTGAAGCATTTTGTGCAGGCGAAAACTTACACCCGTGGCAACAAGACAGAAAGGGAAAACTGTTTTTTGCTTTTATAGAGTTGTTCGTTGATTTTTTAGTCACTTTATGAATGACAAGCTGCCACGCTTCGCTTGCTTTCTCCCGCCCTGTTATCCGCGTTCGCCGATAACGGGACGGGAGAGATTGTTTTACTTTAGTGCTCCTCTGGCTTGCGGTAACGGGAAGGCCAGATTTCCGCAGGCGCAACACCCAATGCTTCCGCCGCAATCAGCCGTTCTCCCTTGGGCCAGTGTTTTGTCAGCGCATTCGCCAGCGTGGAAGAAGCCAGCCCTGCGTTACGCGAAACCGCCGCCAGCCACGTTCCCCGCTTTTTCAGCGCCGCAATAATATCGGCGGGATGCCAGTCCTGTTGATTCATACCGCCTCCTCATTAATACATTTCACACCATCCGCTGTACGTATCCAGCGCGGGGCTTTCAGTTCAGCAGCAAAGTAATCAACCAGTTCCGCTAAGAGCCAGCGCAATTGTTCTTCCGCTTGTGGCGGAAACATCCGGCAAAGCAGAAGCTGAGTCAGGGTAAAACAGTAATCGCAAAGCGTATCCGCATCAGGGGTAAAACGAGGAGAGTTTGTGGGCAAGGTATCAACGGTCAGGCTGTCTATCAGGTGAGGCGGGATAGGATCGCGCAGGCCCGGTTTCAGCAGCGCAAGACCGGCGGCAAGCCGACCGCAGAGAGCCATCTTCAGCGCCAGATCGTAGCTTTCCGCCTGAGTATCTGCGCACTTTTCACAATGATCGGCCAGTACGGTGAAATCCGTGGCGGCGCTGAAAGGAACGGTAAGTAACGGGTGAGTCTGGTTGAGGGTTGTAGCCATAATGGCAGCCTCCAGTGAGAAGTTAACTTATAACCACCACCAGAGGTTCCAATCTCAGGGTGGTGGACTGAACGGGGTTGGAACTACCGGCCTCACTGAAACCGGCGCACCTTGCGGTGCCCCCGCCCAGCCCACCATAATTAGGGTGTAGCTAAACGCGCGACATAAAAAAAGACGCGTTGGCGTCTCGTCGCCAGTGAGGTTCATCGGGGTTCCAATCCCGGCACCTGATTTTGCAGGTACGGGTAAAAGATATCGCGATCAATAATTGACAGCAAGAAATTTTACATCCAGCGGAGGTTGCAAACCACATTGACCATAATCTGATCTGCCATGTTTATAAAAATACCCGGAAACTGTCGACTTACCTGAGCCGTTTTGTCCATAGATAAGAGTGACATACTTCCTCAAATCAAACTCTACTGGTTTTTCGCCCTGGTAGCTGCGAGCGCCGTGGATAGAGAGATAGTCATGCTGTACCCGTCATACTTCAAGCTGCAGGTGCGTTGGCTACGCTCAGTCACCCGAATCACTTACTTGAGGTATGCCCTATGCCCTATGCCCTATGCCCTACAACAAGCCGATTGGCTGACAGTTGCTGCCCGATACATTCAAAAATTATAATCATATTATAATAGCTACTGACATCATCATCCTTGTATTCCATGTTATACAAGGAGTATGATAAATTCACATATAAATTAAAACGTCAGTACAGGATAATAAATGTCCGTTGCCGCCCTGGCCCGCCAGCGGGTACACCGCATGAAGCGTGGTGTACCATTTTCCATCAGCGGATTTTATTCGCTGGGAAGCCGTGCGTCGGTGCAACAGGCAATGAGTCGTCTGGTAAAAGAAGGTCTGCTGGTCCGGGTTGAGCGCGGTTTCTACTCACGGCCGAAACCGTTGAGGAACATCCCCTCTGTTAAGGTTGTTGCCAGCGCCAATGATGTTGCCGCAGCATGGGCAAAAGAACGCGGCTACAAAATCGCCCTTCAGGGACTGGAAGCCGCTTACCGGTTGGGGCTGCAAACGCAGGCTCCGGTTAAACGCATCTACTGGTCCAACGGTCCTACGCGAGAATTCCGTGTCGGCAATGAGTTAGTACGGATCCAGCATAAATCAGCAAGCCGGTTACGTTGGCTGAACCGGCCTGAAGGAGAGTTGATGCGCGGTTTGCTGAGTCTGAATCAGGAACATACCCTCCCGGAAACGCTGAAGAATGCTTTCCATCGGCTGAGCATCCCGTCCGCTAAAGCGCGACAGATTGCCGGAAAATTAATGAATGAGCCTGCGCTTCATGCGTGGCGCTTGCAGCTTATGACGCTGCAAAAGGCGCTCTGATGAACATTTTCGATTATTATCGGAGCGCATCACAACGCCGCGAGCTTCAGGAAATCCTCTCTTACGCTGCACAGCAGCATCCCTCCGGGCTGGGAGCCAGCTTTCTGGAAAAGGATCTCTGGGTAACGGAGATCCTTCGGCTGCTTTTTAATAAGGATCTGCTGGGTGGTTTATCTGTCGCGTTTAAAGGCGGAACGGCGTTAAGCAAATGCTGGAACGTGATCGAGCGCTTTTCTGAAGATATCGATCTTTCTGTTCACTGGGCAGATCTGGCGGGTCACTCAGAAGAGGAAGAACAACAGGCTTGGGAGCAAAGCACGCGGAATAACAGCCAAAATCGTCGGTTCAGAGAGCAGCAGCAAGCTCGCTTAACAGAATGGACAAGAGCTCTGGTAGAACGGCTAAATCAACGCCTTCAGGTTTATGAAATTCCGGGCCTTGAAGCAGAAATAGAACCCGACAGCGGCGGTGAAAAAGTAGATATCTATTTTCCACGGGTGAAGGAAGATAGTATGGCTTATCAACGCGATCATATTCTGCTGGAATTTGGCGGGCGAAATCGTGGTAAACCAACCGATCTGATGCCTGTAGTGAGCTACCTGTCCGCGATTGTAGGAATGGATGCACTTCAGCTACCCACCGCGACCGTAAATGCTTATGACACCGGTTATATTCTTTGGGAAAAACTAACGGCGCTGCACCAGTTCTGTACGCAAACCAGAGCACCAAACCCGGAGCGGCTGGCGCGCCACTGGTACGATGTGGATTGTCTGCTGCGTAATGATTTCGCCAGTCCGTATGAAACGCTGGAGGCAATGCATGATGTGGTTGAGATGAAGCAACGCCGCTGGTTTGTTCCGGGCGTTGATTTTACTCAGGTCACTGTCGGAAAATTGCTTCTGGTGCCTGATGACGCTAAACGGTTCGCAGCAATCTTAGGGGATCACCAGACGGCTGTTGAAGGTGGGATGTTTTTTCGTCAACCTGATGGATTTGCTGAAATTGCTAACCGTCTTCGCCATGTTCAGGATGAAATCAATTATTTTATGCGAGATTCGCGGACGTAACCTCTCATCTTCAGTTCCCCTGCCGTATGGCATAATCCTGCTGAATAATGCGTTTTTTATGCTTGTACTCCAGCCCAGTCGCGCTATGATTTTACGATCTATCTTCCAGTTTTATGCTTGCCGCCTTTGCCGATGGTAGAATAATGCCGGGAAGCGTCATCAGCGATTAAGGGCACGGAATGGGCTTCTGGATATTTGTTATTGCACTGGCTGTTATCTGGTTTCTGTTTTCCAAAAAGAAAAAGTCGCCGCCCCCCAGAATAAACAGCAAAAACATCAGCCCAATAAATAATACGTCACGACAAAAATCTCTCAATAAGCCAACCAATAGCGTAGCAAGTATGCATTCTCAGGCATCCGATGATGACGAACTGGCAACCTTTACTTTCGTTAATGGGCAGACCGTTGAATACAGCACCAGCCGCGAACAGTCACGAGAAACCGCAGCCCGGCGCAATATCACGCCAGCGCGATGGGTCAAACCGGGAGAAAGCGTTACAATTCAAAATGTCGTCATTAATCACGGTAATTTTTATTTCGGCGGACAGTTAAAAACATATTCATCAGGAGAATATGGCTATCTTTATAACGATGGTTCCGACGCTTCTCTGGTTAATGATGCTTTACCCATCGAGTATATTTCACGACATTATCAGGATGGGTCGCTGGGATACTGGCCCAGCTTTGCCACTCTCTCTCCTCGCTGTCGCGGCGCCTATCTTGACTGGCTGGCAAGCGACCGCAGCGATGCAAGCAGTCCTGTTGGTTATGTTTTTATCTATTTTTACGGTCTTGAGCGCCGCATACTGGCAGATGGCACACAAGAAGCTATTTCTGACAATGAATTCAAAGCGTTATTTGAAGAAATATCCCGCCTGAGAACCGTGTTTCAGGCGAGCGGTTCCTTCCGGCATTATGCAACACAGTTGCTGGAAATGATGATTATTCTCAGACCAACGCTCCTTTCGATAAACAGTGAAAACGAATATTTCTCGTCGAGGAGTTCATTACTGTTCAGACTTAATCTGTCTACTACGGTTGATAAAGGACAACCTGTTTCCGCCGATCTGGCACTGGCATGGCTACACTATTTTCCTGACTACACACTGCGCACGCCTGCCCGTCGATGTCATTCTGAATTTTCTGCGTTATTCAAACAGCGCTATACACAAAAATATGGTGACGGTATTGTCGTCAAAGCCAATAAAACACGGTTGCATTTAAGCTATACACCAGCCAGCGGTACGCTCCGGGAGATCCAAGTCAAAAAACAGATGGACCTCCCCGATCCAAGCGTTTTAAAAGCACCGATTCAGAAATTGATCCCCATTGCAGAATCCTGCATCAACGCTCTGGATGCCTATAGCCGCTATCTCGGTAAAAAAGATGCATCAGGAAGCGATGTCGCCGCCATCATGCTTCTCCCCGATGAAATCCTGACCGAAGATGCAGAACACATGTTCGCTGAATTTAAACACTGGGCAGATGAGAGGATCCGTGAGAATTCAGGGCTGGCAACAGTTGCTGGTTTCTGGGCCAGACTGGATATGCCTGTGCCAGATAAGATCAATAAAAAAGAAGCCGAGCTGATGCAAAATTTCGCCAAGCGAGCAGGCTACGGCATTGCACCGGATATGCGCTATCACCTTGTCAGGCCAGAGCCAGAAGGTAATCTTGTTTTATTTCCCGAAGGGCACGCTGAATTCTACATACCATCTGCGGAATTTACGTCAGTCTCCGTGGCGCTTCGGTTGGGCGCAATGATTGCACAAATGGACAAGCGTGTGGACGTCGCTGAACAGGCTGCACTGGAGAGAACGATTGATCATAACGACACGTTGTCGCCGACTGAAAAACGCTCGCTGCACGCCTACCTTACCTGGCGACTCAATACGCCTGCAAGTCAGGCCGGTCTGAAAGGCAAAATCGAGCAACTCAGCAATAAAGAAAAGTCCACTATTGGCAACGTTATTATTAACGTCGCCTGTGCAGATGGAAAAATCGATCCGGCTGAAATTAAGCAACTGGAAAAAATTTACGCCAGCCTCGGTCTGGACAGCAGTACCGTCACCAGCGATATCCACCGCCTGTCAACCGCAGAAACAACCTCGACAGCTAGGTTACAAACCACATCAGAGACGAGCGGCACGTTTTCTCTTGATGAACGGACCCTTGCCCGTCACGAGTCCGACACAACGGACGTACGTCAGTTGCTGAGCACCATCTTTGCCGAAGATGAACCCGCAAACGAACCGCCAGCAGAGATCCCGTCACATACTGGCACGGGTCTCGATGAAGCACATCACCAGCTCTACCTGCGTTTGCTGGAAAAAGAACGCTGGGCGCGAAACGAAGTCGCTGAGCTATGTCAGTCGCTTAATTTGATGGTGAGCGGCGCGATTGAGGCGATTAATGACTGGTCTTATGAACAGGTTGATGCCCCGGTACTTGATGATGACGGTGATATTTACGTTGACCTAGAAATAGCACAAGAACTCAAAGGATAACTTATGTCTGGCATTCGCATTCGTCTCAAAGAAAGAGACGCCATTATTCAATCACTAAAGTCAGGCGTTACGCCTAAAATCGGTATTCAGCATATTCAGGTTGGCCGGGTCAACGAGATAAAAGCACTGTATCAGGATATTGAGCGCATCACCGATGGAGGCGCGGGATTCCGTCTGATTATCGGGGAATACGGTTCAGGTAAGACGTTCTTTTTAAGCGTTGTGCGTTCGATTGCGTTAGAGAAAAAGCTGGTAACGGTCAGCGCGGATTTATCCCCGGATCGCCGTATCCACGCGACCGGCGGACAGGCGCGAAACCTCTATTCTGAGCTGATGAAAAATCTATCTACCCGAAATAAGCCAGATGGTAATGCTTTATTAAGCGTGGTTGAGCGCTTTATTACAGAAGCCAGAAAAGAAGCAGAAACGACAAACACACCGGTTCCGGCAATTATTCACCAAAAGCTCGCAGCCCTATCCGATATGGTTGGCGGTTATGATTTCGCCAAAGTCATTGAATGTTACTGGCAGGGCCATGAGCAGGATAATGAGACGCTAAAATCGAATGCTATCCGTTGGCTGAGAGGTGAATACACGACGAAAACCGACGCACGTAACGATCTGGGTGTGCGCACAATTATCTCTGATGCATCTTTCTACGATTCGTTAAAGCTGATGAGTCTGTTTGTCCGTCACGCCGGGTATGCCGGTCTGTTGGTGAATCTGGATGAAATGGTCAATCTGTATAAGCTTAGTAATACGCAGGCCCGGGTTGCTAATTATGAACAGATACTGCGTATTCTGAATGACTGTCTACAAGGAACGGCTGAATATATCGGCTTTTTACTCGGCGGCACGCCGGAGTTCCTGTTCGATCCGCGTAAAGGGTTATATAGCTACGAAGCGCTCCAGTCACGGCTGGCGGAAAACAGCTTTGCTCAGCGAGCAGGGGTGATTGATTACTCATCCCCTTCCTTGCATTTAGCCAGCTTGACGCCGGAAGAGCTCTACATCCTGTTGAAAAACCTTCGTCACGTTTATTCCGGCGGCGATGTAGATAACTATCTGGTTCCTGATGATGCGTTGACGGCATTCTTACGCCACTGTAGCAATACCATCGGCGATGCCTATTTCCGTACGCCACGGAACACGATTAAAGCATTTCTGGATATGCTCGCCGTGCTGGAACAAAACCCGTCCATTGAATGGTCACAGTTGATTACCGGTGTCGCTATCGCAGAGGAAAAACCCAGCGATATGGATGAGATTAGTTCGCCAGAGGATGCCGATGAGGACGGACTGACCGATTTCAGATTATGATGAATGAATACCAGCGGCTGGATCCATGCATTCGGAAGTGGATATACCAGCAGGGATGGGCAGACCTCAGGGAACTGCAAAAAAAAGCCATTCCACCGATATTAGCGGGCGATCGGGATGTATTGATCAGCGCCGCTACTGCCGCTGGTAAAACTGAAGCTTTTTTCCTGCCCGCCTGTTCTGCTATCGCGGATGTTCAGGGAGGCTTTGGTATTTTATACATTAGCCCGCTTAAGGCCCTGATTAACGATCAATATCGACGGCTGGAAAGCCTCGGAGATGCGTTGGAAATGCCGATCACGCCCTGGCACGGAGATGTTGCGCAGAGCAAAAAACTAAAAGCGAAGAAAAATCCTGCCGGTATTTTGCTTATCACCCCGGAATCACTGGAAGCAATGCTGATCCGCAACGCGGGATGGTTAAAGCAGGCTTTCACTCCACTGGCTTATATCGCCATTGATGAATTCCATGCCTTCATCGGTTCTGAGCGGGGTATGCAGCTTCTTTCTCTGTTAAACCGGGTCGATCACCTCCTGGGAAGAATCAACAATCCAGTACCCAGGGTCGCACTAAGTGCAACGCTGGGAGAACTGGAACAGGTACCTTTATCTCTGCGGCCAAATCAACGTCTGCCCTGCGACATTATTACCGACAGTCAAACTCACGCTACATTAAAAGTGCAGGTAAAAGGTTATCTGGAACCGCTGGCCACCTCGAGCCAGCAACCCCCACTGTCGGCAGAGACGCAAATCTGCCATGATATCTTTCGCTTCTGTCGCGGTGACTCCCATCTGGTGTTCGCTAATAGTCGCAAGCGGACCGAAAGCATTGCCGCTACGCTTAGCGATCTTAGTGAAATGAACATCGTTCCCAACGAGTTCTTCCCCCATCACGGCTCGCTGTCCAGAGATCTACGTGAAACGCTGGAACAGCGGCTTCAGAAAGGCAACTTACCTACCACTGCGATCTGTACGATGACGCTGGAACTGGGTATCGACATCGGCAAAGTCAGTTCTGTCGTGCAGGTTACCCCCCCCCATTCCGTTGCCAGTCTGCGCCAACGAATGGGACGTTCCGGCAGGCGCGACTCTCCTGCCGTACTGAGAATGCTGATTGCCGAACATGAACTGACGCCAACGTCGGGCATTGTCGATCAGCTCAGGCTCCAGCTTGTTCAGTCGCTGGCTATGATCCGCTTACTTATCGGCAGCAAATGGTTTGAGCCTGCCGATACCCGGCAGATGCACTATTCCACCCTGTTCCATCAGATCCTGGCGATCATTGCACAGTGGGGAGGCGTACGTGCGGATCAGCTCTGGTCGCAGCTATGTCAACAAGGGCCATTTCAGAAAGTCAGAATCGATGATTTCAAAACGTTGTTGATGCATATGGGAGAACTCCAGTTTCTGACTCAGCTATCAAGCGGCGAACTGGTACTGGGCGTGGAAGGTGAGCGTCAGGTTAATCAATACACCTTCTACGCCGTGTTCAGCACGCCGGAAGAGTTTCGTATTGTGGCGGGGAGCAAAACATTGGGCTCTATCCCCGTTGATTCTCCACTGATGCCTGACCAACATATTATTTTCGGCGGACGACGCTGGAAAGTGATCGATATCGATAGCGATAAAAAAGTTATTTACGTCGAGGCGACAAAAGGCGGGCAGCCACCTTTATTTGGCGGGCAAGGGATGTCCATTCATGATGTCGTCCGCCAGGAAATGCTCACCATTTATCAGGAAGGTGACTACCGCATCACCATTGGCGATCGCAAGGCCGATTTTACCGACTCCACCGCCAGAAGCCTGTTTGATGAAGGGCTACACTGTTTTCGCAACAATAATCTGGCTTCTGAATGCTTTATTCAGCAGGGGCAGCATGTCTACATTCTTCCCTGGCAGGGCGATCAAACCGTAAACACGCTGTCGGCATTACTTATCCAGCGCGGTTTCAAGGCGGGCTCATTTGCTGGTGTGGTTGAAGTGGAAAAAACCACGGTCACAGAGATTAAACAAGCGTTAGCCTGCGCGCTTCAGGAAGGTTTGCCATCCGAATCTCGTCTCGCCGAAAGCATCGCTGAAAAGTGCCTCGAAAAATATGATGAGTATTTACCGGAAGGATTACTGACGCAGGAGTATGGGTTACGCGCTTTTAATGTTGAACGCGTTACGGAGTGGCTGCGGGGGCATTTACATTAAGGGGAAGAAAATGAGAAAGAACTGGACTATTGAGGAAGATTGTAAGCTGCTAACCCTTGTGCGTCAGCACTTTTCCGAACTGGTCAGCCATGAGCGTCTAAATTGTATTAGCTCAGACCTGATCTGACAGTTACCGGTTATTTATACAGGTG